>NZ_JBFTJE010000005.1:0-390552 GCF_056395265.1 Cupriavidus sp. 10L43_2
CCGCTGTCTATTTCATGGCGTTTGGCGATCTCACCATAGCCTGCCTGACCGTCCAGGTAGCTCTGGATAACTGTCAGCCTGAACTGCTCCGAGTACCGATACATGAAAACACCCCAAAAGTTGGTGTCCAACTTTTGG
This sequence comes from Cupriavidus sp. 10L43_2, assembly GCF_056395265.1. NCBI lineage: Bacteria > Pseudomonadati > Pseudomonadota > Betaproteobacteria > Burkholderiales > Burkholderiaceae > Cupriavidus > Cupriavidus sp. 10L43_2. The sequence goes on from NZ_JBFTJE010000005.1 coordinate 139, forward strand.
GGTGCAGTTCAGACTCCCGGGCATTTTTCCATGGGCGCGTGGCTTACGCGTGCCGTGCGCAGCCGGCGGCGATGTCCAGATAGTGCGCCAGCGCCGGCGTCGGCAAATCCACTACCTTGGCCAGATCGTCGTAGCGGCGCAGCCGCACCGCCGCTTCGGCGTGCGGGCTGGCGATGAAGGCGTCTGCCTGCGCGGCGTCGTACGGGCCGCCCTGCAGGGCCAGGCTGTGGACCGAGGCCGGCGAGAGTGTGGCGAAGTAGGCCGGGTCCACCGCGCACAGGTAGCGCTTGGCGGCCACGTGCAGGCGCACGGGCTCGGTCACTTCCGCGCCGAACAGGTCGGCCAGCGCCTGCGCGGCGGCCTCCTGGTGGCGCATGTCGGTGGTGCTGCTCTCGGCCAGCATCAGATGGCCCACGTCGTGCAGCAGCGCGGCAGCCACCAGCGCCGCCGGCTCGCCGGCCTGCTCGGCCAGCTGCGCGCACTGCAGCGCGTGGGCGGTCTGGCTGATCGCCTCGCCGCCATACCAGTCCTTGCCGTGGTTGGCGAACAGCGTCTCGATGCGTGCCAGGGTCAGGCGGTCCGCGCTCATACCAGCACCTTGCGGATCTGGGCGGACACGATGTCGATGCCGGTGACGAACAGGATGATGATGATCATCACCGCGCAGGTCTGCGCGTACTGGAAGCTGCGGATGATCTCCCAGAGCACGGTGCCGATGCCGCCGGCGCCGACGATGCCGACCACCGACGCCGAGCGCACGTTCGACTCGAAGCGGTACAGCGCGAAGGACAGCCACAGCGGCAGTACCTGCGGGATCACGCCGTAGACGATCTCCTCGATCGGGCCGGCGCCGGTGGCGCGCACGCCTTCCACGGGACGCGGGTCGATGGCTTCCACGGCTTCGGCGAACAGCTTGGCCAGCACGCCGGTGGTGTGGATCCAGATCGCCAGCACGCCGGCGAACGGGCCGAGGCCCACGGCCACGATGAACAGCATCGCGAAGACCATCTCGTTGATGGCGCGGCAGGCGTCCATGATGCGGCGCGCCGGCTGGTAGACCCACACCGGCACGATATTGGCGGAGCACAGCAGGCCGAGCGGCACGGCCATGAACACGGCGATGGCGGTACCCCAGAGCGCGATCTGCACGGTCACGAGCATCTCGTCGAGGTAGTTGCGCCAGTCGCGGAAATTGGGCGGGAAAAAGTCGGCGGCGAACTTCGCCATGTTGCCGGAGTCGCGCAGCAGGTCCATCGGGCGCATGTCGGCGCCTTGCCAGGACATGGCGAGCAAGGCCAGCACGATCGCCCAGACCAGCATCATGGACAGCGAGGTGCGCGGCGGGCGGACGTTGCTGTGCGGCGCGGGGGACGGGGGCGGGAGGCCGGGCTTGGCGGTGGCGGTCATGGGGGGCATCGGATGGAATACGGTGAAGATGGCGCAAGGCCGATGGCAACGCGCCATCGGCCCTGGGCGGGGTACGGCTTACTGGGCGCTGATGGCCTTGTCGATCTCGGCCAGGCGGCGCGATACGTCAGCCAGCTGCTTTTCCTTGTCGGCGGCGGCCAGCGTGGTGTCGGTCTCGATCTTGGACTTCTGCTTGGCCAGCTCGATCTGGCGGATGGGCAGCAGCTGCGCGTCCGACGAGACGCGGAAGCCCTGGTAGGTCAGCGTGGTCAGGATCTGCTTCTCGCGCGCAGCGTCGGCACCCTTGCCGTAGTTGACGAAGAAGTCCTGGATCTTCTTCTTCGTCTCGGCCGGCAGGTCCTTGCGGTAGACCATGGGGTCGGCGGCGATCAGCGGGCTCTTCCACAGCACGCGCACCTCGTCATAGGCGTTCTTGCCCGTGTTGATGCGATAGCGCTCGAAGTTCTCGGTGTTGTTCACGGCCACGTCCACCTGCTTGTTCAGCACGGAGAGCAGGTTGGTCTCGTGGTTGCTGATGCGCACGGCCTTGAACAGCGTCTTCGGCTCCACCTTGTGGGCGGCCCACAGGTAGTAGCCCGGCACGGCCGTGCCCGAGGTGGAGTTCGGATCGCCGGCGCCGTAGGAGAGTTCCTTGCCGCGCTTGATCACGTCTTCCACCGTCTTCAGGTCGCTGTCCTTGCGCACGACCAGCAGCGACCAGTAGCCCGGGTTGCCGTCCTTGTCGATCACGGACGCGAACACCTCGCCGTTGGCGCGGTCCACGGCTTCCATGGCCGACTTGTTGCCGAACCAGCCGAGCTGCACCTTGTTGAAGCGCATGCCCTCGATGATGCCGGCGTAGTCGGAGGCGAAGAACGGCTTGACCTGCACGCCGAGCGCCTTGCTCAGGTCGTCGATCAGCGGCTGCCAGGCGGTCTTCAGGTTCGACGACGATTCCGTCGAGATAAAGCCGATGTTCAGGGTCTTGGCGTCCTGGGCGTAAGCGGGCAGGGCCACGACGCCCGAGGCGACCACGGCGAGAAAGGTTCTGCGAAGCATGTGTGACTCCGTTTCGGATGAGTCGTTGTGGATAACGGCAAATGACGGCAATACAGCGGGAAAGCGAAAAGGGGGGCGCGGTGGCGATCAGGCGGCCGCGAGATTCATCGTGACCATGGCCGGCGCCGGCATGCCGCTGGCGGTGTCGGCTTCGTCGGGAACCGAGTCGTGGAGCAGTTCCTCGGCCTCGGTGCCGTACAGGTCGCGCAGCATGCCCGGGGTGAGTGCGGCGGACGGGCCGTCGTAGACCACCTTGCCCTGGCGCAGCGCCACCACGCGGGGGCAGTAGCGCATGGCCACGTCCACCTGGTGCAGCGACACCACCACGGCCACCTTGCGGGTGCGGTTGATCTGCGAGAGCAGCGTCATCACGCGGCGCGACGATTCCGGGTCGAGCGAGGCGATCGGTTCGTCGGCCAGGATGACCTTGGCGTTCTGCACCAGCGTCCGTGCGATGGCGGCGCGCTGCTGCTGGCCGCCGGAGAGCGTGGAGGCACGCTGAAACGCATAGTCGTCTATACCAACCTGGGCGAGGGCGTCGAGGCCGGCCTGCACTTCATCGGCCTTGAACAGGCGGAACAGGCTGCGCCAGGCCGGGATGCGGGTGAGCATGCCGACGAGGACGTTGGTGATCACCGGCAGGCGGCCCACCAGATTGAACTGCTGGAAAACAAAGCCGATTTCGGCGCGCACCTTGCGCACGTTGCCAGCCAGGCGGCCATGGCGCTGGATGGATCGGCCATTGACCAGGATCTCGCCAGCATCGCCGGACACGAAACCGGCCACATGGCGCAGCAGCGTGGACTTGCCAGATCCCGAGGCGCCCAGCAGGGCCACCATTTCTCCCGGCGCGACGTGCAGCGTGACATCGTCAAGCGCCTTGCGGTCCGCGCGGAATGATTTGCTAAGTCCGCGGACTTCGATTGCATGCGTCATGTCGACTCCCTTGCTTGAATGACTTGGCGCATTCTGGGGGGAGTGGATGACAGAACGATGACGCTGGGCGGGAGAGTGAGGGGTGAATGTCTGCGGGGTGAGGCATTGGGCGCGTGACGCCCAATGCACTTACATCAGGATGATGTCGTACTGTTCCTGATGGAACGTGGATTCCACCTGGAGCGAGATCGGCTTGCCGATAAAGTCGTTGAGCATCGCCAGATGCTGGCTTTCTTCCTCGAGGAACAGATCGATCACTTCCTGGGAGGCCAGGATGCGGAACTCGCGCGGATTGAACTGGCGGGACTCGCGCATGATCTCGCGCAGGATGTCGTAGCAGACCGTGCGCGGCGTCTTGACCTGGCCCTTGCCCGTGCAGACCGGGCACTGCTCGCACAGCACGTGCGCCAGCGACTCGCGCGTGCGCTTGCGGGTCATCTCCACCAGCCCGAGCTGCGAGAAGCTGTTCACGGTGATCCGGGTGCGGTCACGGGACAGCGCGCGCTTCAGCTCGGAGAGCACCGCGTCGCGATGCTCCACGTTCTCCATGTCGATGAAGTCGATGATGATGATGCCGCCGAGGTTGCGCAGCCGCAGTTGCCGGGCGATGGTGTGCGCGGCCTCGAGGTTGGTCTTGAAGATCGTGTCGTCGAAGTTGCGGGCGCCGACGTAGCCGCCCGTGTTGACGTCGATCGTCGTCATCGCCTCGGTCTGGTCGATCATCAGGTAGCCGCCGGACTTCAGGTCCACCCGCCGCGACAGCGCCTTCTCGATCTCGGCGTCGATGTTGAACAGGTCGAAGATCGGCCGCTCGCCGGTGTAGTGCGAGAGCCGGGGCAGTACGGCCGGGGTGTACTCCTGGGCGAACTCCACCAGCTTCTGGTAGTTCTCGCGCGAGTCGATCTGGATCACGCCCGTGGCGTCGTTGATGAAGTCGCGCAGCACGCGCTGGGCCAGGTTCAGGTCCTGGTACAGCAGGCTGGTGGCCGGCTGGGTGGTCGCGTTCAGGCGGATCGACGCCCAGATCTTGCGCAGGTAGGCGATGTCGTTGCCGAGCTCGTCGTCGCTGGCTTCCTCGGCGATGGTCCGCACGATAAAGCCGCCACGCTCGTCGCGCGGCACCAGCCCCTGCACGCGGGCGCGCAGCGCCTCGCGGTCCACCTCGCCCTCGATGCGCTGCGAGATGCCGATATGCGGGTCCTGGGGCAGGTACACCAGCGTCCGGCCGGCGATGCTGATCTGCGTGGACAGCCGCGCCCCCTTGGTGCCGATCGGGTCCTTGATGACCTGCACCATCAGGGCCTGGCCCTCGAACAGCGTCTTTTCGATGGCGAGCGGCGGGGCGCCGTTCTTGTCGGGGTCGCGCGGATGCCAGATGTCGGCCACGTGCAGGAAGGCCGCGCGCTCGAGGCCGATGTCGATGAATGCGGATTGCATGCCCGGGAGCACGCGCACGACCTTGCCGAGATAGATATTGCCAACCAGCCCGCGCGTCAGCGTGCGCTCGACATGCAGTTCCTGCACGGCGGCCTGCTGCACGATGGCAACGCGCGTCTCTTGCGGCGTGATGTTGACGAGGATGTCTTCAGTCATAGCGATGGATGCGCGCTGCCGTGTTGTCGGCGGCTTGTTGTTGTCGTTCGGCGCCGGGCGGGATGGCTGCGGGACGGGGCGCTCAGAAGCGCAGCCCGGCCTCGCGCAGCAGGGCCGCGGTCTCGAACAAGGGCAAGCCCATGATACCCGAATAGCTGCCGTCGATTCGTTCGACAAACTCGGCCGCGCGGCCCTGGATGCCGTACGCGCCAGCCTTGCCGAGCGGCTCGCCGCTGGCCACGTAGCGGGCGATCTCGGCGGCGTTCATCGGCCGGAAAGTGACGTGCGAGATCGACAGCGCATGGCGCTGGCCGAGCGTGGAAACCACGGTCACGGCGGTCAGCACGCGGTGGGTGGTGCCGGCGAGCGCGGCCAGCATCGCGGCGGCATCGTCCGGGTCGGCCGGCTTGCCCAGGATGTCGCCACCCCGGCATACCGTGGTGTCGGAGGTCAGAATCGGATGGTCGGGCAGGGCGCGGCGCTCGCGGCGGCGCAGGGCGGCTTCGGCCTTGAGCGCGCAGACGCGCTGCACGTAGGCGTCGGGCGTCTCGCCGGGCAGCACGGCTTCGAGCGCTTCGGCATCCTCGTCGTCATCGGCGAGCAGCAGTTCATGGGAGACGCCGAGCTGCGTCAGCAGTTCGCGGCGGCGCGGGCTTTGGGAGGCGAGGTAGAGGAGGTCGTGGGTCACGGCGCGCATCGGGAAAATCGATGCGGCGATTGTAACCGTCGGCGGCGGGAACTCAGACCCGGTGATACGGGTGGTTTTGCGTGACGGACCAGGCGCGGTAGAGCTGTTCGGCCAGCAGCACGCGCACCATGCCGTGGGGCAGCGTCAGGCTGGAGAGCCGGATCAGGGTGGTGGCGCGTGCCTTGAGGGCCGGGTCGAGCCCGTCTGCGCCGCCGATCAGGAAAGCCACGTCGCCGCCTTCGCGCTGCCAGCCGGTCAGCTGGTCGGCCAGCTGCACCGTGGTGAAGTCGCGCCCGCGTTCATCGAGCGCAACGATCCGGCACTGCTTGGACAGCGAACCGAGCACGGCGTCGATGCGCGCGGCTTCCCGCTGCATCACCGTGGCGGCGTTGTTGCTCGACGAACGGGCTTCCGGCTTGACTTCGCGAAGTTCGATGCGCAGCTCCGGCGGCATGCGCTTGGCATACTCGCCGAAGCCGGTTTCGATCCAGCCGGGCATCTTGTGGCCGACGGCCACGATCACGAGTTGCATGGGCGATCTGGCGATACCGGGTGGATCGGTGCGAACGGCTTAAGTCGACGCAGTCGACTCAGGCCGAGCGCTTGCGCGGCGCGGCGGTCTTGGTCGCAGCCTTCTTGGCGGCCGGCGCCTTGCGTGCGGGGGCCTTGGCGGCAGTCTTGGTCGCCACCTTGCGGGCCGGCGCCTTCACGGCCGGGGACTTGCGGGCCGGCGTCTTGGCAGCCGCCGTCTTGGTGGCGGCGCCGGTGCTGGTCTTGCGCACCGGCTTGCGGATCGTGGCGATGGCGTCCGGATCGGTGTCCTCGTGGCCCATCGGCGGCGAAGGCTCCTTCATGCCTTCCGGCAGCTTGGCCAGCGCCGGGCGCAGGCTCGAGGCACGGCGCGAGCGCGGTGCCGGCGCCGAAGCCTCGGCTTCGTCGTCGTCCATCGGCTCGCTGGCCTTGGCCAGGCTCCTGGCGCCGGTCAGCTTCACGCGCACCGGCTTGTCGCCCCAGATTTCCTCGAGGTTGTAGTACAGGCGCAGTTGCGGCTGGAGGATGTGCACCACGGCGTCGCCGCAGTCCACCAGCACCCACTCGCCCGTCTCCAGGCCCTCGACGGCAATGATATGGCCGCCGGCATCCTTCACCGTATCCCGCACAGAGGCGGCGAGCGCCTTGGTCTGGCGGTTCGAACTACCGCTGGCGATCACCACCCGGTCGAATAGTTCGGTCAGGTGAGTGGTGTCGAACACCTTGATGTCCTGCGCTTTGACATCCTCGAGCCCGTCGACGATGGCGCGTTGCAGTTTACGAATATCCATGGTGTCTTTCTTGTTCAGCTTCGTTCGGGATAGGGGCGAGCCGGTCAGGGATTGCGGTATAACCCGCGACTCGCGATGTAGTGTGCCACGCCGGCAGGCAGTTGGTCATCCGCCGCCTGGCCCTCAGCCAGGCGCTGGCGCAGGCCGGTGGAGGAAAGATCGACGGCAAGGGTCTGGTCGATCCACATCCGGCCGGAGGGCGTGCATTGTATCAGGTGCGTGTCCGCCAGCCGCTGGTTCATCGCCGCGAGCACCGGACCGTCCAGCGCGGCGAGGTCGAAACCGGGGCGGGTGGCGATGCACAGGTGCACTTGTTCGAACAATGCCTCCCAGCCGTGCCAGGTGTGCAGGCGCAGCAATTGGTCGGCGCCCATCAGCCAGGCCATGGAGGTATCCGGGGCGTATTCGTCGCGCAGGTGGCGCACCGTGTCGATGGTATAGCTCGGGCCGGCCCGGTCCACCTCCATGCGACTGACTCGTATCTTGGCGCGCGGGCTGTCCAGCGTGGCGGCGGCCAGCTCGGTCATGGCGAAGCGGTCGGCGGCGGGCGTCACATGGTCGCCCTTCTGCCAGGACTCCCCGGTCGGGATCCAGACCAGCTCGTCGAGCGCCAGATGGTCGATGCAAAGCTGCGCCAGCGAGACATGGCCGCGATGCGGCGGATCGAAAGTGCCGCCCAGGATACCCAGGCGGTACGGGCGGCCGGTGGACGGGGCGGGATCGGTGGTGCGGGAATCTTCGGGAACAGTCATCACACTCGCCGTCAGGCCCACTCGCGTGCCGGCAGGAAGTCGGTGTACAGCGCGGCCTCCGCGCTGCCCGGCTCGGGTTGCCAGTCGTAGCGCCAGGTTACCTGCGGCGGCATCGACATCAGGATGGATTCGGCGCGGCCGCCCGATTGCAGGCCGAACAGCGTGCCGCGGTCGAATACCAGGTTGAATTCCACATAGCGCCCGCGCCGGTAGGCCTGGAAGTCGCGCTCGCGCGCGCCGTAGGGCGTGTCCTTGCGGGTTTCGAGGATAGGGAGGTAGGCGTCGAGGAAGGCGTCGCCGACCGATTGCATCATCGCGAAGCTGCGATCGAAGCCCAGCGCGGCGAAATCGTCGAAGAACACCCCGCCGATGCCGCGTGCCTCGCCCCGGTGGCGCAGGAAGAAATACTCGTCGCACCACTGCTTGAAGCGCGGGTACAGGTCGTCGCCGAACGGTGCCAGCGCAGTCTTGCAGGTGCGGTGGAAGTGCGCGCAGTCATCAGTGTGGCCGTAGTACGGCGTCAGGTCCATGCCGCCACCGAACCACCAGACCGGGTCCGCATCGGGCTTCACGGCCACGAAGCAGCGCACGTTCATGTGCACCGTCGGCACGTACGGATTGCGCGGATGGAACACCAGCGAGACGCCCATGGCCTCGAAGCTGCGCCCGGCCAGTTCGGGCCGGTTGGCGCTGGCCGAGGGGGGCAGGGTGTCGCCGCGCACGTGGGAGAAGCCCACGCCGGCGCGTTCCATCACGGCGCCGCCTTCCAGAATGCGGGTGCGGCCACTGCCGCGCAGGCGCTCGGTCGGCGGCTTTTCCCATTCGTCGGTCAGGAATGGCTGGCCGTCCACGGCGGCGATGGCGTCGGTGATGCGGTCTTGCAAGCCGAGCAGGTAGGCGCGGACTGCCTGGGAGTCGATCATGATGGGCGGAATCGGATGGGCCGGTAGCGCGACGGCCGCCGCCCGGAGGGCGCGGCCGTCATGGCGCTGTCATGATTGTACCGGCTGGACTCCCGCCGCGCCTTGGAACGTGGCGCGCGGGTGTCCGGCGCGCGCATCAGCGCTTGATGGCGCGGTAGCCAATGTCGGTGCGGAACTGCGCGCCGTCGAAGCGGATCTGCTCAACGGCCGCGTAGGCGGCGCGCTGCGCGGCCTTGACGGTGTCAGCCAGCCCCACCACGCAGAGTACGCGGCCGCCCGAGGTCAGCAGGGTGCCGTCCTTGAGCGTGGTGCCGGCGTGGAACGTCACGGCCTCGGCCGTCTCGGCGGGAATGCCGGTGATGGCATCGCCCTTGCGGGGCTCTTCCGGGTAGTTGTAGGCAGCCATCACCACGCCCAGCGCGGTGCGGCGGTCCCAGTCCAGTTCCACCTGGTCGAGCTTGCCGTCCACGGCCGCTTCCATCACGTCCACGAGGTCGGTCTTCAGGCGCGCCATGATCGGCTGCGTCTCCGGGTCGCCCATGCGGCAGTTGAACTCGAGCGTTTTCGGGTTGCCGTCCTTGTCGATCATCAGGCCGGCGTACAGGAAGCCGGTGTACGTGATGCCATCCTTTTCCATGCCGCGCACGGTCGGCATGATGATCTCGCGCAGCGCGCGGGCGTGCAGCGCCGGCGTGACCACCGGGGCGGGCGAGTAAGCGCCCATGCCACCGGTGTTGGGGCCGGCATCGGCGTCCAGCAGGCGCTTGTGGTCCTGGCTGGTGGCCAGGGCCAGCACGTTCTTGCCGTCCACCAGCACGATGAAGCTGGCTTCCTCGCCTTCCAGGAATTCCTCGACGACCACGCGCGCGCCGGCATCGCCGAGCTTGTTGTCGGCCAGCATCATGTCGACGGCGTCGTGCGCTTCTTCCAGCGTCATCGCCACGACCACGCCCTTGCCGGCGGCCAGGCCATCGGCCTTGATCACGATAGGGGCGCCCTGGGCGTCGATATAGGCGTGCGCGCCGGCCGCATCGGCAAACGTCTGGTAGGCAGCCGTGGGGATGTTGTGGCGATGCATGAACGCCTTGGCGAAGTCCTTGGAGGACTCCAGCTGGGCGGCGGCCTGGGTGGGCCCGAAGATGCGCAGGCCACGGGCGCGGAACACGTCGACGATGCCGGCGGCCAGCGGGGCCTCGGGGCCGACCACGGTGAACGCCACCCCTTCGCGCTCCACGAAGGCGGCGAGCACCTCGGGATCGGTCAGCGGCACGTTCTGCAGGCGCTTGTCGAGCGCCGTGCCGCCGTTACCCGGCGCCACGTACACCACTTGCACCTTGGGGGACTGGGCCATTTTCCACGCTAGCGCGTGCTCACGTCCGCCCGAACCGACAACCAATACTTTCATGATCCACTGCCAGAAAAGAAACGCATGCGAAAAGCGGCAGCTGGCCGGGGCCGGGCTGCCGCCATGGGGCGCGGCGGAGGACTTAGTCCTCGATCACCGCGTTGGTGAAGACTTCCTGTACGTCGTCCAGGTTTTCCAGGGCGTCCAGGAGCTTCTGCATCTTGACCGCGTCGTCGCCGGTGAAGCTCACCTCGTTCTGCGGCTTCATCACCACATCGGCCAGCTCGGCCTTGAAACCGGCCGCTTCGAGGGCGGACTTGACCGTCGAAAAGTCGTTCGGCGGGCAGGTCACTTCGATCGAGCCGTCGTCGTTGGTCAGCACGTCATCGGCGCCGGCTTCGAGCGCGGCATCCATCAGCTTGTCCTCGGGCGTGCCCGGCGCGAACAGGAACTGGCCGCAGTGGGTGAACATGAAGGCCACAGAGCCTTCCGTGCCCATGTTGCCGTTGTGCTTCGAGAACGCGTGGCGGACTTCGGCCACGGTACGGGTACGGTTGTCGGTCAGGCAGTCGACGATGATCGCCGCGCCGGCCAGGCCGTAGCCTTCGTAGCGGATTTCCTCGTAGTTCGCGCCTTCCAGGCCACCCACGCCGCGCTGGATCGCGCGCTGGATGTTGTCCTTGGGCATGTTCGCGTCCATGGCCTTGTCGATCGACAGGCGCAGGCGCGGGTTGGAGTCGGCATCACCGCCGCCGAGCTTGGCGGCGACGGTGATTTCCTTGATCAGGCGCGTCCAGATCTTGCCCCGCTTGGCGTCAGCGGCGGCTTTCTTGTGTTTGATATTGGCCCATTTTGAGTGACCGGCCATGATTCTCTCCGAGGCGGAATAGCTGTGGTGCAGCGTGCTGGGTGGCGCTTCTGGCGGCCACGCCATGTGATGGATGTGCCAATTTGCTGGCTATAATCAGCGCAGGATTTTATCACGCGGCCCCCGCCTTCCGATCCCGGATACCGCCGCTATCACCACGAGACCATCATGGCCGACCCCATCCTCATCGCCAAGAACGCCGACTGCGAGCTCGTCCTGCTGCCCGAGATGGGGAATCGGCACGGTCTCATCACCGGCGCCACGGGTACCGGCAAGACCGTCACGCTGCAGACGTTGGCGCAGGGCTTCTCGCGGCTGGGGGTGCCGGTGTTCATGGCGGACGTCAAAGGTGATCTGTCAGGCATATCCCAGGTCGGCAAGCCATCGGACAAGCTCAAGGCCCGCCTGGCGGAACACGGGCTGCCCGAACCGGTCTGGGGCGCCTGCCCGACCACGCTCTGGGATGTCTTTGGCGAAAAGGGGCATCCGGTGCGCGCGACGGTCTCGCACATGGGGCCGCTGCTGCTGTCGCGGATGCTCGAACTCAACGACACCCAGCAGGGCGTGCTGAACCTCGTGTTCCGCATTGCCGATGCCAACGGCCTGCTGCTGCTCGATGCCAAGGACCTGCGCGCGATGCTCCAGCACGTGGGCGACAACGCCAGCCAGTTCACCACCGAGTACGGCAATATCTCGGCGGCTTCCATTGGCGCGATCCAGCGCGGGCTGATCGCGCTGGAGTCGCAGGGCGCGGACAAGTTCTTCGGCGAGCCGATGTTGAACCTGGAGGACTTCATCCAGACCGAGAAGGGGCAGGGCGTCGTCAACATCCTCGCCGCCGACAAGCTGATGAATGCGCCCCGGCTGTACGCTACCTTCCTGCTGTGGATGCTGTCCGAACTGTTCGAGCGGCTGCCCGAGGCCGGTGACCTCGACAAGCCCAAGCTGGTCTTCTTCTTCGACGAGGCGCACCTGCTGTTCAACGACGCCCCCAAGGCGCTGCTGGACAAGATCGAACAGGTGGTGCGGCTCGTGCGGTCCAAGGGTGTCGGCGTGTACTTTGTGACGCAGAACCCCGTAGATATTCCCGATACCGTCCTGGGCCAGCTTGGCAACCGCGTGCAGCACGCGCTGCGCGCGTTCACGCCGCGCGACCAGAAGGCGGTGAAGGTGGCCGCCACGACCATGCGTCCCAATCCGAAGCTCAATCTCGAACAGGCGATTGGCGAACTGGGCGTGGGCGAGGCGTTGGTCTCATGCCTGGACGCCAAGGGGACGCCAGTCGTCACCGAGCGCGCATGGGTGCTGCCCCCGGGCAGCCGCATCGGCCCGGCCACGCCCGACGAGTGCAAGGCCCTGATCGCCAATTCGCTCGTGGCCGGCACCTACGAGAAGACCGTGGACCGGGAATCGGCCTACGAGAAGCTGCGCGGTAGCGTGGCGACCGCCGGCAATGGCCAGACACAGGCACAGAAACCCGGCACTCCCCAGCCGCAGGCCGAGGAGGGCGGTAGCAGCTGGGCCGGCGAAATCTTCGGCTCGCTGACCAAGGGCACCGGCAAGACCGGCCGCGGCGACTCCATCCTCGAATCGATGGCCAAGTCCGCCGGCCGGACGCTCGCCTCGCAAGTCGGCCGGGAACTGGTCCGTGGCGTGCTGGGCAGCCTGCTGGGCGGCGGCGGGCGAAAGAAGTAGGGCCGCTCAGCGCGGCCCATCCTCATTAAATATGGCGTATGAGGCGCATCAAGCGCCTCACATTTCACATCAGTTCTTGGTGCCGAACAGCCGGTCGCCGGCATCGCCCAGGCCCGGGATGATGTAGGCGTGCTCGTCCAGATGGCTGTCCAGCGATGCCACGTATAGCCGCACGCCCGGGTGGGCCTTCTGGAACACTTCCACGCCTTCCGGCGCGGCGACCAGTGCCACGAAGGTGATGGCTTCGTCCTTCACGCCGCGCCGCTTGAGCACATCAACCGCGTGCGCGGCCGAATAGCCCGTGGCGACCATCGGGTCGCAGAGGATGAAGCTGCGGTCTTCCACGTCCGGCAGGCGCACCAGGTACTCCACCGGGCGATGCTGTTCGTCTCGGTACACGCCGATATGGCCGATACGGGCCGACGGAATCAGCTCGACCAGGCCATCGCTCATGCCTACGCCGGCGCGCAGCACCGGCACGATGGTCAGCTTCTTGCCGGCGATGACCGGGGCTTCCAGCGGCACCAGCGGGGTCTCGATGCGGCGCGTGGTCAGCGGCAGGTTGCGCGTGATCTCGTAGCCCATCAGCAGCGTGATCTCGCGCAGCAGCTCGCGGAACGTGCGCGTGGACGTGTCCCTGTCGCGCATGTGCGAGAGCTTGTGCTGGATCAGCGGGTGATTGAGGATGAACAGATTGGGGAAACGCGGATCTTGTTTCATGGCGGCGGCAGGCTCGGCGGAGGGTGGTGGGCGCGCGGGGCTGGCAAGGCCGGCGCGGCGCCCGATGCAGCGGGATTGTAATGGATGCCGCCCCGCTCCACGCGGCCATCTCCGCCACCATCCGGGCCGCCGGGCCCCGCCTTTGATCTCGTCCCGCCTTAGTCCACCGTGATGGCCGCCGACTTCGCCACTTTGCCGAAGCGCTCGTACTCGGTCAGCGTCAGCGTCTGGAGTTCGGCCGCGCTCGATCCCTTCGGATTGAAGCCGGCCTGCTGCAGCTTGTCGCGCACCTCGGGGCGGGCCAGCGCCTCCACGAAGGCCGCGTTGAGCGCCTGCACCACCGGCGCTGGCAGGTTAGCCGGGCCGTAGACGCCGAACCACGGCTCCACGGCGTAGCCGGGCAGGCCGGCCTCGGCCAGGGTCGGCACGTTGGGCAGCGACGGCGCGCGGGTCTTGCCGGCCACTGCCAGCGCGCGCAGCTTGCCCGCCTGGATATGGGGCAGCGAGGCGGGCAGGTTATCGAACATCACCTGGATATGGCCGCCCAGCAGGTCGTTGATGGCCGGGCTGCTGCCTTTGTAAGGCACGTGGGTCAGGCCGGTCTGGGTCATCTGGGAGAACATCGCGCCGGCCAGATGCATCGACGTGCCGGTCCCCGCCGTGGCATAAGTCAGCCCCGGGTGCGCCTTGGCATAGGCAATCAGCTCCGGCACGGTCTTCACGGGCAGGCTTTCGCTGACCTCCAGCACGATGGTCGAGGTGCCCAGCAGGCTGATCGCCGTGAAGTCCTTGCGGGGGTCGAACGGCACGTGCTTGTAGATGTGGGGATTGAGCGCGTTCGTCGAAATCGCGCCGAAGCCGATGGTGTAGCCATCGGCAGGCGCCTTGGCCACGGCTTCCATGCCGATGTTGCCGCCTGCGCCGGGGCGGTTCTCCACCACTACCGGCTGGCCGAGCTTCTCGGCTACGCGTTGGCCGACGGTGCGGGCGACGAGGTCCGTGGTGCCGCCGGCGGCGTAGGGCACCACGAAGCGGATCGGCTTGGCGGGGAAGGCATCGGCGGCGCCGGCGGGGGTGGCCGCGGCGGCGAACAGGACGCCGGTGGCAAGGACGGCGCGGGCGAACGGGAAGGGCATGGCTCGGTGTCTCCGTATTTCTCTAGTTTCTTTATATGGCAGGGCGCCAGGACGGCGCGGGCCATTGTAGGGGAAAGCCGCTGGTGCCGCGCGCCGCACCCCGGCGCGCCTTGCGCCTTTTGACATACAATCGACGCGTTCCGGCCCCGCGTCTTCCCCGCGTCACCCCCTCGCGACTGCGGCCGGCATCCGAACCCTGCGTCTCCCGTGCCCGCTTCCCAGAAGTCCCTGTCCACGCCCGCCGAGCTGCCCGCGCCGCAGCGCTACGGGCTCGCCGTCGCGGCCGTCGGCGCCGTGCTGTTTTCCGCCAAGGCCATCGTGGCCAAGCTGATGTACCGATATAGCGTCGATGCCGTCATGGTCATCACGCTGCGCATGCTGTTCGCGGTGCCGCTGTTCATGGCCATCGGCTGGTGGCAGGCACGCAAGCTGCCGGCGCTGTCCTGGGCCGATCGCGGCCGGGTGGTCTTCCTGGGCTTCATCGGCTATTACCTGTCCAGTTTTCTCGATTTCCTCGGCCTGCAGTACATCACCGCCGGCCTGGAGCGGCTGATCCTGTTCCTGACGCCGTCCTTCGTGCTGCTGACCACCGCGCTGGTGTTCCATCGGCCGATCCACGCCCGGCAGTGGATGTCGCTGCTGCTGGCCTATGCCGGCATCGTGCTGGTGTTCGCCCATGACCTCGACGTGAGCGGCGCGCAAGTCTGGCTTGGCGGCGCGCTGGTGCTGGCCAGCGCCTTGTCGTATGGTGTGTACCTGATCCTGAGCGGCGAGCTGGTCAAGCGCGTCGGCTCGCTGCGGCTGGTGGCCTACGCGATGTGCGTGTCCACGGCCTGCTGCGTGGTGCAGTATGTGGCGCTGGGGCGTCCGCTGGCAGCGCTGGCGCAGCCGGCCCCGGTGATGTGGCTGTCACTCATCAATGCGGTGTTCTGTACCGTGCTGCCGGTGTCGTTGACGATGATCGCAGTGGCGCGCATCGGGGCGCCGATGGCGTCGCAGGCGGGCATGATCGGCCCGGTGTCGACGCTGCTGCTGGCCTTCTGGCTGCTCGGCGAGCCGATCACGGGCTGGCAGATCGCCGGCAGCACGCTGGTGCTGGGCGGCATGTATTTGTTGTCGAGCCGCCGGGCCTGAATATTTTCGAGAGCAACCGGGACGCCGCATCAAGAGCCGGCGCCCGGTTTTAGCAACCAAGGAAGGAGAGCAAGCGATGGATTTCGGACTGCGCGGTAAGCATGCGCTGGTGTGTGGCGCCAGCAAGGGACTCGGGTTTGCGTGCGCCGACGCGCTGGCGGCCGAAGGTGTGGACGTCGTGATCGTGGCGCGCGGCGCCGATGCGCTGGAAAAGGCCGCCGCCGACCTGCGTGCCCGATACGGCCGCCGCGTGCTGGCCGTGGCCACGGATATCACCACGCCCGAGGGCCGCAAGCTCGCGCTGGACGCCGTGGCCAAGCTCGGCGACCTCGACATCCTCGTGAACAACGCCGGCGGCCCGCCCCCCGGCAATTTCCGCGACTGGGACCGCGACGCCTGGCTCGCCGCCATCGACGCCAACATGCTGACCCCGATCGAGCTGATCAAGGCCACCGTGGACGGCATGATCGCGCGCAAGTGGGGCCGCATCGTCAACATTACGAGCGGCGCGGTCAAGGCACCGATCGACGTGCTGGGTCTCTCCAACGGCGCACGCTCGGGCCTGACCGGCTTCGTGGCCGGCCTGGCGCGCGAAGTGGCGCAGCACGGCGTGACCGTGAACAACCTGCTGCCCGGCCCGTTCAACACGGACCGCCTGTTCAAGACGATGGAAGGCGGCGCCAAGAAGGCCGGCCTGAGCGTGGAGGAAGTGGCCGCCAAGCGCGCCGCCGCCAACCCCTCGCGCCGTTTTGGCGAGCCGGCCGAGTTCGGCGCGACCTGCGCGTTCCTGTGCAGCAAGCAGGCCGCCTACATGACGGGCCAGAACGTGCTGCTGGACGGCGGCGCGTACCCGGGGACGTTCTGATGGGCAAGCCGCGCATCGCGCTGATCGCCCACGATCACAAGAAGGACGACATCGTCGCCTTTGCCGGCCGTCACCGCGAGATGCTGGCGCGCTGCGACCTGCTGGCCACCGGCACCACCGGTGGGCGCATCGCGGCTGAAACCGGCCTCGAGGTGGAGCGCATGCTGTCCGGCCCGTGGGGCGGCGATCTCCAGATCGGCGCGCAACTGGCCGAGGGCCGGGTGACCGCGGTGATCTTCCTGCGCGATCCGATGACCCCGCAGCCGCATGAACCGGACATCAACGCGCTGGTCCGGGCGTGCGATGTCCACAATGTGCCGTGCGCGACCAACCTCGCCACGGCCGAACTGCTGCTGGTGGAACTCGCGCGGCACTGCTTCGAAGACGAAAAAGCCGCCGGAACGCCGGCGGCTTGAGTCGGGACAGACGTTGCCGTCAGCGCGGCCGGATCGTGGTCGCGGTGGCGCGCATCGTCGCCTGCCGCAGGATGTGCGGCGGCAGCCGCTTCAGGATCAGGTGGACGGCCAGCGGAATCAGCACCACGTCATCGACAATGCCGAGCCCGGCGATGAAATCGGGAATCAGGTCGATCGGGGAGATGGCGTAGAACACCAGCCCCAGCGCGGCGGGTTTGAGCCACGCGGGCGCGTCGGGATGACGCAGCGCGAACCAGAGCAGGCGGCCGTCGCGGCGCACCAGCGTCCATAGGGCCGAAATTCGCTTCCACATATGGGCCTCCTTATCCACACGCAACATGCGCAACACGCGCAGCCAGTGCGCATGCAGGGATAACTTGGGCCGATGCAGGGGGATTCAAGTTCCCCTCCGCCCGAGGCAGCGGACGGAGGGGCGGTCAGTCAGGCCTGAAACCGGCGATCAGCCCGGCACGTTGCCTTCCACGCCTTCCACGTAGAACTTGATGTCGTGCAGGAACTTGTCGTCGGCGACCTGATCCTTGGCCAGCTGTTCCTTGCCGGCGTTGTCCTTGAGCGGACCCTTCCAGATCGGGGCGGTGCCGTCGATCACCCCCTTCTTGCGTTCCTCGACCAGCGCCTTCACGTCATCCGGCACCACGGCGTTGAAACCCTTCAGGTCGATCATGCCTTCCTTGAGGCCCCACCACGTGGTGCTGTTCTTCCACTGCTTGTTCAGCACGTCTTCCACCACCTTGTTGTAGTAGACGCCCCAGCTAATGACGGAGGCGGCCAGGTGGGCCTTTTCGCCGAACTTGCTCATGTCGCTGTCCCAGCCGAACGCGTAGACGCCCTTCTCCTGCGCGGTCTGGACGACGGCGGCGGAGTCGGTGTTCTGCATCAGCATGTCCACGCCCTGGCCGATCAGGGTGGTGGCGGCCTCGCGCTCCTTGCCCGGATCGAACCACTTGTTCACCCACACCACCTTGACGGTGGCCTTGGGGTTCACACTGCGCGCGCCGAGCGCGAACGAGTCGATGTTGCGGATGACCTCGGGAATCGGCACCGACGCCACCACGCCCATCTTGCCCGACTTGCTCATCTTGCCGGCCACCACGCCAGCCAGGTAGGCGCCTTCATAGGTGCGTACGTCGTACTGGGCGAGGTTGTCGGCGGTCTTGAAGCCGGTGGCGTGCTCGAACTTCACGTCCGGGAATTCCTTGGCCACCTTCAGCATCGATTCCTGATAGCCGAACGTGGTGCCGAAGATCAGCTTGTTGCCCTGGCTGGCCAGGTCGCGGAACACGCGCTCGGCGTCCGCGGCGGACTCGGGCACGTTCTCGACGAACGAGGTCTTCACCTTGTCGCCGAACTTGGCTTCCACCGCCTTGCGACCGGTGTCATGGGCGAAGGTCCAGCCGGCATCGCCCACCGGGCCGATATAGACGAACGCCACCTTGAGCGGTTCGCTGGCGGCGGCTGCCGGCGCGGAGGCCGGGCCTGCCGTCTCGGCCGGCTTGTCGGCCTCTTTCTTGCCGCAGCCGGCCAGGGCCAGTACGGCGGTGGCGGCCAGGGCTGCCAGGGTGGTCCTGCGTGACACGATCATCGATCTCTCCTTGAAAAACGTCTTGTGATGCGTTTGGTTTTGACTACTGGTTGGCTCGAAAAAACGGAAACATCAGGCATTGCCCGGGCGGAACGGCTTGCCCAGCGAGGCCGGCATATTGAGCCGGATCCACGCCGGGCTCCGCGAAATCAGCGCCAGCACGACGATGGTGGCCGCGTACGGCAACATCGACAGCACCTGCGACGGCACCGACACGCCAATGCCCTGCAAATAGAACTGGAGGATGGTCACGCCGCCGAACAGCCACGCACCCACCAGCACCCGGCCCGGACGCCACGTGGCGAAGGTGGTCAGCGCCAGCGCGATCCAGCCCCGGCCCGAGACGAGGTTCTCCACCCACATCGGCGTATAGACCAGCGACAGGTAGGCGCCCGCGAGCCCGCAGCAGGCGCCGCCGAACAGCAGCGCGCCAAAGCGGATCCAGCGCACCGGGTAGCCCAGCGCATGGGCGGACTCCGGGGACTCGCCAATCGCGCGCAGCGTCAGCCCGGCCCGTGTGCGGAACAGGAACCAGGTGATCGCGGCACATAGCAGAATGCTGAAATACACCATCCAGTGATGCTGGAAGAAGGCCGGCCCGACGAACGGGAGGTCGGCCAGGAACGGCACCGACTTGGCCTGCGCGGGCATGGCGTAGCCGACGAAGCGCTGCGCCATGAAGGCCGACAGGCCCGTGCCGAAGATCGACAGCGCCAGGCCCGTGGCCACCTGGTTGGTGGCCAGCACCAGCGCCAGCCACGAGAACAGCGAAGCCATCAGCATGCCGGCCAGCGCGCCAGCCGCGAAGCCGAGCATCGGCGACTGGGTTTGGTAGCCGACCATGAAGCCGAACGCGGCGGCCACCAGCATCATGCCTTCGGCGCCGAGGTTGAGCACGCCGGCGCGCTCGTTGACGAGCAGGCCCAGCGCGGCCAGCAGCAGCGGGGTGCCGGCGTTGATCGCCGTGGCGATCAGGGGAGCGAGTTGTTCCATATTGTTATCGGCTCCGGTTCAGGCGGCCCGGGCGCGCCAGCGCAGCCGGTTGTCGATCAGCGTGTCGCACGCCAGCAGGAAGAACAGCAGCATGCCCTGGAACACCCAGCCGATGGCCGAGGGCAGCCCCAGCCGCGACTGCGCCATCTCGCCGCCTATATAGAAGAGCGACATGACGATGCCGCCGAACACGGCGCCCACCGGATGCAGCCGTCCCACGAAGGCGACGATGATGGCCGTGAAGCCGTAGCCGGGCGAGATCGACGGCAGCAGCTGTCCGATCGGCCCCGTCACCTCGAACGCGCCCGCCAGCCCGGCGGTGCCGCCCGAGATCATCAGCGCACTCCACAGCGCCTTGCGCGACGAGAACCCCGCATAGCGCGCCGCCAGCGGGGCAGTGCCGCCCACCTGGAGCCGGAAGCCGGCAAAGCTGCGGAAGACGAACACCGTCATCGCGGCCACCAGCACCAGCATGACCAGAAAGCCTACGTGCAGCCGCGAGCCGGACAGCAGGTTCGGCAGCAGGAACTCGGACGAAAACACTTTCGACTGCGGGAAGTTCATCCCCGCCGGGTCCTTCAGCGGTCCGTTGACGGCCCACAGCAGCAACTGCTGGGCGATGTAGGTCAGCATCAGCGAGACCAGGATCTCGTTGGCGTTGAAGCGGTCCTTGAGCAGCGCGGTGATGGCCGCCCAGGCCATGCCGCCGACGATGCCGGCCAGCCCGGCAATGACCAGCACCGCCGGCCCGGAGATGGTGTGGCCCGGCGTGTCGAAATAGAGCACGGCGGCCCCGGCGAAGATGCCGCCGAGGATCAGCTGCCCGTCCGCGCCGATATTCCAGACATTGGCCCGGTAGCAGACCGACAGCCCCAGCGCGCAGAGCACCAGCGGTACGGTCTTGAGCAGCACTTCGCCAATCGCGCGCTTGTCTTTCAGCGGATCGACCAAAAACACCTTGAGCGCGGCCACCGGGTCCTTGCCGAGCACCAGGAACAGCAGCGCGCCGAACAGCAGCGTCAGCACCAGCGCGAATAGCGGCGAGGCATAGGCCATCGGGCGCGACGGGGCGCCGCGCGGCGCCAGCGTCAGCGGGGAGCGGAGATCAGCCATGGCTAGCCCCCTCCGTGGTGGCGTGCGGCCGTTCGCTGGCCGGCCCGCCCTCCCATAAGCCGCTCATCCACAGGCCGACCTGCTCGCGCGTGGCCGATTCCACGGGAATCGACGGCGACAGGTGGCCCTTGGCCATCACATGGAGCCGGTCGCACAGGCCGAACAGCTCGTCGAGTTCCTCGGACACCACCAGCACGGCGCAGCCGGTGGCCTTGAGCGCGAGGATTTCGTTGTGGATCTGTGCGGCGGCGCCCACGTCCACGCCCCAGGTCGGTTGCGCCACGATCAGCACTTTCGGACCACTTTCGATCTCGCGTCCGACGATGAATTTCTGGAGATTGCCGCCCGACAGGCTGCGCGCCAGCGCCGCCGGCCCGCTGGCCTTGACGCGGAAGCGGCTGATGATGCCGGCCGCCAGCCCCTCGGCCGCCTTCGGCGACACCATGCCGCCGCGCACATAGGGCGGCGTCTGGTGCGACAGCAGGGTATTGGCCGACAGGCTCATGCCCGGCACCGCGCCCCGGCCTAGCCGTTCCTCGGGCACGAAGGCGAGCCCTACGCGGCGGCGCGCGGCGGCGTCGAGCCGGCCCACCGGTTGCTGGTCGATCTGCACGCTGCCCGCCGCGCCACGCGGGTCCTCGCCGGAGAGCGCCGCCAGCAGTTCCTGCTGGCCGTTGCCGGACACTCCGGCGATGCCGACGATCTCGCCGGCATGCACATCGAGCGCAATCTGTTGCAATTCAGTGGCGAAGGCGTGGGCGCGCGGCACCGAGAGGTCGCGCACGGCCAGCCGCACCGGCCCGCGCTCGGTGGTCACGCGGGCCTCGCGCGGCGGCTCGCCGCCGATCATCAGCCGCGACAGCGACGCCGCGCTTTCCGCGCGCGGGTCGCAGACGCCCGTCACCCGGCCCATCCGCATCACGGTGGCGTGATGGCACAGCGCGCGGATCTCGTCGAGCTTGTGACTGATATAGAGGATGCTGGTGCCTTCCTCGGCCAGCTGGCGCAGCGTGACGAACAGCGTCTCCACAGCCTGCGGGGTCAGCACCGAGGTGGGCTCGTCCAGGATCAGCAGTTGCGGCCGGGCCAGCAGCGCGCGGACGATCTCCACGCGCTGGCGCTCGCCCACGGACAGCGTGTGCACGTGGCGGTTCGGTTCCAGCGGCAGGCCGTAGCGCGCCGCCGTGTCGCGGATGCGTTCGGCCAGTTGCTTCATCCCGCCGACTTCCTTCGGCGGCAGGCCGAGCGCGATGTTCTCGGTCACGGTCAGCGTGTCGAACAGCGAGAAATGCTGGAAGACCATGGCGATGCCCAGGTTGCGGGCATCGTGCGGGCTGGCGATGGCGACCGGCGCCCCGTTGAAGTGCACCTCGCCGGCGTCCGGACGGACCGCGCCGAAGATGATCTTCATGAGGGTGGATTTGCCGGCGCCGTTCTCGCCAAGAACAGCGTGGATCTCGCCGGGGGCGACGGAGAGGCTCACGTCGTCATTGGCGGTCACGCCGGGATAGCGCTTGGTGATGTGGGCAAGCGCCAGCCTGGGGGGGAGTTGTAATGTCACTGAGGCGGCTCGGATTGTTGTGGCAGCAACGTTGAGATCAGGCACGTGACAGCGGCTGTGCGTGGCGCAGCATCGCCGCGCGGCAGGTTGTCATCATCATGGTGTCGTGATGCCCGGAATTTGCAGTGGATTATATAAGTGCGCGGGGGTTCGGCGGGCCGTTTCCGGCCGCAGGCCATGCCCCACAACGGTTACAGGCAGGTTGCAAGTCGCGTGCCGAGCACGCGGGCAAGAAAAAACCGCCGCGCTGTCACGAGGACAGGGCAGCGGTCAGCAAGGGCCCCGGCGCATGGCCGGGGCAGGGGAGGAGGTTAGCGTCGGTTAGCGCAAATCAGCGCCGGTCAGGCATTGGCTGCCACGCCAAAACGGCCTTCGCGGAAGTCGGCCAGCGTCTGGTAGATCTGTTCCTGCGTGTTCATCACGAACGGGCCGTACTGCGCGATCGGCTCGTTCAGCGGCTGGCCGGCAATCACCAGGAACTGGGCATCCTGCGTGGCGGTCACGACCACGCCATCGGCCCCGCCGGCGTTGTCGAGCACGCCCATGCGCTGCGCTTCCACCACGGCATCGCCGATCCGCACTTCGCCCTGATGCACATAGACAAAGGCGTTATGGCCGGCCGGCACTGCCTGCGTGAAGGTCTGCCCGGCAGGCAGGTTCACGTCGAGGTAGATCGGCGCGGTGACCGGACGCGTCATGGCCCCGGCCACGCCGTGGGAGGCGCCGGCCAGCACGCGTACGGTGCCGCCGGAAGGCAGCGCCACAGTCGGGATCGACGCCGCCGGCATGTCGCGGTACCACGGCGTGGTCATCTTGTCCGCGGCGGGCAGGTTCAGCCAGAGCTGGAAGCCTTCCATGCGGCCGTCTTCCTGCTCGGGCAGTTCCGAGTGCACCACGCCGGAGCCGGCCACCATCCACTGCGCGCCGCCGCCTTCGAGCAGCCCTTCATTGCCGGCGCTGTCGCGGTGACGCATGCGGCCAGCCAGCATGTAGGTGATGGTCTCGAAGCCCCGGTGCGGGTGATCGGGGAAGCCGCCGATGTAGTCGTCCTTGTTGTCGGTGCCGAAGGCGTCGAGCATCAGGAACGGGTCCAGCCGGCGTTGCAGGTTCTGCGTCAGCACGCGGGTGAGCTTCACCCCGGCGCCATCGGACGTGGCAATGCCGCGCACCACGCGATCGACGGTGCGCGAGCGCTCAACGGTCTCCTGGGCGGTGGCCGGAACGGTGGCGAGAGTGCGGGTTTCCATGTTGTGGTTTCTCCTGTGGCGGACGGCCCTCGGCCGTCTCTGCATACCCGTAAATGTAGGGGTTTGGTGGCAAAGCGGTAGACGGCGGGCGGGCAACAGATTGTTCCAATCGTGTTGCAAATGAGCGCCCAGTCAGTGCATGGCTGCAACGGACTGGCCGGCGTTTTAGAAGCCGAAAGATCGCCGCCAGATGGCCGAAGAAGGCGCCTGAAACCATCTCGGAAAACGCGAAGATGACAGATTGACAGAAGTTGTGTAGAATAGCGCTCTCTTTGTCATCCGTTGCTGGAAATTGCTGTGGTCCGGTTTGTGCCGGAATCCCCGCGATCCCTTGTCCAGCAACGGCCGATTGACCGGCGGCGCCCACCGAAGCGCGTTTCCACAACGACACCAGTCGCCGCCACTGGCCAAGCCGGATCGAACTGATCCGATTGCGCCGCTACCGGGCGATTCGCACCCACCGCTGTACCGCGCGAATCCCCTTCACAAGGCTGTCCCGCCCCTCGCGTGGCAGCCACAAGTCCGTCCGCTGGCAATCGTGCCAGTCATGGCGGCAAGGCAATCTGAACCGGGCCCCGGCGGGCACCCATCCGAACTACCGCCGGCCCTTTTGTTTTCCGCTTCCGGGAAGTGGCGCCTGATGCTCATGGTGCCGCCCCCGGCGTTGGAAAGGGGGAATATGTCGAAGCAAACCATCCGGGCATTGGCCTGGAGCGGTGTCATTGCCGCCGCGCTGGCCGGTCTGGTCGCGTGGATTGGTGTGGATGTGATCCATCAGTATCACGAGCGTCTGTTCTACGACGTAGGCGACCACCTGCGTCTGGTCGCGATCTCGATGGCGATGGCACTCGTCACCGGCGTGCCGGCGGGCATCGCGCTGAGCCGGCCCTGCATGCGCCGCTGGGCGGACCGCCTGATGCAGATCTTCAATATCGGCAATACCGTGCCGTCGCTGGCCGTGCTGGCGCTTGCGCTGGCGGTGCTCGGCATTGGCGAGCGCCCGGCGGTGCTGGCGCTGTGGCTGGCGTCGCTGCTGCCCATCGTGCGGAATACGTACGAAGGGCTGCGCAACGTCTCGCCGGCGCTGCGCGAGGCCGCGCGCGGCATTGGCATGACGCCGTGCCAGCGCCTGGTGCGCGTGGAACTGCCCAACGCGCTGCCCGTGATCCTGGCCGGGGTGCGCATCAGCCTGGTGATCAACGTGGGCACCGTGCCGCTCTCGTTCCTGATTGGCGCCAACAGCCTTGGCGAGCTGATCTTCCCAGGCATCTACCTGAACAACCAGCCGCTGCTGCTGCTGGGCGCCGCGGCCACCGCGCTGCTCGCGCTGCTGCTGGACGCGCTGTTCGCCACGGCCGGCCATATCTATCTGCGCCGCCGCGGTCTGGCGTACTGAGGAGTCGAATTACATGGGAATGCAACGAAACTGGGAGCGCCGGCTGTTCTGGCTGTTCGCCGTGGTGGGCGTGGCGGCTGCCGCCGTGCTGCTGGGCACCGCGCCCGCCCGCGCGCAACAGCCGGCCGGCGAGCCTGTGCGGGTGGGCGGCAAGAACTTCACCGAGCAGCTGATCCTGTCGTCGATGACCACGCAGTACCTGCGCGCCAAGGGCATCAACACGGAAGTCACCTCGGGCCTGGGCAGCACGCTGATGCGCCAGGCCATGGAGTCCGGCCAGCTGGACGTGGTGTGGGACTACACCGGCACCGCGCTGATCGTCTTCAACAAGGTCGAGGAAAAGCTGGACGCCGAGCAGAGCTACGCACGCGTGAAGCAGCTGGACGCCGCCAAGGGTCTGATCTGGCTGGACGCCTCCAAGGTCAACAACACCTACGCGCTGGCCATGCCGAAGGAGCGCGCCGAGCCGGGCCTGACCACGCTGTCGGCCTACGCCGCCAAGCTGCGCGAGAAGGCCGCCGATGACAAGGCCCGCCCGTTCGCCGTGGACATGGAGTTCGCCGCGCGCCCGGACGGCCTGGAGCCGCTCAAGGCCGCCTACCAGCTGCCGCTGGGCCGCAAGGACGTGATCCAGCTCGATCCCGGCCTGGTCTACACCGCGCTCAAGAACAATCAGGTCGATCTGGGCCTGGTCTACACCACCGATGGCCGCGTGAAGGGCTTCGACCTCGTGCTGCTGGAAGACGACCTGCACTTCTTCCCGCCGTATAACGCCGTGCCCGTGGTGCGCAAGGCTGTGCTCGACAAGCGGCCGGAACTGGCCGGCCTGCTCAACGCGCTGTCCGCCCAGCTGGACAACGCGGCGATGACCGACATGAACTATCAGGTCGATATCGGCCAGCAGCCGGTGGACAAGGTGGCAGGAGACTTCCTGCGCAGCCACGGACTGATTTGAGGAGCCGCCCATGGATTTGCTGACTTATCTCGCGCATAGCTGGCCGACGCTGCTGCGGCTGACCGGCGAGCATCTGGCGCTGGTGGGCTCCGCCGTGGGGCTGGCCATCCTGATCGGCGTGCCGCTCGGCATCCTGATCACGCGTCACCGCTTCCTGGCCACGCCGCTGCTGGCGCTGGCCACGGTGGTGCTGACGCTGCCGTCCATCGCGCTGTTCGGGTTGATGATCCCGATCTTCGCGCGCTTCGGCCACGCGCTCGGCTACGTGCCGGCCGTGACCGCCGTGTTCCTGTACTCGCTGTTGCCGATCATGCGTAACACCTACACGGCGCTGGCCAATGTCGATCCCGGCATCCAGGAGGCCGGCCGTGGCATCGGCATGACCACCTGGCAGCGCCTGCGGCTGGTGGACCTGCCGCTGGCCGTGCCGGTGATCCTGGGCGGCGTGCGCACGGCCGTGGTGATGAACATCGGCGTGGCCACCATTGCCGCCATCATTGGCGCCGGTGGCCTTGGGGTGCTGATCCTGCAAGCGATCAGCCAGAGCAACATGAGCAAGCTGGCCGTGGGCGCGGTCCTCGTCAGCGTGCTCGCCATTGTGGCGGACGCCGGCCTGCAAGCCCTGCAGCGCGCGCTGACGCCGAAAGGAATCCGCCAACCATGATCGAACTCGACCAACTCACCAAGTCTTTCCACCAGAAGGACGGCACGGAAGTGCGCGCCGTGGACGCCGTCTCGATGACGGTACCCAAGGGCGAGATCTGCGTCTTCCTGGGCCCCTCGGGCTGCGGCAAGACCACCACGCTCAAGATGATCAACCGGCTGATCGAGCCCACCTCGGGCACGGTCCGCATCGAGGGCGAGGACACCGCCGGTATCGACGGCGTGGCGCTGCGCCGCAAGATCGGCTATGTGATCCAGCAGATCGGCCTGTTCCCGAACATGACGATCGAGGAAAACATCATGGTCGTGCCGCGCCTGCTCGGCTGGGACAAGCGCCGCTGCCGCGAGCGCGCCCGGGAGCTGATGTCGATGGTGCAGCTCGACCCGGACAAGATGCTGGGGCGCTACCCGCGCGAGCTGTCGGGCGGCCAGCAGCAGCGCATCGGCGTGATCCGCGCGCTGGCGGCGGACGCTCCCGTGCTGCTGATGGACGAGCCGTTCGGCGCGGTGGACCCGATCAACCGGGAGAGCATCCAGAACGAGTTTTTCCAGATGCAGCGGCAGCTCGGCAAGACCGTGATCATGGTGTCGCACGACATCGACGAGGCGATCAAGCTGGGCGACAAGGTGGCCGTGTTCCGGCGCGGGCAACTGGTGCAGTTCGACCATCCGGACGCGCTGCTGGCCCATCCGGCGGACGACTTCGTGCAGGCCTTCGTCGGCCATGACAACACGCTCAAGCGCCTGCTGCTGGTGCGCGCGGGCGATGCGGCGACGATGCCGCCGAGCTGCCGTCCGGACATGTCGCTGGCCGAAGCGTTCGGCGTGATGGACGAAGCCGACGTGCGCCACCTGCCTGTGATCGATGAGGCGCAGCGCGCGCTGGGCTACGTCACGCGCCGCGACGTGCGCAACGCGCTGGCCAAGGGCGGTAGCTGCGCCGATGTGCTGCGCCCGTTCGCGGTCAGCGCCGCGTTCGACGAGCACCTGCGCATCGTGCTGTCGCGCATGTACCAGCACAACACGAGCTGGCTGCCCGTGGTGGACGGCGATGGTGTCTACCTGGGCGAAGTCACGCAGGAGTCGATTGCCGACTACCTGAGCTCGGGGCGCTCGCGCGGCAATGCGCCGGTGATTCCGCCGCCGGTGTCGTCGCCCGTCACCACGCCGAGTTCGGCGCCGATGCGGGTGGCCGCCTGATCGCCTGATCGCGGCTGGAGCGCCCTCCGCCATGAAAAACGGCCGCTTGCGCGGCCGTTTTTTCGTCCATCAGAACAACGACGCGGCTCAGGCGCGGCCGAGTTCGCCGTCCTTCAGGCGCCACAGGTTCAGCGGGTTGCCATCCTGCACGGCGG
This sequence comes from Cupriavidus sp. 10L43_2, assembly GCF_056395265.1. Lineage (NCBI taxonomy): Bacteria > Pseudomonadati > Pseudomonadota > Betaproteobacteria > Burkholderiales > Burkholderiaceae > Cupriavidus > Cupriavidus sp. 10L43_2. Next base: position 27,884 of record NZ_JBFTJE010000005.1, read on the forward strand.
CCGGCAGCAGGGCGGCCGGCACGTTCTGGTAGCACACCGGACGCAGGAAGCGGTCGATCGCCGAAGCGCCCACCGAGGTCGTGCGGGTGTCCGACGTGGCCGGGAACGGGCCGCCGTGCACCATCGCGAACGACACTTCCACGCCGGTCGGGTAGCCGTTGAACAGCACGCGGCCCACCTTGCGTTCCAGCGCCGGCAGCAGGCGCGCGGCCACGGCCTTATCGCCGGCATCGGCCTGCACTGTGGCCGTCAGCTGGCCTTCCAGGATGCGGGTGACGGCCAGCAGCGTGTCCACGTCGCGGCAGGTGACGAGCACCGTCGACGGGCCGAACACTTCGGCATGCATGCGGTGATCGGCGATAAAGCGTTCGGCGGAGGTCTCGAAGAACGCCGGACGGGCCTGGTTCGGCCCCGTGCCTGCCAGGCCGCAACCCGGGCGGGTCAGGCCTTCCACGGCGGACAGTTGCGCCACGCCACGCTCGAACGCCTGATGGATGCCCGGCGTCAGCATCGTGCCGGCGGCCTTGGCCGACACCGCTGCCACGGCGGCGGCGCGGAAGGCGTCCAGCGCCGGGCCTTCGATGGCCAGCAGCAGGCCGGGGTTCGTGCAGAACTGGCCTACGCCCATCACCAGCGAATCCACCAGGTCACGTGCGATGGCTTCGCCGCGCGCGGCCAGTGCCTCGGGCAGCAGGTAGACCGGGTTGATGCTGCTCATCTCGGCGTAGACCGGAATCGGCTGCGGACGCTCGTTGGCGACCTTGACCAGCGCCATACCGCCCGTGCGCGAGCCGGTGAAGCCCACGGCCTGGATCACCGGATGGGCGACCAGCGCGGTACCGATGGCGATGCCGGCGCCCATCACGAGCGAGAACACGCCTTCCGGCAGGCCGTTATCGGCAACTGCCTTTTGAATCACACGTCCGACCAGTTCCGAGGTGCCCGGGTGCGCCGGGTGGGCCTTGACGACCACCGGGCAGCCTGCGGCCAGCGCGGAAGCGGTATCGCCACCGGCCACCGAGAACGCGAGCGGGAAGTTGCTGGCGCCGAACACGGCCACCGGACCGACGGGGATGTTCTGCATGCGCAGGTCGGGGCGCGGCGGGGTGCGCTCGGGCAGGGCGCTGTCGAGCGTGGCGTCTTGCCAGCGGCCGTCGCGCACCACACGTGCGAACAGGCGCAGCTGGCCGGCGGTACGGCCGCGCTCGCCCTGCAGGCGGGCGATCGGCAGCGCCGTCTCGGCGTGCGCGCGCTGGACCAGTTCATCGCCCAGTGCCTCGATGCCTTCGGCGATCGATTCGAGGAAGCGCGCGCGCTGCTCGGGCGTGGTCGCACGATACGTGTCGAAAGCCGCCTCGGCCAGTTGGCAGGCGCGGTCCACATCGGCGGCATTGCCACCGTGGAACGTCGGGGTCAGGGTCTCGCCCGTGGCCGGGTTGATGGCCTGGAAAGTGTCTTCGGTGCCGCGTACGGCATTCGCGCCGATCAGCATCTCGCCGGTAAGAGTCATGGTGTATCGATCCTGCGTCGTATCAGAAACATGTCATAAGACATCATATGACATCGGAAAGTCGCCCGCAACCGCGCCGCCCCCAATTACCGAAGGGGCCGCGCGCATGGCGTCAGGCGGAAGAAGCGGAGGAGCCTGCCAGGGCAGAAGCCTTGCGCAGGCGCTCGCGGCTGTTGGTCAGGTGCATGCGCATGGCGGCCTTGGCGGCCTCGGGGTCGCGGCGCTCAATCGCATCGTAGATGCTTTCGTGCTCGAAGTTGACGCGCTCCAGGTACTGCTCGCGCTCGGGCGTGCTGACCTGCAGGCGGCTGCGCGGAATCACCATCGTGCCGAGGTGGCCCATGATGTCCGTGAAATAGCGGTTGCCGGTGGCGCGCGCGATGGACAGGTGGAACTCGAAATCCGAGCCCACGGCGTCGCTGCCTTCGGAAGCCTTGCGTTTCATGTCGTCGAGCGCGCGGCGGATGGCCGTGAGCTGCTCGTCGCTGCGCCGCGTGGCGGCCAGGCTCGCGGCCTCGGCTTCCAGGCTGACGCGGAATTCCAGCATCGCCAGCACGTCCATGGCCGTGACCATGGCCGAGGGGTCGATGCGGAACGGCGAATGGGTCTCCACCGGGCGGGCCAGCACGAAGGTGCCGATGCCATGGCGGGTCTCGACCAGGCCGCTGGCTTGCAGGCGCGAAAGTGCCTCGCGCACCACTGTGCGGCTCACGCCGAGCGTGGCCATGATCTCGGATTCCGTTGGCAGCTTGTCGCCGGGCTTGATCTGGCCCTGCTGGATGCTCTCGGTCAGGTTACCCACTACTTCCTCGGCAAGCGTGCGGCCGCGGCGGCGCAGGGGAGCGGGCGAAGTTATCGGGACATTGGACATGGGTAGGGGAAACTGAGGTATTGACCGTCGCAAGATGCGCTCATTATACTGCGTCGTAAGTCATACGATGACAGATAACGCACAGGTTTGCGAGAACCCCTTGCCATAATCGGCATCGATCTGTTGCGTATGGCGGCCAAACATCACAAGCAGGGCGCAGTCTCGATGTGGAGCGCGAACCCGGCATCACCCTGAAACGCGTTTTCGGAGACAGATCCACATGACCGCATCCCAACATGCCGCCGGCGGCGTCACGCCCGTCGTCACCGAGTTGACTGTCGTCCCCGTGGCGGGCCACGACAGCATGCTGATGAACCTGTCCGGCGCGCACGGCCCGTACTTCACCCGCAATATCGTGATCCTCAAGGACAGCGCCGGCAATACCGGCGTGGGCGAGGTGCCGGGCGGGGAGGGCATTCGCCAGACGCTGGAGGATGCGCGTCCGCTGGTGGTTGGGCAGCCGATCGGCCAGTACCAGGCCGTGCTGAACAAGGTGCGTGCGACGTTCGCCAACCGCGACGCCGGCGGCCGTGGCCTGCAGACCTTCGACCTGCGCATCACCATCCACGCCGTCACGGCGATCGAGGCGGCGATGCTCGACCTGCTCGGCAAGCACCTGCAGGTGCCCGGGGCCGCGCTGCTCGGCGAGGGCCAGCAACGCGACGCCGTGGAGATGCTCGGCTACCTCTTCTATGTGGGCGACCGCCAGAAGACCACGCTCGACTACCGCACCGAGCCCGATGGCGACAACGAATGGTTCCGCGTGCGCAATGAAGTGGCGATGGACGCCAAGGGCGTCGTCCGTCTGGCCGAGGCCGCGTACGAGCGCTACGGCTTCAACGACTTCAAGCTCAAGGGCGGCGTGCTGAGCGGCGACGAGGAGATGGAAGCCATCATCGCGCTGCACGAGCGCTTCCCCAAGGCGCGCGTGACGCTGGACCCGAACGGCGGCTGGCTGCTGGCCGACGCGATCCGCCTGTGCCGCGACAAGCACGGCATCCTGGCCTACGCCGAAGACCCTTGCGGCGCTGAAGACGGCTATTCGGGCCGCGAGATCATGGCCGAGTTCCGCACCGCCACCGGCCTGCCGACCGCCACCAACATGATTGCCACGGACTGGCGCCAGATGGGCCACGCGGTGCGCCTGCACTCGGTGGACATTCCGCTGGCCGACCCGCACTTCTGGACCATGCAGGGTTCGGTGCGCGTGGCGCAGATGTGCGCGGAGTGGGGCCTGACCTGGGGTTCGCACTCGAACAACCATTTCGATATTTCGCTGGCGATGTTCACCCACGTGGCCGCCGCCGCGCCGGGCCGCGTCACCGCCATCGACACGCACTGGATCTGGCAGGACGGCGAGCACCTGACGCGCAGCCCGCTGAAGATCGAGGGCGGCCTGGTGCAGGTGCCCAAGACGCCGGGGCTGGGTGTGGAACTCGACATGGACGCGCTGGCACGCGCCAACCGTCTCTATCAGGAGAAGGGTCTGGGCGCACGCGATGACGCCATCGCCATGCAGTTCCTGATCCCGGGGTGGAAGTTCAACAACAAGGCGCCGTGCATGGTCCGGTAACGCGTCCGATCACGGATTCAAGCATTAAAGATAAGACAGTAAGACAGGAGACAAGACAATGCTGAAACAGAAGACGCTGTTCCGCCGGATTGCCGGTGTATTCGTCGCCCTGGCCGTGGGCGCCACGGTCAGCAGTGCGGCCGTGGCGGCTGGCACGGCCTGGCCGCAGAAGGCGGTGACGATGGTGGTGCCGTTCCCGGCCGGTGGGTCGTCAGACACCATCGCCCGCGTGCTGGCGCAGCCGCTCAACGACAAGCTGGGCCAGCCGTTCGTGATCGACAATCGCCCCGGCGCCACGGGCGCGATCGGCGCGACCTTCGTCAAGCGTGCCCCGGCCGACGGCTACACCCTGCTGGTGGCCTCGATCGGCGTGTACGCGGTCAACCCGTTCCTCCAGAAGAACCTGGCCTACGACCCGGCCAAGGACTTCGACCTGCTGACGGTGGCCGTGCGCGCGCCGAACGTGCTGGTGGCCAACCCGAACTTCCCGGCCAAGAACCTGGCCGAGCTGGTTGCGCATATGAAGAAGAACCCGGGCAAGGTGAGCTTCGCTACTTCGGGCGCGGGGTCGTCTGACCACCTGACCGCGGCGCTGTTCTGGCAGAAAAGCGGTACCGATGGCCTGCACGTGCCGTACAAGGGCGGTGCGCCGGCCATCTCGGACCTGCTCGCGGGCCAGGTCGATGTCTCGTTCCAGAACCTCAACGCGGTCATCCAGCACATCCGCACGGGCAAGCTGCGCGCGCTGGCGATTACGTCGGACAAGCGCTCGGCGCTGCTGCCGGACGTGCCGACGATGGCCGAGGCCGGCGTCAAGGATGTGGAAGTCTATTCGTGGCAGGCCGTGGCCGCCCCGAAGGGCCTGCCGGCCGACGTGAAGTCGCGCCTGCACGGCGCGCTGGTCAGCGCGCTCAAGGAGCCGGGGATGCAGAAGAAGCTGGGCGAGCAGGGCTTCGAGATCGTCGCCAACACGCCGGAGCAGTTCGTCCAGTTCGAGAACGAAGAACTGAAGCGCTGGAAGACCGTGATCGAGCAGGGCAAGATCACGCTGGAGTAAGCGGCAGGACCGAATCACCGTGGGGGGTCAATGCTCCACTGCAGTCCTTCGCCCCGCCTGAATGGCGGGGTTTTTTATTGTCTGGCGGAAGCGGTGAGATTCGAACTCACGGATGGGTCACCCCATCGGCAGTTTTCAAGACTGCTGCCTTAAACCACTCGGCCACGCTTCCTTGGAGGGCCGCATTATACAAGGTGGCGGCGGCCCGTAGTGTGATGCCCTCGTCAATCGCCTTGTCTGCGGTGTCGGTGTTTGTCGGACACAGCGGAACCTTGTGAGCCGGTTCGCCTCATATTGGCAGGACGCGCGGCGCCTGCCCACCGCGCGTTGGCATGTCAAACAAGCGATAGAGGAGGACTTATCCATGCAGCAACATCGCAGCAAATCATGGCTGGCCCTTGGCGCGCTGGCCTGTGCGGCCACCCTGGCAGGGTGCGCGCAGCCCGGCTACAACGGCTATGGCAACTACAACAACGCCCCGCCGAACACGGGCTATCAGGACCCGAACCAGAGCACCTACCAGGCTCCGGCGGGCTCGGTGTTCACGGGCCGCGTGGAGTCGATCGAGCCGATCAACTCCACGCAAGGCAGCTCGGGCCTGCTCGGCACCGTGATCGGCGGCGCGGCGGGCGGCCTGCTCGGTCACCAGATCGGCGGCGGGCGTGGCCAGACCGTGGCGACCATCGGCGGTGCCGTGGCGGGCGCCGTGGCCGGCAACCAGATCGAGAAGCGGGCGGGCAGCAATACGCAGACCGTGTATCGCGTGAACGTGCGGCTGGACGATGGCCGGATGGCCACCGTGACCCAGAGCAATATCGGCAACCTGCGCGTGGGCGACCGGGCGCGTGTGGCCAACGATATGGCCACGCCGTACTGAGTACGTACTTCGTAGTTCTACGAAAAAAGCCACGCGACATGCGTGGCTTTTTTCATTGGGGCAGGAGGGCGCCGGCTCAGTCCTTCAGGAACATCTCCTGGAGGTCGTTCAGGAAGCGCCGGCCCAGTTCGGTCGGGCGGATCGTGGCGAGGTCGGCTTCCAGCAGGCCCTTCTTCTCGGCCTCGGCCAGCGTCTTGCTGATGGTGTGCAGCGGCAGGCCGGTGTAGTCGTGAAAGCTCGATGCCGGCACGCCGTCGGTCAGCCGCAGCGCGTTGAGCATGAACTCGAACGGCAGTTCGTCGGCGCTCACATCGCGTGATTCCTGCACGGCGTTGCCGGCCATCGCCTCGCGCATGTAGGTGGCGGGGTGTTTGTGCCGCATCTGGCGCAGTACCCGGTGCGGGAACGACAGTTTGCCGTGCGCGCCCGCCCCGATGCCGAGGTAATCGCCAAAACGCCAGTAATTGAGGTTGTGCCGCGCCTCCCGGTGCGGCTTGCCGTAGGCCGAGGTCTCGTAGTGGCGGAAGCCGGCCTCGCCGGTGCGGGCGTCGATGATGTCCTGCATCTCGTAGGCGATGTCCTCGTCCGGCAGTGCGGGCGGGTACTTGGCGAACAGCGTGTTCGGCTCCAGCGTCAGGTGGTACATCGACAGGTGCGTGGTGCCATAGGCCAGCGCCGCTTCGAGGTCGCGCACGCATTCCTCCACGGTCTGGCCCGGCAGCGCGTACATCAGGTCGAGGTTCACGTTGTCAAAGCTGGCCTGCGCGATGTCGATGGCCGCGCGCGCCTCGCGCTCGCCGTGGATGCGGCCCAGCGCCTGGAGATGCCGGTCGCTGAAGCTCTGGATGCCGATCGACAGCCGGTTGATGCCGCTCGCGCGATAGCTCGCGAACCGCTCGGCCTCGAAGGTGCCGGGGTTGGCTTCCATCGTGATCTCGGCGTCGGCATCGAGCGGCAGCAGTGCGCGGATATCCGACAGCAGCCGGTCCATGCCGGCGGCGGACAGCAGGCTCGGCGTGCCCCCGCCGATGAACACCGTATGCACGGGGCGGCCCCAGACCAGCGGCAGCGATTGTTCCAGGTCGGCGCGCAGGGCGTCGAGGTAGGCGTCTTCGGGGATGTCGTGGCTGTCTTGTCCGCCGACGGTGCCCGGCGCCGCGTGCGAGTTGAAATCGCAATACGGACACTTGCGCACGCACCACGGGATGTGGACGTAGAGCGAGAGCGGCGGGGAGCCGGGCAGGGCGATCTGGCCCGGCTTGAGCCAGAGTTGCTGGTTGTCGGCGGGAGAGACGGGAGCCGAGACAGCCGGCTTGCCGCTGCTGACGGGGTGAATCGGAATCATGCGCGAACCTTCAGGCTGGCCGCCTGGAGCCGGGCCACCAGCCCCTGGAGCGCCAGCGCGCGATGGCTGATGGCGTTTTTCTCTTCCGCGCTCAGTTCGGCGGCCGTCTTGCCGATGCGCGGGAGCAGGAAATGCGGGTCATAGCCGAAACCGCCGGCGCCGCGCGGGGCATCGACCACCTCGCCGGCCCAGGTGCCTTCGGCGATGATCGGGCGCGGGTCGTCGGCATGGCGCACCAGCACCAGCACGCAGTAGTAATGCGCGTGGCGATTGAGCTTGCCGGCCAGCTGCGAGATCAGGTGCGCGTTGTTGGCTGCGTCGGACTTCGGCTTGCCCACGCTTTGCGCGTAGCGGGCCGAGTACACGCCCGGCGCGCCGTCCAGCGCGTCCACGCAGATGCCCGAGTCGTCGGCCAGCGCCGGCATGCCGGCGAGGCGGCTGGCGTGGCGCGCCTTGGCCAGCGCGTTCTCGACGAAGGTCGGATGCGGTTCCTCGGCTTCGGGAATGCCAAGGTCGCCCTGCGGCACCACGTCGATGCCAAGCGGCATCAGCAGCGCGCCGAACTCGCTCAGCTTGCCGGGATTGTTGGAGGCCAGCACAAGGCGTTGCATCGTCATCCCCTTTTGCTTTGCACGTTTCTCGTCGCTTACAGGCCGAGCGCCAGCTTCTGGTGGCGCACGAGGTCGGCAATGCCGGCTTCGGCCAGGCGCGTCATGGCGTCGAGGTCGGCGCGGCTGAACGGCACGCCTTCGGCGGTGCCCTGTACTTCGACGAAGCCGCCGCTGCCGGTCATGACCACGTTCATGTCGGTGTCACAGCTGCTGTCCTCGGCGTAGTCCAGGTCGAGCACGGGGACGCCGTCGACCATGCCCACGGAGACCGCGGCCACGAAGTCAAGAATTGGACTTTTTGCGATCAGGCCATCGGCCAGCATCTTGCTCACGGCGTCATGGGCGGCCACGAAGGCGCCGGTGATGGCGGCCGTGCGGGTGCCGCCGTCGGCCTGGAGCACGTCGCAATCGAGATGGATGGTGTACTCGCCCAGCGCGCCGAGGTCGAACACCGTGCGCATGGCGCGGCCGATCAGGCGCTGGATCTCCTGCGTGCGGCCGGTCTGCTTGCCGCGCGCGGCCTCGCGGTCGGAGCGGGTGTGCGTGGCGCGGGGCAGCATGCCGTACTCGGCCGTGACCCAGCCTTCGCCGCTGCCTTTCTTGTGCGGCGGCACCTTGGCCAGCACGCTGGCCGTGCACAGCACCTTGGTATCGCCAAAGGCACTCAGCACGGCACCTTCCGCGTGGCGGGTGTATTGGCGGGTCAGGGTGATGGGTCGCAGCGCATCGGCTGCGCGTCCGCTGGGTCGCATGGGGATCTTTCGTTGGAATCGGGTGAGACCGCGATTCTAACGCCGGCGGGCCATGCGTGCCCGCCGGAGTCCCGTGCGCGATACCTCAGCGCATGAAATTGGTGGTCTTGTCGATCGCGGCGCGGATCTCGGCAATCGACCGTTCGATCTCTTCCTCGGACAGCAGGTCGCTCTCGTTGCCCGTCCGTTCCAGGATCGACGTGGTGAAGGCGTTCAGCGGCAGGGTGTCGGTCAGCACGGCGTCGTCGTTCGGCACGGTGGCGTCGGCTTCCCACATCATGGCGATGGCTGTGGTGTTGTCGGCACCTTCGCCGGCGTTTTGAAGCGCCTGTTCGATCATGTCCGGGATGGCGTGCACCACCGACAGGCTGGTCACCCGGTCGACAATGACCTTCTCCTCCAGCGCGCCCCACAGGCCGTCCGAGCACAGCATCGCCACGTCGCCCGGTTCCAGGCGCACCGGGCCGCCGATGTCGATCAGCGGCAGGTTGGGCGAGCCGAGGCAGTTGTAGAGCTTGTTGCGCTCGGGGTGGTTGGCGACGTCCATCGGCAGCACGCGCTCCTGCTGGAGCAGGTTTTCGATCTTCGAGTGGTCCCGGGTGCGGGTGAGCAGGGTGCCCTTGCGGATCAGGTACAGGCGCGAGTCCCCGGCGTGGGCCCAGTGGATCTGGCCGTTCTGGATCAGGCAGCAGACCACGGTGGTGCGCGGCACGTCCGCCAGGCGGTTGGCTTCGGCATAGCGATGGATCTCGCGGTGCGCCAGCATGACCGTGTCCTGGAGGAAGTCCGCCGGATTGCGGATGGCCGGGCGGGCCTGGGTCTGGAACTGGCGCGCCAGCGTCTGCAGGGCTTGCTGCGCGGCGACTTCGCCCAGCGCATGGCCACCCAGGCCGTCGGCCAGCACCATCAGCAGGGCATCGCGCGTGAAGCAGTAGCCCATGCGGTCCTGGTTGATACGGCGGCCGCCTTTCCGGCTTTCCTGGTAGACGGAGAATCGCATGTTGTCGTGAGTTCGGTCAGGGTCAGCCCGGCGGGTGCGCGGGGCCGACGCGTAGTGATTTAATCGCCGCTCTGCGTCGTGGCGGTGTCGTCGCGGCGGCGCAGCAAGGTCATGAAGCGGCTCGTCGCGTTCATGCGTTCGGTAACGGGCCCAGCAGGGTTGGCTGCCGCCGCGGCGGCCGATTGCTCGCCCAGCGCGTTGCTCTGGTCGCGCAACTCCTTCTGAAGGCGGAACACGCTTTGCGGGCGCTCGGACGGCGTGAGCCGGAGGCACCATTCGACGAGGTCCACCAGCCCGTTGGTATAGGTGGCGCGCAGCCGGGAGATCGACTCGCCCATGCGGTCTTCCTTCTCGCGCTGGTTGGCCTCCTGCGGCGGCATGCCGGCCATGCAGGCGTAGAGCGTGGCGCCCAGGCTGTAGATGTCGGTCCAGGGGCCGAGGTCGCTGTGCTTGCCGTAGAGTTCGGGTGCGGCGAAACCGGGGGTGTACATCGGCTGGAAGCGGGCGGCTTCCATGGTCAGGATCTGCCGCGCGGCGCCGAAGTCGAGCAGGATCGGCGATTCGTCCTCGCGCAGGTAGATATTGCCGGGCTTGATGTCCAGGTGCAGCAGCTTGTGGATATGGACTTCGCGCAGGCCGCTCATCAGGTCGTGGAACACCTTGCGGATGAACCGCTCGCGCAGCACCTTGGGCTTGCCCTGCTGCCGGGCCTGCAGGATATGCTCCTGCAGCGTCTTGCCCAGCTCGTAGTTCATGACCATGTAGACCGTGGAGTTCTCGCGGAAGAAATTCACCACGCGCACCACGCTCGGATGGGAAATGCGCGCCAGCGAGCGCCCTTCCTCGAAGAAATATTTCAGGCCCAGGCGAAACGAGGCCGCGTTCTCTTCCGGGACGACCGGAATCAGCTCGCCCGGGTTGCGGCGGGCCAGCGAGGACGGCAGGTATTCCTTGATGGCCACCGGGGCGCCGGTTTCATCGGTGGCGAGGTAGACGAAACTGAACCCCCCGCTGGCCAACTTCTTTACAATACGGTAGTTGGCCAGCAGCGTGCCGATGGGCAGCGGCGCACTCTTGGGTTGGTTAGCGCCCTTGGACTCTGTCATAGGATTCGGGACCTCATTTGCTCCCGGATTCTCCCGGCTAATCGATCACTTGTAAAGAAAACATTAGCGGGGACTGTTGCCAAAAATCCGCGTTTTCCAACCGGATTTTTCGTTGATTTTCTGCCCGGCCGGCGCGCTGCCGGCGCCCCCGCCCCGGTGCTGGCTTTGCGCGCCCCGGCGGGCGCGATAACCGCTCCGATTTACCCGTATTTCGACCCTTTCCGACTCTTACGCGAGATAACCGACAATGATCCACAGCATGACAGGGTATGGCCTGGCGACGCGCCAGGCGCCGCTGACAAACGCCAAGGGCGAGCCCAGCGGCCGGACCGCATCGGTTTCGGTGGAATTCCGGACTGTCAATTCGCGTTTTCTCGACCTGTTGTTCCGCGCCCCCGAGGAATGCCGCGCGTTCGAGCCCGCCCTGCGCGAGATGCTCATGGGCGAGCTGTCGCGCGGCAAGCTGGAATGCCGTATCAACCTGCAGCGCACCGATACCGGCGGCGCCACGCTGGCGCTGAACCAGGGCTTGCTGGACCAGATCCGCGCGCTGGAGTCCACCGTGGCCGCCACCTTCAGCGGCGCCGGTTCGCTGCGCATGGGCGAGATCCTGCGCTGGCCCGGCGTGCTGGTCGAGCCGGAACTGTCGCAGGAATCCCTGCGCGAGGCCGTCACGGGTGCCGCCCGTGAGGCGCTGAACCAGTTGCTCGAAGCGCGCCGGCGCGAGGGCGAGGCCCTCAAGGCCACGCTGATGGAGCGCATCGACGCGATGCTGGCCATCGTCGAGCGCCTGACGCCGACCATCCCCCAACTGATCGCCCATCATCAGGAAAAGCTGACCGAGCGCCTCCAGGAGGCGTTCAACCTGGCCGCGCCGTCCGGCATGCCGTCGATGAGCCGCGACGAGATCGGCGAGCGCATTCGCCAGGAAGCCACGGTGTACGGCATCCGCATCGATATTGCCGAGGAACTGTCGCGCCTGCAGGCCCACCTCAACGAAACGCGGCATATCCTGAAGAAGGGTGGGCAGGTCGGCAAGCGGCTCGACTTCATGATGCAGGAGCTGAACCGCGAGGCGAACACGCTCGGCTCGAAGGCCGCCGCCAAGGAGTTGGCCGATGCGTCGATGGAGCTCAAGCTGCTGATCGAGCAGATGCGCGAACAGATCCAGAATCTCGAATAAGTCCTAAACCATGAGTGAAACGTCCCACACCGCGTCCCAGTCCGCGCCGCACGTCGCCATCGACACCGCCTACCCCGGCAACCTGTTCATGGTGGTGGCCCCGTCCGGGGCCGGCAAGTCCACGCTGGTGAACAAGCTGCTGTCGCAGGATTCGGCCATCCGCCTGTCGATCTCGCACACCACGCGCAAGCCGCGCCCGGGCGAGCAAAACGGCCGCGAGTACCATTTCACGACCGTGGACGAGTTCCGCGTCGCGCGCGACCGGGGAGAATTCCTGGAATGGGCCGAGGTGCATGGCAATTACTACGCCACGTCCCAGGTCTGGATCGAGCAGCAGATGGCCCAGGGCAACGACGTGCTGCTCGAAATCGACTGGCAGGGCGCCCAGCAGGTGCACAAGCGGTTCTCGAACGCGGTGGAGATCTTCATCCTGCCGCCGTCGCTGACCGCGCTCGAGGAGCGGCTCAAGAAACGCGGCCAGGACGAGCCGAACGTGATCGTGCGCCGCCTGCTGGCCGCGGGCAGCGAAATGTCGCATGCGTCGGAATCGGATTACGTCATCATCAACGAGGTGTTCGATGACGCGCTGGCGCAGCTGAAAGACGTCGTCCGTGCCACCCGTCTGCGCTTTTCGTCGCAGAAGGCACGTCACAACGAGCTGTTCATCGAGCTGGGCATTCACTGACCGAAGGTCGGTGCCCAAGGGTCGGCCGGAACGTTTTCGGCCGCGTGCTGTAAAATGACGGCCTGTCGAACAGGTTTTGTCTCAAGGTGGATTCAATATGGCGCGTATTACCGTCGAAGATTGTCTGAAACACATCCCGAACCGCTTTGAGCTTGCGCTCGCCGCGACGTATCGGGCACGCCAGCTGGTGCAGGGCCACACGCCCAAGGTTGAGGCCAAGGACAAGCCCACCGTGGTGGCGCTGCGCGAGATCGCGTCCGGTCAGGTCGGCATCGAGATGCTGAAGAAGGTACCGACCTGATTGCCAGGGCGGCCTGTGGTGCATCGTTGTCTCGCGTACGTGCGGATTCAGCCGCGCATTCGTCCGGATTCCAGGGGCCGCCCCCATGTCTTCATCGTCGTCCAAGTCCGCGATCCATCCCGCGATCGTCCTGCCGGGTCCGCCCGGCGTACGGACGGACGGCGAACGGCCGGCACCGGGCCCCGTTGCCGCCGCCAGCGTGGCCCCGGGCGCCCCTTTGCCTGCCACGCCCTCCGCACTGCCGGTGTCGGTCGGCTTGCCGCCTGCGCCGCCGGGTTCACCCGGGGGTAGGCGCACCATGTCTGGCCAGATGCCGATGACCGCCCGAACCGGCGCCCCGAACCTGCCCGATCCGCTCGGCGACAACGTCGTCGGGGAACGGTCTGTCGTGCCGCCGCTGCAAGGCAAGTCACGTGCTGGGTTGGCCAACGACCTCGTGGCCGAGCCCATCGAGGGCACCCTGCCTGCCGCGCCGGCGGGCGAATTGTTCATCGACGCAGTGCTGGCGCAGTCATACCGGCACTTCTTCGGTCCGACCTCGCAGCCGGCCGTCCCGCCGCGCCAGCAGGTCATCTCCATCTCCCGGCTGATGGAGACGCTCGCCTACCTGAAGCCCGCCGATCAGGCGCTGGTGCGCGAAGCCTTCCAGTTTTCCGACGAAGCCCACCTGGGCCAGTACCGCCAGAGCGGCGAGCCGTACATTACCCACCCGGTGGCGGTGGCGGAACTGTGCGCGGACTGGAAGCTGGACGTCCAGTCGATCATGGCCGCGCTGCTCCATGACGTGATGGAGGACCAGGGCATCACCAAGAGCGAACTGGCCGAGAAATTCGGTCCCAAGGTCGCGGAACTGGTGGATGGCCTGACCAAGTTGGACAAGCTCGAATTCCAGAGCCGCGAGCAGGCGCAGGCGGAAAGCTTCCGCAAGATGCTGCTGGCGATGGCGCGCGATGTGCGGGTGATCCTGGTCAAGCTGGCCGATCGCACGCACAACATGCGGACGCTCGATTTCGTGCCGCCCGAGAAGCGGCGCCGGATCGCGCTCGAAACCATGGAGATCTACGCGCCGATCGCGCATCGGCTGGGTCTCAACACGATTTACCGCGAGCTCCAGGAACTGTCGTTCAAGGTGGGCTCGCCGTTCCGCTACGCTACGCTCGAGAAGGCCGTCAAGGCCGCGCGCGGCAACCGGCGCGAGGTGGTCAAGCGCATCCTGGAAGCCGCCGAGCGCGCGCTGGCCGACGCCGGCATCGTGGCCGAGCTGTCCGGGCGCGAAAAGACGCTGTACAGCATCTATCGCAAGATGCACGACAAGCAGCTGTCGTTCTCGCAGGTGCTGGACGTCTACGGCTTCCGCGTGGTCGTGGAAACGCAGATGCACTGCTACATGGCGATGGGCGCGCTGCACAGCTTGTACAAGCCGATGCCGGGCAAGTTCAAGGACTACATCGCAATTCCGAAGATCAACGGCTACCAGTCGCTCCACACGACGCTGGTGGGCCCGTTCGGCACGCCGGTGGAGTTCCAGATCCGCACGCGCGGCATGCACCAGATTGCCGAGGCCGGCGTGGCTGCGCACTGGATGTACAAGCACCAGGCCGATCACGCCAACGATATCCAGCAGCAGGCGCACCAGTGGCTCCAGTCGCTGCTGGACATCCAGAGCCAGACCGGCGACTCGCAGGAGTTCCTGGAGCACGTCAAGATCGACCTGTTCCCGGACGCGGTCTACGTGTTCACGCCGAAGGGCCATATCCGCGCGCTGCCACGCGGCGCCACCGCGCTGGACTTCGCCTACGCGGTGCACAGCGACCTCGGCAACCAGTGCGTGGCGGTCAAGATCAACAACGAGTTGTTGCCGCTGCGTACCGAGCTGAAGAGCGGCGATATCGTCGAGGTGGTCACGGCGCCGTACTCGAAGCCAAATCCGGCGTGGCTCGCCTTCGTCCGCACGGGCAAGGCGCGCGCGGCGATCCGACATTACCTGAAGACGACCAAGCTCGACGAGGCCATCCAGCTGGGCGAACGCCTGCTGGAGCAGTCGGCGCGCCAGCTTGGCATCGAGCTCAAGGCGGTGCCGCAGGCGGTCTGGGATCGCATGATCCAGTGGACCGGCAACAAGCACAAGGAAGACATCTTCGCCGACCTGGCGCTCGGCCGCCGCGTGCCGGCGGTGGTGGCGCGGCGCATGGAGATCCTGCTGCAGGAGCTGTCCGGCGACGTCGACAGCGCGCTGCTGGCTGCCGTGCAGACCTTCGCGGGCGAGGAAGCGCCGGCCGTGCCGATTACCGGCGACGAAGGCATGTCGATGATCTTCTCGGCCTGCTGCCGGCCGATTCCCGGCGATTCGATCGTCGGCTATCTCGGCAAGGGCGAGGGGTTGCAGATCCACGTGCAGGATTGCAAGGTGGCCAAGCGGCTGCACAGCAAGGACCCGGAGCACTGGATCGAGGTCATGTGGGCCAAGAAGACGACCCGCGCCTTCGACGTGTCGATCAAGGTCATGGTGCGCAACGTGAAGGGCATCGTGGCGCGCGTGGCCGCGGACCTGACCGCCGCCGACGCCAACGTGGCCCACGTGGCCATGGAGCAGCAGCAGGGCGGCCACCAGGAAGCCACGTACATGCAGTTCGTGATCCAGGTCCAGAACCGCCTGCACCTGGCCAACGTGATGCGCGGGCTGCGGCGCAACCCGGACGTGATCCGGATCTTCCGCGACCGCAACGACGGCTGACGCCTAGTTCACCGCGCCCTTCGCCGGGTAACGGACTTCCAATATATCGATCTGTTCCATCCCGGCCGGCGTGCGCAGCGGCACGGTGTCGCCCTCGCGCGCCTTGATCAGTGCCTTGGCGATCGGCGAAATCCAGCTCACATGGTTGTTGTCGAGGTCCACCTCGTCCATGCCGACGATGGTGATCGTGGTTTCGTCGCCGGACTGGTTCGCATAGGTGACCGTGGCGCCGAAGAAGACCTGGTCGTTGTCGCCCTGCAGCGAGGGGTCGACGACTTCGGCCTTGTCGAGCCGGCGCGTGAGAAAGCGGATGCGGCGATCGATCTCGCGCAGCCGCTTCTTGCCATAGAGATAGTCCCCGTTCTCGGAGCGGTCGCCGTTGGAGGCGGCCCAGGAGACGATCTGCACCACCTCGGGACGGTCCACGTCGATCAGGTGCATCAGCTCGTCGCGCAGGCGGTTGTAGCCCGTGGCGGTAATGTAGTTCTTGGTGCCGGCAGGCACCGGCGTGGCGCCCTCGGGCAGGTCGTCGTCATCATCGTCCGACGACTCTTTGACAAAAGCCTTGTTCATGGTCCGGATCACTTCTTCGGGTAGTCATTATAGGAAGTTGCGCGGCCGGAGCGCGCCGGGCGAAAAAAATGCGGCGTAGGGGGTTCACAAAATTGAAAACTTCTATATAATCTCATTTCTCGAGTGCGGCTGTAGCTCAGTTGGATAGAGTACTTGGCTACGAACCAAGGGGTCGTGGGTTCGAATCCTGCCAGCCGCACCACCTATCGAGTCAAAAAGGGCTTCCGGAAACGGAAGCCCTTTTTGCATTCCCTCCCCGCATTTCCCTTCCCTCCCGGAACACTCCGCCCGCATACCGCTCAAACCTGCATCGGTCCTTGTCGATCGCACGGAGAACGCGCATGAACCAGGATGAATGGCGGGTAGAGGGCTATCGGGGCATGGATGCCTACGTGCTGCTGTCGTCGCATCGGCAGGCCGTGGCTGGCAGCGTGTCTGATACGGAAACGTACGGCTACGAGGTGCGCATCGCGCAGGAGGGTGTCGATCCCTCCGATACCGGCGATACGGAGATCCTCTCCAGCGGCGGCCACGAATTTGCCACGCGGCACGCTGCCGAAGTGGCGGCTTTCAGTGCCGCCTATGCACTCATCGACAAACTTTTAGGACCGGTCAGATAGACAGCAAAGTTCCTTGCGGGTAGCGCAATGACGTATGTCACGGCGTGACCTGCCTGTCGGGGCGGAACTTGATCTTGATCATTTTTGATCGGTGGGGTGGCACCTAGGCTGGATGTGGAGCGCGATGTTCGCGCCTTGCAGCAGACCGGAGGTAGCCACCATGTCCGAGTATGAAGGATTCAAGATCGTCTACGAGGTGATCCATTTGCCGAAGGGCAAGTGGGGGATCCTGATCGAGATCATCCGGCGCGTGGACGGCGAAATCCTGATGGCTCGCCACAATCCTTTTCCGAGCCATCCTTTCGATACGAAGCTCGAGGCGCTCGAGCATGTGAACCGCTACGTCGCTTCGACGCTCGATGATCTCGATGACGCGCACACGGTGCGGCGGATCGCATGATCCGCATCGGTGATGCACAAAAAGAAAACGCCCTTCGCGGGCGTGTTCTTCTTCACGGTGCAGAAAGTGGAAATAGTGTTTGCCTTATGCGGGACGATCCCCCATAATCCATCTCCTTCGGACGCGGGGTGGAGCAGTTGGCAGCTCGTCGGGCTCATAACCCGAAGGTCGCAGGTTCAAGTCCTGCCCCCGCAACCAACACCTCTGAAGCCCTCTTCAAAAACCTCTGCCGATCACGGCAGAGCGTTCCTGGCAGTACTTTCCAAAGTTCGTAATTTCAACGCCTGACGCTTACGCGTGCACCAGCGACGCCGCCTTCGCGAACGTATCGCGCACTTGCGGCTGGCCTTCGCGCTCCGCCGCCTCGGCACGATCGGTGAGGCGGCCCTTGAGCACGGCGATATTGCCGCCGCCGCCCAGCTTGGTCGATGCATCGCGCATCAGTTGCGTGAGTTCCTGCGTCACGTCAGCACCATCGAAGGCGCTGACCGACAGCGCGGACACGCGCTCCAGAAAATTGTTGACCAGCGCTTCATCATGTTGCGGTTCGGGCATGGCTGCTCCTTGTCGAACGATTGAGAGAGGCGATGTGAGACGCAGGGCCGGCGGGATCAGGACCGGGGCAGTTGCGGCGTGATGCGCCGTCGGGCGGGCTTCAGCGCCCGCGTGGGCCAGAGCACGTAGTTCGTATGCGGGTCCATCGGCTTGCCGAAGTACGAGACCCACACCTGCACGCCTTGTTCGGTTTCGGAAACGATCGCGGCCACGGCACGGGCGGCGACGGAAGGGGACTTGAGCAGGTCGGCCAGGGCTTCCACGCCCTGGACCACATGGTGCTTCACCCCCCTGAACCACACGTACTGACGCATGGCTGCAAGAAAATTCTTTGTCATGGACTCGACGGTTCCTTGTTGTAGTGCTGCGAGATGAGACCCAAGCTTACACGCTTAGTTGTGACACCTTTGTAGGGAGGCGTCTGATTTTTCCGCAAAGGCACGGCCGAATGTGATGCATGCGACGTGCGCTGCCAAATTGACATTGGGCGACGCTTGTCTTAGCTTCGTTACATACTCTGCACATCGCTGTTTCCTGAATCGTTGTCCCGGCCCAAGGCATGGAGGCATGGTGGAACATGTAGCGGATCTGAACGAACGGCGCGCCCGTGGCAAGGCCCTGCGCCAACTGGTGCCGCGACGGACACACGCAGCGGTCGGCAACGTGGATCGGGACCCGATTCCGCTACTCGAGACCAGCAGCGCTGGCCGGGTGGAGCGGCTGGTGCCCTTGCGCTACGGGCGCATGATCCAGTCCCCGTTTACATTTTTCCGAGGCAGCGCGATCGTCCAGGCGCACGACCTTGCGGGTACGCCGGCCTCGGGCATGACCATCCAGATCTGCGGCGACTGTCACCTCTCGAATTTCGGCGGGTTTGCCACGCCCGAGCGCGCGCTGCTGTTCGATGTGAACGATTTCGACGAGACCAGTCCAGGCCCGTGGGAGTGGGACCTGAAGCGGCTCACCGCCAGCATGGTCGTCGCCGCGCGCCACCTGCGTCACGGCAAGACTGCCGCCGACAATATGGTCTGCGAAGTGGTCAACAGCTATCGCGACCGCATGGCCATGTATGCGGAAATGGGCGTGCTGGAAACCTGGTACGACCGCATTACGTTCGACCGCCTGCTGGCCGAGGCACTCAACCCCACGGCCCAGAAGGAGATCCGCCGCGCGATGGAGCGTGCCGCCACGCGTACGCATGAGACCCTGCTGCCGAAGCTGAGCGCGCGCTCAGGGCACCGCTGGCGCATCCTGGACGCCCCGCCGGCCGTCTTCCATATCCGGGGCGAGCAAACGCTGTTCACGAAGGACGACGACTGGCTGAAGAAGAGCGTCGATGCCGACGTGATCGCCAAGTGCTTCAGCGATTACACCTCCACGCTGGCCGCCGATCGCCGCGAACTGCTCTCGCATTTCATCTCCCAGGACATCGCCTTCAAGGTGGTGGGCGTGGGCAGCGTGGGCACGCGCTGCCTGATCCAGCTACTCACGGACAGCCATGACAAGCCGCTGTTCCTCCAGTTCAAGGAGGCCACGCAATCGGTGGTGGCGCGTTATTTCAAGTCCCCGGCGGTGACGCACGAGGGCCGGCGCGTGGTGGAAGGGCAGCGCCTGATGCAGGCCGCCAGCGACCTGTTCCTGGGTTGGACCAAGGGGCCCTCCGGCCGCCACTTCTACGCCCGGCAGTTGCGCGACATGAAATTCTCGGCCGAGATCGAACTGATGGATGCCGAACTGCTGACCGGCTACGGGCGCGTGTGCGGCCGGGCGCTGGCCCGCGCGCATGCCAAGGCGAGCAACCTGGCGCCGGAGATCAGCGGCTACCTGGGCACCAGCGACGCCATGGCCGAGGCGCTGGTGGGCTACGCCAACGCCTATGCCGACCAGGTGGACCGCGACTACGAGGCCTTCGCCGCAGCATGCCGGTCGGGGCGGCTCGCCGCGCGTACCGATGCCGACATGGCTGCCGATTTCCAGGTTTGATGCCCGCGTAAAATCAGAATCGTCCTAAGGAGTTTGCCGATGACCGAGGATATGCTGCTGCAACTGATGGTGGAGGTGGAGCGTGCGGACCCCATCGACTACGCCAACCTGCCGTTCGACGATGACGCGCTGCGGGCGCTCGCCTGCAAGCTGATCGCCGAACGATCGACGGAACTGGAGCTGTCGGGGATGTCGCAGGAAGCGCTGTTGGCGACACTCTGGGCGTCCACGGCCAAGCTCGTGCTCGAGAACATCGTGCTCAACGCGCGGCTGCTGACCTTGCAGGGATTGCCCGACGACGCCAAGGCGCTGATCGACCGTATCGCCCGCCAGTCGCGCGGCGGGGCGTGAATCCTCCAGCGATAAAAAGCGGCCCGTGCATCACACAATGCGCGGGGGCCGGCGTTTGGATAAAATACCGGCTTCAATCGGGCCTGGGCCTGATTTCTGGAGGTTTTACGCGTGATCAAGTGGATTATCGTCGCTGCATATCTGGGTGCCATCCTGTATGTGCATTTCCGCGGCAAGGTGCGACTGCCGTTCATGCGCCAGTTGCTCGACCACTCCGCGCTGGTGGCGCCGGTCAACTGCTTCATGTACATGTTCTCGGGCGTGCCGCGTACGCCGTACATTGGCGTCGAGCGGTTCCCGGACCTGGAGAAGCTGCGCGCTGCATGGCCGCAGATTCGTGACGAGGGCCTGGCCCTGGTCGCGATGCGCAAGATCAAGGCCGCCGACAAGAATGACGACGCCGGCTTCAACTCGTTCTTCAAGTACGGCTGGAAGCGTTTCTACCTGAAATGGTACGAGGCGCAGCACCCGTCCGCCGAGACGTTGTGCCCGAAGACCGTGGCGCTGCTGCGCGAACTGCCGACCGTGAAGGCGGCGATGTTTGCCGAGCTGCCGCCGGGCGGCAAGCTGAACCCGCACCGCGACCCGTTTGCCGGCTCGCTGCGCTATCACCTGGGACTGTCCACGCCGAACGACGACCGCTGCTTCATCGAGGTGGACGGCGAGCGCCATAGCTGGCGCGATGGCCACGGCGTGGTGTTCGACGAAACCTACCTGCACTGGGCCGAGAACCGCAGCGACAAGGATCGCCTGATCCTGTTCTGCGACATCGAGCGTCCGATGCGCTATCGCTGGACCGCCGCGGTCAACCACTGGTTGGGCCGCAAGGTGATGACGGCCGCCAGCTCGCCGAACGAGGAATCCGACCAGACCGGCGCCATCAACAAGCTGTTCCGCTTCGTCTGGCTGGGCGGTCAGTACCGCCGCCGCTTCAAGTCCTGGAACAAGAACGTCTACTACGTGACCAAGTTCGGGCTGATCCTCGGCGGCGTCGCGCTGATCGTTTTCCTCTGATTTTTGCGATCGATTTCCCGATAGTCAGGGCTCGGCGGCACCCGTCCGCCGACGCTCGGCGCCCACGGCCTCGTAGTGCGCACGCTTGTCCTCGTACATGCGGCTGTCGGCCAGCTTGACCGTATCGGTCAGCCGGTCGCCCTGCGTGCACGTGGCGGCGCCAATCGAAAACGACAGCCGCGCACCCGGATAGAACTGGTTGTTCAGCTCCACCACCTGCTGGATCTGATCGACCACCGTGGCTGCGCCGCGTTCGTCGTTGCCGGGTAGCAAAACCATGAATTCATCGCCGCCGATGCGGGCCACGCAGGCCTGCTCGCCCACGGCTTTCTTGAGCACCTCGCCCGTGCGGCGCAGCAGCGCGTCGCCGTCGCCGTGGCCGTACTGGTCGTTGACCTGCTTCAGGCCATTGAGGTCCACCGCCACCACGCTGACCGGCCACGGACCCTTGCGGCCCAGGCGCGCCAGTTCATCCTCGTAATACGCGCGGTTGTAGAGCTTGGTCAGCACGTCGTGCTTGCCCAGGAACTCGACGTAGGCCTCGGCCTTCTTGCGCGCGGTGATGTCGGTCAGCGACACCAACACCTGATCCCAGTCCGCCTCCCGGCCCGGGAAGACCGACCACTGCATGAATACGTCCACCGAGCGGCCATCGAGCGCGTAGTTGATAACTTCGCGCTGCTGCCAGAGCTTTTCGTGCCAGAGGTCGATCAGCTGCTCGGCGAAGTGGATGCGCATGTCGTCGCGGAACACGTCGCCCAGCCGGGACAGCAGGATGTCCTTGCTCGGCGCGGCGAACATCGTCAGCGTCTGCTGGTTGACGTCGAGCACGCGGATCTCCTGCATGCAGCGCGAGACGAAGTCCGGGTGCACATTCAGAAAAGTCCGAAAATCGGTGATGCCGGCCGCGCGCACCTCGTCCAGCAGCATCTTCACCGCGCTGAAGTCCTCCACCCAGAGCGAGACCGGCGAGTGTTCGAACAGTCCCTGAGCGTATTGCTGGCTGCGGCGCAGGTCGCGCTCGCTGCGCACGCGCGTGGTGATGTCCTCGATCGACAACAGCACGCGCGACCAGTCCTGCTCGTGGCCCGGCATGACCGTGGCGTCGAGCCGGATGTCGAGCCGTTCGCCGTCGAGCGTGTAGTTGACGGTCTGGCTGGCGAAGTGCCGGCCGCCGTCCCAGAGCTGGCCAAGTTCCTCGACGTGCTGGTCGAACATGTCGTCACGGAACACGGTGTCGAGGTTGGCGACGAGGTCCGCCAGGTCGGCGGCGCGGAAGAGGTCGAGCGTGCGGCGGTTGACGTCGAGCACGCGGATCAGGGCCGAGCAGCGCGCCACTTCGGCCGGGCGCTCGCGCAGATAGGCGCGCAGGTCGGTGACCCCGTCCGCGCGCAGTTGATCGAAGGCCAGCCGCACGGCGCTGAAGTCCTCGAGCCAGAGCGAGACAGGCGCGAGCTGAAACAGCGTTTGATAATCGTCGTCGAGCCGCGAAGCGGCGGGTGCACTGCCCAAGTTTGTTCTCCCTGGTTCTGGTAGTCGGTGTCCGCGCACAAGCATAGGCGAGGGCGCCGCCATTTTGGGACAAATCCTAGCGGAAGTCTCGCAAGAACGGTGCCGGGCGCGGGGGAGCGGGAGGGCAGGGCGGCGTCAGGGTGCCAGCCGACGCACCACACCGGCCACGGTTTCCAACGCGCGTTCGAGCGCCGGCTCGCGCGGATTGCCGCAGTTGAGCCGCAGATAGTGATCGAAGCGGTTCGAATTCGAGAACATCGAGCCAGGCATGACTCGGATGCCATGGGTCAATACCTCCTCGAAGACGGCTTCGGACGACATCCCGGCCGGCAACTCGATCCACAGGTGCAGCCCGCCGCGCGGCAGCGTGAGCCGCGTGCCGGCCGGAAAGCTGCCCGCCACAGCCTGCGCCATCCATTCGCGCTGGATGCGCAACTGCTCGCGCAGGCGGCGCAGATGGCGCTCGAACGCGCCGGTGCCCATGAAATCGGCCACGGCGATCTGCGCGAGCATCTCGTTGGGGCGCGACAGGCCGAACTTGAGCATCTCCACGCGCGCCTGCCACTTGCCGGCGGCGATCCAGCCCAGCCGCATGCCTGGTGCCAGCACCTTGTGGAGCGAGGCGCAGTGGATCACGTTGCCCGTTGTATCCCACGTCTTGGCCGCCGCGAGCGGGGTCTCGCCCTCGTAGGTGGCGGCGCAGCTATCGTCCTCGATCAGCGTGATGCCGCGCGCCTCGCACCACGCCACCAGGCGCTGCTTGTGCGCGTCGGGCATGACGCAGCCGAGCGGGTTCTGCAGATTCGGCACCACGGCCACGGCCTTGATGTTGTCGTAGGTCTGCGCGGCCAGCTCCAGCGCCTCCAGCGAGATGCCGGTCTGCGGGCTGCACGGGATTTCGAGCGCGCGCATGCCCAGGCTCTCGAGAATCTGCAACAAACCGTAATACGTGGGCGATTCCACGGCGATGACATCGCCAGGCTTGGCCACGGCGCGCAGGGCGAGGTTCAGCGCCTCGGTGCAGCCGTGGGTGACGACGACGTCCTCAGGCGCGAGCTGGATCCGCGAGCGCAGCGCGTGCCGGGCGAGTGCGGCGCGCAGGGACGGGTGGCCGTCCGCCTCGGCTGCGGTGCCGAAGAGATCGGGATAGCGCCGCAGCGCGCGAGCCGTGGCGGTGCGCAGCGCAGCGGTGGGGTAGAGCGAGGGCGCGCCGCACGCGCCGCCAAAGTTGATCTTGATATCGCGATGCTGGCCGCGCGCGAGGATGGCCGAGATGCGCTGATGGATGCCGACGTATTGCGCCGGGTCAGGCAGGCCGGCGGCCGGTTCCTCGATCTGCGCCAGCGCCGGGCGCGACGGCGCGCGCACGAAGTAGCCCGAGCGCGGCCGCGCTTCGAGCAGGCCCGCGGTTTCCAGCTCCCGGCACGCCTGGAGCGCCGTGGACAGGCTCACCTCATGCAGCCCCATCAGCGACCGCACCGACGGCATGCGGTCGCCCACGGCCAGCGTGCCGGCGGCGATGGCCTGCCGGTAGTGGCCGGCCACCTGTTGATAAAGGGGGAGGGAGGGGTGCGTGGCAGTCATGGCGCGATCATCGCCCACGGGGCGCGGGCACAACAGATACAGATGAAGGGTGTCTGTATCGTAACAGAGCCGGACTGTGCGATCTGTTCTGGTCGCACCCGCAATCCCTTGTGCCTGTTGGCTTGGCGGGCGGCCCGATAGGCTGGAGACCTGATTCTGGACCCGGAGCGCGATCATGTCCCAAGCGAAATTCTCGACCGAAACCTACCAGTTGGCCGCCGGTCAGTGGCTCAAGCTGCACCTGAAGCCCGGCGCCGTGGTGCACCTCGCATCCGGTCGCCTGACCGTGGCGGGCCCGCCAACCTGGCTGGCCGAGACGGTTAGCCGGCCTGCCGCCACGCTCACGCCCGGCGCGGTGTACATCGCCGGCATCGCCGGCTGGACCACGTTGGCGGCCCACGGCGCGGCAACCGTGCACATCATGCAGCCGGCGCCGCCCCCGGGATGGTGGCGACTGATAAAATCCCGCTTCGGCCGATCTGGCCTCCTGCTGGGTAACGCCCGGCCACCAGACACCAAGGCCGCTGAAATACCCGTTCCCCATGCTACGTCTAAGTGAAGTCAAACTCCCGCTCGACCATACCGAGAGCGACCTGGAGGCAGCCGTGCGCAGCCACCTCGCGCAGATCGGTGTCAAAGGCGACGGGATGGTCGCGTTCACCGTCTTCCGCCGCGCGCACGATGCCCGCAAGCGCGCCGATATCAAGCTGACCTACATCGTCGATATCGAAGTCCGCGACGAGGCCGCCGCCCTCCAGCGCATGGCCGGCAAGCCCAACTGGAGCGTGACGCCCGACATGACGTACCGCTTCGTGGCACAGGCCCCGGCGGGCGGGCCGACGCTGCGCCCGGTGGTGATCGGCCTGGGTCCGTGCGGGCTGCTGGCGGGTCTGCTGCTGGCGCAGATGGGCTTCCGCCCGATCATCCTCGAGCGCGGCAAGGAAGTGCGCGAGCGCACCAAGGACACTTTCGGCCTGTGGCGCAAGAGCGTGCTCAATCCCGAGTCGAACGTGCAGTTTGGCGAAGGCGGCGCGGGCACGTTCTCGGACGGCAAGCTCTACAGCCAGATCAAGGACCCCCGCCACTACGGTCGCAAGGTGCTCGATGAATTTGTGCGCGCGGGCGCACCCGAGGACATCCTCTTCAAGGCGCGGCCCCACATCGGCACATTCCGGCTGGTGAGCATGGTGGAGAAGATGCGCGCCGAGATGCTGTCGTTGGGCGCCGAAATCCGCTTCGAGACGCGCGTGGACGACATCGACATCGAGAACGGCCAGGTGCGCGGGCTCAAGCTCTCCACCGGCGACTACCTCGAGTGCGACCACGTGGTGCTGGCCGTGGGCCACAGCGCGCGCGACACCTTCCACATGCTGCACGACCGCGGCGTGTTCATGGAGGCCAAGCCGTTCTCGCTGGGCTTCCGCATCGAGCATCCGCAGGGGCTGATCAACCGCAGCCGCTTCGGCAAGTTCGCCGGCAACAAGCTGCTGGGCGCGGCGGACTACAAGGTGGTGCACCACGCCAGCAATGGGCGCGCGGTGTACAGCTTCTGCATGTGCCCGGGCGGCACGGTGGTGGCGGCGGCATCCGAGCCGGGCCGGCTGGTGACCAACGGCATGAGCCAGTACTACCGGGCCGAGCGCAACGCCAACGCCGGCATCGTGGTGGGTATCACGCCGGAGGTCGATTTCCCGGGTGGCCCGCTGGCCGGCATCGCCCTCCAGCGTCACTGGGAGGAGCGTGCCTTCGTGCTCGGCGGCAGCGACTACCGCGCGCCGGGCCAGCTGGTGGGGGATTTCATCGCGGGACGGCCGTCCACGGCGCTGGGCTCGGTCGAGCCCTCGTACAAGCCGGGCGTGACGCCGACCGACCTCAGCACGGCGCTGCCGGACTATGTGATTGACGCGATCCGCGAGGCGCTGCCGGAACTCGACAAGAAGATTGCCGGGTTTGCGATGCACGACGCCGTGCTGACCGGGGTGGAGACGCGCACGTCGTCGCCGCTGCGGATCCGGCGCAATAACGACGACTACCAGAGCATCAATGTGAAGGGGCTGTACCCGGCGGGCGAGGGCGCCGGCTATGCGGGCGGGATCTACTCGGCCGCCATCGACGGTATCGAGGTGGCCGAAGCCGTGGCGCTCGACATCGCCAACAGCTAGCCGTTACATACCCATCAGATAGTTGGCCGCGCCCAGGCCGGCCATCCGCCCACTGGCGAAGCACGCTGTCAGCAGATAGCCGCCGGTGGGCGCCTCCCAGTCCAGCATCTCCCCCGCGCAGAACACGCCCGGCATGGCGTTGAGCATCAGGTGATCGTTCATCGCCTCGAACGCGACGCCGCCGGCCGTGCTGATGACCTCGTCGATGGGCCGCGCGCGCACCAGCCGCAGCGGCAGCGCCTTGATGGCCGCCGCGAGAGCGACCGGATCGTGCATGTCGGCCTTCGACACGCCTTCATAGAGCAGCCCTGCCTTGACCCCGGTAATGCCGAGCTTGCTCTGCAGGTGGCTCGACACCGAGCGCGAGCCGCGCGGGCGGGCGATTTCGTCGGCCACACGTGCGGCGCTCATGCCGGGCGCCAGGTCCAGGCGGATCTCGGCGCTACCATCCCGTCCGATGAGATCGCGGATCGGGGCGGACAGCGCGTAGACCAGGCTGCCTTCGATGCCGGTTGCGCTGATCACGAACTCGCCCTGGCGATGCAGCGGCGTGCCGTCCGGCGTGGTGACCGCCATCGCCACGGATTTCACCGGCTGGCCGGCGTAGCGCTCGCGGAAGACATCGGACCAGTCCACGTCGAATCCGCAATTGGCGGGGCGCAGCGGGGTGATGGTCACGTCATGTTCGGCGAGCCAGGGTACCCAGGCTGCGTCCGATCCCAGTCGCGCCCAGCTGCCGCCGCCCAGCGCCAGCACCACGGCTGGCGCCGACACCGTCGATTCGCCCGCCGGCGAGGCGAAGCGGAGTTGGCCTGCATCGTCCCAGCCCAGCCAGCGATGTCGGGTGTGCACGCGCACGCCCGATTCCCGCAGCCGATGCAACCATGTGCGCAGCAGCGGCGCGGCTTTCATCTCGGTGGGGAAGACACGGCCTGAGCTGCCGACGAAGGTGTCGATGCCGAGCCCGTGCACCCAGGCGCGCAGCGCCGGGCCGTCGAACTCGGCCAGCAGTGGCGCGATGCGGTCCGCCCGCTGCCCGTAGCGCGCCAGGAAGGCCGGCGCGGGCTCGGCATGCGTGATGTTCATGCCGCCCTTGCCGGCCATCAGGAACTTGCGGCCGACCGAGGGCATGGCGTCGTAGACGTCTACCGCGACGCCGCGCCCGGCCAGCGCCTCGGCCGCCATCAACCCGGCCGGCCCGCCGCCGATGACCACGGCGTGGGGCGTGCCAGACGGGGCGGATGCTGAAATGGAGGAGGCGGACATGGGCGGTTGCGGGTTGGCGGAGCAGGGGGAAGAGACGCGGGACGCCGCGCATTATAGGTGACAGCGCCCCGGCACCACGACCGTGCGCGGACGTGCGGTGGCGCACAGCGGGCGCTCCCGGCGCCGGCCAGACTCGTGCGAAACAGGGGAGGCTTCCATGAGCTCAGCACCGCGCAATCCCACCATCGACATGTGCAGGGGCATCGGCATCGCGCTGGTGGTCTTCAGCCATGCCTGGGCCTTGCCCGATCCGGTGTATCGGGCGATCTACTCGATGGCCTTTCCCGCCTTCCTGCTGCGGGCCGGGCTCGTGTTCCAGCCCTCGCGGGCGGTGGCCGCGCCGGCCTCGCACCTGTGGGGCAAGTTCATGCGGCTGGTGGTGCCGGCCTGGGGCATGGGGCTGGTGCTGGCGGTGCCTTACATCGTCGCCTGGGCGCTCGGCCGGTTTCCTCACGACGAGTTCACCATGCGCTTTGTCGGCACCATGACCGGGTCCGCCATCAACGAATGGAATTTCCTGAGCACGCCGCTGTGGTCGCTGTTCTGCCTGTTCTGGCTGGACGTGGTGGCGACCGCGCTGTCGCGGCTGGGCCCGAGCGTGGCCGGCGCACTGATGACCAGCGTCGGGCTGGTCTGGATCGTCTTCACGCAGGGTGGCGGCACGTGGTCGGACGTGAACCCGGTGGAGTGGCCGTTTTCGCTGCGCAACGTGGGCTGCGCCATGGTGTTCTACGGCGCCGGGCTCTGGATGGGCGGCGGCAAGGGGCCCCGTGCCGCGGCGGTGGGGCCGATGCAGTTCACGCCGGCCTCGCTGACCATGCGGCGCGCCCTGCTGCTGGTGGTCACGCTGGCGGTCTGGGTGCTGGCCGTCCGGCATGCGCCAGATGTATTGAATGTGTCGCGCAACCGCATCGGCACCACGCCCATGGCGATGGCGATGACGTTGCTCGCAGCCTTCGCCGGCACCGCGCTGCTGTGGCAGGTGGTGGTGCTGCTGCCAACCTCCCGCGCGGTGGTTTGGCTCGGCACGCATACGCTGCCCGTGTTCGGCTTCAACTACCTCGTCAACAAGATCGTGTTCGAGACGGCCACCCGCGCCGGCGTGGAAGTGGCGCGGCTGGGCAACTGGTGGTGGGTGATGGCGCTGATCGAGCTGGGGCTGCTGTGCGCCATCGCCTGGATGCTGGATCGCATGGGGCCCATCGGCGACCTGTTCAATGGCCGGCCGCTCAAGCGGGTGGGGCGAGAAAAGGCGCGCATGGCCTGACTTGGGAGGCAGGGGCGGGGCGTAGAATGGCGCTTTGCCAGTCGCTGTCCCCGCCATGCCTGCCTTTCCTGATTCCGCCGATGCTGCCGATGCCACCGATGCCCAGATCGTCGAGGCCGTGCGCCATTGGCTGTCGCGCGCCGTCATCGGCCTGAACCTGTGCCCGTTCGCCAAGAGCGTCTATGTGAAGGATCAGGTGCGCTACGTGGTCAGCCCGGCCATGGGGGCGGAAGACCTGCTCGAGGAACTTGAGGGCGAACTGCGCGGGCTGGCGGACGCCGATCCGGCACAGACCGACACCACGCTGCTGATCGTGCCGCACGCGCTGGCGGACTTCCTCACCTACAACGACTTCCTGTATTTCGCCGAGCGCCTGCTGCGCAGCCTGCGGCTGGCCGGCACACTCCAGATCGCCAGCTTCCACCCGGACTACCAGTTCGAAGGCACCGAGCCGGACGACATCGAGAACTACACCAACCGCGCGCCGTATCCGATCCTGCACCTGCTGCGGGAAGACAGCATCGCGCGCGCCGCCGAGGCGTTTCCGGACGCCGCCGATATCTACGAGCGCAACCAGGCCACCATGCGGCGGCTGGGCGTCGACGGCTATCGGCAGTGGATGTCGGAAAAATCCCAAGACGAAGGCTGACCCCAGCCTGCCCGGGCGCCCCGTCAGGGCGCGGTGAAGAACCGCTCGCCCATTTCCTCGAGTCCCAGCGTTTCCAGCACGTTCTGGAGCCGGTCGGCCGCCCGCTTGCGCGGCAGGTCCTTGTACTGGGCGATGATCAACTCGTTTTTCATCGAATGTTCCCAGCCCACCAGTTCGGTCACGCTGACCTGGTAGCCGTGCGCCTCGAGCTGCAGGCAACGCAGCACATTGGTCACCTGACTGCCGAACTCGCGCGTATGCAGCGGATGGCGCCAGATCTCCGTCAGCGGATTGCCGGCCAGCAGCTTGCCCTTGTGCTTGCGCAGCACGCTGGCCACCTCGGCCTGGCAGCACGGCACCAGCACGATGTGGCGCGCCTGCCGGGCCAGGGCGAAGCGGATGGCATCGTCCGTGGCGGTGTTGCACGCGTGCAGCGCGGTCACTACGTCCACCGTGGCGGGCAGGGCGGGCGAGGTGATGGATTCGGCTACCGACAGGTTCAGGAACGACATGCCCGGGAATTCCGCGCGCGCGGCCAGCTCCTGTGAGCTTTTCACCAGCTCCTCGCGGGTCTCGATACCGTAGATGTGCGAGTTCTTGCCCTGTTCCTCAGGCAGATCCTTGAAGAACAGGTCGTAGAGGATGAAGCCCAGATAGGACTTGCCGGCGCCATGGTCCACCAGCGAGACGGCGCCGCGCGCGTCCGCCACCTCGCGCAGCAGCGGCTCGATGAACTGGAACAGGTGGTAGACCTGCTTGAGCTTGCGGCGGCTGTCCTGGTTCATCTTGCCGTCGCGCGTCAGGATGTGGAGTGCCTTGAGCAGCTCGATGGACTGGCCGGGACGGACTTCGTAACTATTGGACATGGAGGGCAAAACCTGCGGCGGGGGACATCGGAGGGCGACAGTTTACCGAAATCCCGCCGCCCGGCCCGTCATCGCCCGATTTCCGGGGGGCTCAGCAGGAGTGATACCCCACTTTTGTGGGCTAAAGTTCACTCCGCCCGCTGCCGTTGATCAAAGATCGACGACAAGCAGAGTTGGCGGCAGCAAACGGCGATCCTTGCGGAAGGATCGGGGCCACGGCCCGGCCGGACTGCCATCGCCTGCCACACAGAAGCGGGGACACATGACAGCCGACGCCGGACTACGCCTGGAACTGAGCCAGCCAGGGGACCACGTACGCGCGTGCTTTGCACCGGAGCCGGGACGCCTGCCGCCCGACCGCGCCACCCTCGAAGCCAGCCTCGAGGAACATGGCTGGCGCGGCGCGCGGCTCGACCAGGGCGCGGTGAACGCCTTCCTGACCCAGTGCCAACTGGCTGACGGCGAGGTCGACGGCGTGATCGGCAGCCTGCTCGACGGGGCCTTCGAACTCGAAATCACTGCTGACAAGCTGTCCCTGCTGCTGACGCTGATGCCGCCCGAGGGCGGCCGGGCGATCAATATCGAGGACATTGCCGCCGCGGCGACCTCGATGAACGTGGTGGCGCTGCTCGACAAGGCGGCCATCGAAGTGGCGCTGGAGGCCGGCAGCTGCGAAGGGCGCGAAATCGCGCGCGGTGTGGCGCCGGTGCAGGGCCAGGCAGCGCGCTTCGACAGCCTGGTGCAGCCGCGCAAGCCCGCGCAGACCGAGAACGAGGACGACCGCTTCGACCTGCGCGACCTGGGCAGCCTGCTGCTGGTGAACCCCGGCACGGCGCTGATGCGGCGCACCCCGGCCCGCCCGGGCCAGGACGGCATGGACATCCTGGGCAAGCCGATCCCGGCCGACCCGATGATCGATACGCCGTTCGCCGCGGACCTGACCGGCGTGGCCATCGACCCCAACGACCCGCTGCTGCTGCTGGCCGTGATCGCCGGATCGCCGCGCGTCCTGCCGAGTGGCGTGATCGTGAGCCCCGTAGTGGACGTGGAGGCGGTGGACCTGCACTCCGGCAACGTCACGTTCGACGGCTCGCTGCGCGTGTCAGGCGACATTCGCACCGGCATGTCGGTCCGCGTGACCGGCGACGTGGTGGTCAGCGGCACGATCGAGGCGGCGCACGTTGAAGCCGGCGGAGACGTCATCGTCAAGGGCGGCATCATCGGCAAGGCCGAGACCGCGCACGGCGCCGATTCTGGCGAGATTGCGAGTGTGCGCAGCAAGGGCGCGGTGCATGCGCGCTATATCCAGAATGCGATTGTCGAGGCGGCCACCGAGGTCGTGGTGGAAAGCGGCATCCGCCAGAGCGACGTCTCCGCGGGCGAGCGCGTGACCGTGGGCAGCCCGACCGGGCAGGGCAGCATCAGCGGCGGCCGCACGCGCGCACTGGCCAGCGTCAGCACCGCCATGCTAGGCGCGCCAGCCGGCACGGCCACGACGGTGCAGGTGGGCCTCAACCCGTTTGCCGACCAGCAGAAGGCGGAGTTGGAGGAGCAACGGCGCAAGATCCTGGAGGAGCAGGCCAAGCTCCAGCAACTGGCCGCGTTTTTCGCGAAACATCCAGAGCGCGCCGTCGGCGACATCCGCGAAAAAGCGCGCGCGACGATGTACAAGATCAACCGAGATTTGTTCGAACTGGACGCCGAGATCGCCAAGCTGACCGAGCAGATGAAGCCATCCGACGAGGCGGTGATCGCCGTGGGACGGCGCATTCATGGCGGCGTGACGATGCAGGTGGGCCACAAGATCCTCAAGGTGATGGAGGACAAGACCGGTGGCCAGGTGCGCGTGGTGGACGACCGGATCTCGGTGACCTGACCGGCGTGGTGTTACGGCGGATTGGGCGGACGTTACGGCTGTCGTAACATCGGAGGGGCCCCGCCGGCCGGCTTGCCCGGCGGCGCGACTCCCTTGTCCAGCAAGGGTTTGCGGGCCGATCGGCTTCCCCTTCTTCCTTTGGCATGGCCCTTGCGGATGGCTCCCCGGCAAGACCAACGGGGAGACAGCCATGCGCGCGATCATCATCGACAGCCAGCCGCTGGTGCGGGTCGGCATCCTGCGGATGCTGGAGCACCTGCCGGACATCGGTCCCGTCCTCAGCATCGACCCGGAGGCCGTGGGGACGCTGGCGGTGGCCGACGAGCGGGTGCTGGTGGTGTACGGCATGTCGAGCGAGTCCACCGACAACTGGGCGCTGCTGCGCCGGCTGCATCGCAGGATGCCGCAGGCGCGCATCCTGCTGCTCTCCGACAACATCTGGCTGCACGTGCCGTCATCGCTACAGGTCTGCAGGGTGATGGCGCACGCGCCGAAATCGGCCTCGATCGAACGGCTGGAGGCAAGCATCCGGCACCTGCTGGGCGACACGGGCGCCATGCCCCAGCCGGCACCCCGCTCGGAAGCCTGGCAGCCGCTGCATCCACCCCACGCCATCGTCGTCCCGGCGGCGCGCCGAGCACGCTGAACGACGCCCGCTGAACCACGCTCACCATGGCGGGAAATCTGGACTAAGCTGGAAGCGTGTCCTGGGGTGCCGCAGGATCCGCGACAGCTAGTTCCGGGCAGCGAATGAAGACGCGGTCCAGCACACTGCGAAGGCGTTACGCGGAACCGGATCACGAGGCACTGGAATCAGAAAAGCCAACCTGCAAGCGGGTTGGCTTTTCTTTTTGGCGGGTCGCGAACGTGGCGATTGAGAGGAATCTTTGCGTTACGTAACCCTAGGGGTTACACTCTCCGCCGACGATTGCCGTCTCACCATGATTCGCTCATTTGCGCACAAGGGTCTCGAACGCTTCTTCACCACAGGCAGCACGGCGGCGATTCCCGCGATGCACGCCAAGCGGTTGCGGCTGATCCTGGCGCTGCTGGACGAGGCAGCCTCGGCGCGCGATATGGATGCGCCCGGCTTGCGACTGCACGCGCTCAAGGGCGACCGCGCGGAGCTTTGGGCCGTGACGGTGCAGGCGAACTGGCGGGTGACCTTCCGGTTCGAGAACGGGGACGCGCACATCGTCAACTACATTGACTATCACTAGTGAGAGGGGCGCCATGCGCATGCACAATCCACCGCATCCGGGCGAGTTGCTTGCGGAGCTTTGGCTCGAGCCGCTGCGGCTGACGATTACCGATACCGCCGCGGCGCTCGATGTTTCGCGGAAGACGGTTTCCGAGATCGTGAATGGCCGGGCTGGCATCACGCCGGAGATGGCGGTTCGGCTTGAACTGGCGTTCGGCAAGAGCGCCGAGTCTTGGCTCGCGCATCAGGCCGCGTACGACCTGTGGCAGGTGGACCAGTACCGCAGCGAGCTGCGCGTGCGCTCGCTCCAGCCCGCGACCTGAGCTTCGCCCCAAGTGCGCCGCCCATGAAAAAACCCGCAGCGCTTGCGCGGTGCGGGTTTTTGAAGGCGACGCGGAAAAACTGGCGTCGCCGGTAATGCTGTTGGTGCCGAAGAGAGGAATCGAACCCCCGACCTTCTCATTACGAATGAGCTGCTCTACCGACTGAGCTACTTCGGCAACACCGTTGAGTGTTTGCAGCGCCTTGCGTTGCTTGCGAAACAATCGAACTGAGCCCGCAATCTTAGCGGTGAGTTTTGGGTTTGGCAAGACCCCTGTGCAGATTTTTTGCGCGATTCTTGCTGTGGCAACGTCGCCGGAACAACACGGAAAGCCGGTAACGCGCCACAGGCGTCACATCAGAACTTGTGGCGCAGGCCTGCCATCACGCCAACCCGGCTCCCGTGGCCGTAGAAGGGGGTCTGGAAGGTGGACTGGCCGCCCAGCGTGCGCCAGGCGTCGGTCAGGTTCGTGTAGTCGGCTTCGAGGTACACGTCCGTGCGCTTGCTGAACGCGTAGTCGAGCATCAGGGCGCCGGTGAAGCGGTTGCCGGAGTCGTCGCCGTGCTTCAGGTGGTCGTAGGTGCCGGTCGCGATCACGGACCACGCGTTGGTGAACGCGTATTGCAGGCCCAGGTAGCCGGCTTGGTTCTTGTAGCCGGCGTTGTCGACGTTGCTGTTGGTGTAGCCGAGGTAGACCGTGGCCGGGCCGACCTTGTAGGTGCCGCCGAGCGTCCAGACCTTCTGGTCGCTTACGGGTACGGCCACGCCGTAGTACGCCGCCGTGTCGCGCATGATCTGGTAGCCGCCGCCGACCATGAACGGGCCCGAGGCGTAGCTCACGCTGGCGCCCGTGGAGGACGAATTCGAGAAGCTGCCCGCCACCTCGCCGAAGGCGTGTTGCGCCGCGATCGAGAACCCGCCGAACCGGCCCGAGTACTTGATCATGTTGTCCTGGCGCACGCCGCCGGTGTAGTTGCCGCCCTGGAAGCCGACGATGGCGAGGTTGGCCAGCGCCATCGCGTCATAGCTGGCGATGACTTCGTGGATCACGGTGAACTGGCGGCCCAACGTGACCGTGCCGAAGTCGCCCTGCAAGCCGACGTATGCCTTGCGGCCGAACAGGCGGTTGCCTTGCAGGCTCTGGCCGGCGTCGGGCGAGAAGCCCGATTCGAGCACGAACAGCGCCTGGTAGCCGCGGCCCAGGTCTTCCAGGCCGTACATGCCCCAGCGGCTGCCGGTAAGCACGCCGTCGGTCATCTGGACCTTGCCGTTGCCGGCGGCGGATTCGTTCGAGGTGTAGCGGATCGTGGTATCGACAATGCCGTACAGCGTGACATTGGATTGCGCGTGGGCGGGCGCCGTGGCGCCCAGTGCGGCGGCGCCGAGTGCTGCGGTAGTGAAGAAGGGCGCGAGGGCTCGCTTCATGGTTTGCGTCTCCATCCTGGCTCGTTATCGGTTGTTGTTGCGGAATGGCCGGTGCCTGTTTCTTTGTGGACTTCTGCGACGTCCTTGGCTCAGGCGTTGACCTGCACCGGCGTGGCGTGAAGGCAGCCCCGGACTGGCTATCCGGGGCGCCGGGACCGCTGATTTCCGGGGTTGGGAAAGGCAACCCAAGTCGTCAGATGTCCTATGACATCGTACCTTACAGAAAAATAACATCGCAAGACATAGGACGAGACATTAGTCAGCGCGCAACACTAGAGCCGCCTGTCAGTTTTGCGGGAGGATGGTCGGATGGCAGACATTTCGGCATCTCCGCCGAGATGCCGTCGTCGATGCAGGGACGATGCACGAAAGCCTGGATGCTGCCGATGGATTTGAGCCAACCCATATGGATGGCCGATCTCCGGTCGATGGGTCTCGCCGGCCCCTGTCAAAAGACACCGTTTTCAAAGCACCAAAATCATCCTAAACCCCAATACGCGCCAATCCGTTTCAGTTGTCTGCAAACTAAAACTTCTAGGGAATTCACTGACGTTGCACCGCCTTGACCGCAGGTTGACGGACGATTAGATTCCAGTCACGTTGTATGACGACAGATCAATCAACCTATCCACATATCCCGCGAGGCCCTTGGCGGGGCCACGCCAGCGCATCCCGAACCTATGTCCCTCGCCCCCAAAGATCCGCTCGACGGTGTCGTCACCCGTTGCCATCGCATCCTGCTGACCGGCGCGGCCGGCAACCTCGGCAAGGTCCTGCGTGACCGCCTGAAGCGCTATGCCGATGTGGTGCGTATCTCCGATATCGCCGACCTCGGCCCGGCAGGCGCGCAGGAAGAAGTCGTGCCCTGCGATTTGTCTGATCCCAAGGCCGTCCACGCGCTGGTGGCGGGCGTCGATGCCATCGTCCATCTGGGTGGCGTGTCGGTGGAGCGTCCGTTCGAGGAGATCCTGCCGGCCAATATCCAGGGCACCTACCACCTCTACGAGGCGGCGCGGCGCCATGGCGTGCGGCGCATCGTGTTCGCCAGCTCCAATCACGTGATTGGCTTCTACAAGCAGGGCGAGGTGCTCGACGCCGATTCGCCGCCGCGCCCGGACGGCTATTACGGCGTGAGCAAGGCGTTCGGCGAGCAGCTGGGCAGCTTCTATTTCGACCGCTACGGCATCGAGACCGTGGCGCTGCGCATCGGCTCGTCGTTCCCGGAGGCGAAGGACCGCCGCATGCTGGTCACCTGGCTCGGCTACGACGACCTGGAGCAGCTGATCAAGCGCGCGGTCTTCGTGCCGGAAGTGGGCTTCACGATCGTCTACGGCGCCTCGGCCAACCGCGATAGCTGGTGGGACAACAGCAAGGCGGCGCGGCTCGGTTTCCGGCCGGTGGAGTCGTCGGAGCAGTTCCGGGCCAAGGTGGAATCGGTGCCGCCGCTGCCGGCGGATGATTCGGCGGGCTGGTACCAGGGCGGCGCCTTCGTCAAGGCCGGCCCGTTCGGGGACTGACGCCGTGAGCGACCAAGTTTCGCAAGTCACCCCGATCGAACGCATCGGCGACATGCGCTGCGGCGTGGGCGAGAGCCCCGTCTGGCACGCCGCCGAGGCCGCGCTGTACTGGACCGATATTCCCGGCCGCACGCTGTGGCGATACGACCCGGCCAGCGGCCAGACCGACCACTGGAGCCTGCCCGAGATGGCCGGCTGCATGGCGATGACGCCGGACGGCGGCTGGCTGCTGGCGATGGAGACCGGGCTGTTCCGTGTGGCCCGGCTGGTGCCGGGGCAGGCCACACCGTCGCTGCACCGCGTGGCCACGGTGGCGCATGCGCGCGCCGGCATGCGTTTCAACGATGGCCGCTGTGACCGCCAAGGCCGCTTCTGGGCCGGCACGATGGTCATGGACATGTCGCTGGCCGCGCCCGACGGCAAGCTCTATCGCCATGACCCCGCCACCGGCGCCCTGGACGTCATGCGTGACGAATTGATCACCCCCAACGGGCTCGCCTTCAGCCCCGATGGCCGCACGATGTATCTGTCCGATTCGCACCCCGCGCGGCAGGCCGTGTGGGCGTACGACTACGACACCGACACCGGCACGCCGACCAACCCGCGCCTGTTCATCGACATGAACCGCTACCCGGGCCGCCCCGACGGCGCCGCCGTGGATGCCGAGGGCGGCTACTGGATCTGCGGCAACGACGCCGGGCAGGTCCACCGTTTCACGCCCGATGGCCGGCTGGACCGGTCGCTGGCGGTGCCCGTGGCCAAGCCGGCGATGTGCGCGTTCGGCGGCGCCGGGCTGGACACCCTCTATGTCACGTCGATCCGCACCGATGACACCGATCCGCTCTCGGGCGCGGTGTTCGCGCTGCAACCGGGCGTGCGCGGCCTCGAGGAGCCCACGCTGCGCGCCTGACACCCGTATTGCCGTATCACCGCATTGCTTGCCCGCAAGCCCCAAGTCTTGAAGTCTTGATCGAAAAACTACAAATCCGGAGGCACTTCATGTTTTCTACCCAACTCCCGCGCGTCCGCCTGGGCGCCCTGATGGCCGCCATGGCCGCCGCTGCTGCCACCTTGGCCACCGTGGCGATGCCGATGGCCGCGCAGGCCGCGGACATGCGCTCGGCTGACATCCACCCCGAGGACTACCCGACCGTGCAGGCCGTGCGCCACATGGGCGAGTTGCTCAAGCAGCGTTCCAATGGCCGGCTGACGGTCAAGGTGTTCGCGCAGGGTTCGCTTGGCAGCGAGAAGGATGCGATCGAGCAGACCAAGATCGGCGCGCTCTCGATGGTCCGCGTGAACTCGGCGGCCATGAACAACATCTGCGAGGCGACCATCGTCCCGACGATGCCGTTCCTGTTCCGCTCTACCGACCACATGCGCCACGTGCTGGACGGCCCGATCGGCGACGACATCCTGAAGTCGTGCGAGAAGAACGGCTTTATCGGCCTGGCCTGGTATGACAGCGGCTCGCGCTCGATGTACACCACCAAGCGCCCGATCCGCACGCTGGCCGATGCCAAGGGCATGAAGATCCGCGTGCAGCAGTCGGACCTCTGGGTCTCGCTGTTGGAGGCGATGCACGCCAACGCCACGCCGATGCCGTGGGGCGAGGTCTACACCGCGCTGAAGACCGGGCTGGTCGATGGCGCCGAGAACAACTGGCCCAGCTACGAAAGCTCGCGCCAGTTCGAGGTGGCCAAGTACTACTCGCTGACCGAGCACTCGATGGCGCCCGAAATGCTGCTGTTCTCGAAGGTGATGTGGGACCGCATGTCCAAGGATGACCAGGCGATGGTCCGCCAGGCCGCCAAGGACTCGGTGCCGTACATGCGCAAGCTGTGGGACGAGCGCGAGCTGAAGTCGCGCAAGATGGTGGAGGCCGCCGGCGTGCAGATCATCAGCGTCGACAAGACCTCGTTCCAGGCCGCGATGAAGCCCGTCTATGACCGCTTCATCACCAGCGCCCAGATGAAGGACCTCGTGCGCCGCGCGCAGGATACGAAGTAAGGGCCCCATCATGCTTTCGTCTTCCCCTACCCCGGCCACGCCGGTGGACGGCACGCCGGGGCCCGCTCCGGCGCCTGTCACCAGCCCCGCTGGCCCCGCCGGCGTCAACTTCTACACCCGCTTCTGCGCCACGCTGGCCCGCGCCTGCATGGCGCTGGGCGTGACCGGGCTCGTGCTGCTGGTCCTTGCCGTGCTTACGCAGGTGTTCGGCCGCTACGTGCTGAACGACACGCCCACCTGGGCCGAAACCATCGCCATGCTGCTCGTGCTCTACGTGACGATGCTCGGTACGGCCGTGGGCGTGCGCGACGCCGGCCACATCGGCCTGGAGTCCCTGCTGGTGCTGCTGCCCGAACGCATCCGTACCAAGATCGAGCTGCTGATCCACGTGCTGGTCGGCACCTTCGGCGCGGTCATGGCCTACAACTGCGCGCTGCTGGCGCTGTCCGTGGCGGACTACAAGCTGCCCACCCTCGGCATCTCCGAGGGCTGGCGCTATCTGCCGCCGGTGATCGCCGGCGCGCTGATCGTGCTGTTTTCGATCGAACACATCATTGCGGTGCTGAAAGGCACGGAAGTGGAGCCGGCATGGCACTGATCATTCTCTCCATCAGCTTCTTCGGCCTGCTGGTCCTTGGCGTGCCGGTGGCGTTCTCGATCGGCCTGTCGGCGGTCATCACCATCCTGTACGAGGGCCTGCCGCTGGCCGTGGTGTTCCAGCAGATGACCTCGGGCATGAACGCGTTCTCGTTCCTGGCCATCCCGTTCTTCATCTTCGCCGGCGAGCTGATGCTGTACGGCGGCATCGCGGACCGCATCGTCAACTTCGCCAAGTCGATGGCCGGCCATGTGCGCGGCGGGCTGGGCATGTCGAACGTGCTGGCGTGCACGCTGTTCGGGGGCGTCTCCGGCTCGCCGGTGGCCGATGTGTCGGCCATGGGCGCGGTGATGATCCCGATGATGAAGCGCGAGGGCTACCACGCCGACTACGCGGTCAACGTGACCACGCACGCGGCGCTGGTCGGCGCGCTGATGCCGACCAGCCACAACATGATCATCTACACGCTGGCGGCGGGCGGGAAGGTGTCGATTGCCGCGCTGATCCTGGCCGGCGTGCTGCCGGCGCTGATCCTGACGATCTGCAACCTGGCCGCCGCCTACTTCGTGGCGCGCAGCCGGGGCTATCCGGCGGGCAAGTTCCCGGGCTGGGACATCGTCGGCCACTCGCTGGCGGCGGCGCTGCCCGGGCTGTTCGTGGTGGTGCTGATCCTGGTGGGCATCCTGTCGGGCGTGTTCACGGCGACGGAGTCGGCGGCGGTGGCGGTGCTCTACGCGCTGGCGCTGACTGTGCTGGTCTACCGCTCGCTGACGCGCGAGCAGTTCGTCAAGGCCGCGGCCAAGGCGGTCAAGACCACCGGCGTGGTGCTGCTGCTGATCGGCATTTCCGGCACCTTCGGCTACCTGATCAGCCTCTATGGCGTGGCCGAGCTGACCGGGCAGTTCCTGAGTTCGCTGTCCACCAGTCCGTGGATGATCTTCCTGATGGTGAACGTGATGCTGTTCATCCTCGGCACCTTCCTGGACATGGCCGCGACCATCCTGATCTGCACGCCGATCTTCCTGCCCATCTGCCAGCACTTCGGCATGGGGCCGGTGCAGTTCGGCATGATGATGCTGATCAACTGCGCGCTGGGGCTGAACACGCCGCCGGTTGGCACGACGCAGTTCGTCGGCTGCGCCATCGGCGGGGTGTCGGTGGGGCAGGTGATGAAGACGATCTGGCCGTTCTACGGGGCGCTGCTGGCGGCCCTGCTGATGGTCACCTACGTGCCGGCGTTCTCGATGTGGCTGCCGGACCTGCTGCTGAAGTGAGCGGCTGGCTGACCCCCGGCGCACTGCACACCGTGCGCGCGGGCGCCCACGTCCTGACCGTGGCGCCCGCCGCCGGTGGCCGCATGGCCGCGCTGACCACCACGCGCGCCGATGGCACCGCCATCGACTGGCTCGCACCCATGCCGGCCGAGGCGCTGCGCGAGGGCTTCGAGGCCCGCGCCTGGCCCAAGGCCGGCAGCTATCCGCTGCTGCCGTATTCGAACCGCATCCGCGATGGCCGCTTCCGCTGGCAGGGGCGCGAGGTCCAGTTGCCGCCGCATCCGGGCCAGCCGCACGCGATGCATGGCTTCGGGCACGTCCGGCCGTGGCAGGTGGTGGAATCTCAGGAAAATGCGATCACGCTGGCGCTCCAGCATCCGCCCGGCACCGACTGGCCCTGGGCCGTGCTGGCGCGGCAGTCGCTGGTGCTGGACGAGGCGGGCCTCGCCGCCGCGCTCGACATCCGAAACGTGGGGGATACGCCGATGCCGGTGGGCGGCGGCTTCCATCCGTTCTTCGCCCGGCCGCCCGGCCTGCGTATCCAGTTCGATGCGGCCCACGTCTGGCCGGCGGACGGTGGCGGGGTGGCCACGGGCCGTGCGGCCATCGGGCGGCGCGAGGCCTTCCTGCGCGAGCGTCATCTGCCCGATGCGGACCTCTCCGTCTACTACAGCGGCTGGAAGCGCCAGGCCACACTGCGACGCGCGGACGGCGCCACGCTGACCCTGCGCGCCGCCGAGCCGCTCGAGCATCTGATCCTCCATGCGCCCGGCGGGTGCGACTTCGTCTGCCTGGAGCCGGTCTCGCACGTGGCTGACGCCGTCAACCTGTGCGCCCGGGGCTGGGAGGGCACCGGCCTGCGCGCGCTGGCGCCCGGGGAGTCGGTCACGTTCCGCATGCAGTGGCTCATCGAGGTGCCGCGCTGATATGCAAACAGGGCGCCGGAGCGCCCTGTCTTGTCCTGCATCCCCCTATATATAGAGAGGGACTGGCTTACGCCTTGCCTTCGGCTTCCCGGTGGGCGCGCGTGATGCGGTCCACCTCGTTCTTCGAGCCGAGCACCACCGACACGCGCTGGTGCAGCTGCGTCGGCTGCACGTCCAGGATGCGGTCGTGGCCGTTCGTGGCCGCGCCGCCGGCCTGTTCGACCAGGAACGCCATCGGGTTGGCCTCGTACATCAGACGCAGCTTGCCCGGCTTCTCCGGCTCGCGCTTGTCCCACGGATAGAGGAACACGCCGCCGCGGGTCAGGATGCGGTGCACATCGGCCACCATCGACGCCACCCAGCGCATATTGAAGTTCTTGCCGCGCGGGCCTTCCTCGCCGGCCAGGCATTCGTCGATGTACTCGCGCACGGGCGGGGCCCAGTGACGCATGTTCGACATATTGATCGCAAATTCCTTGGTGTCTTCCGGAATCTGCACGTCCGACTGGGTCAGCACGAAGCTGCCAGCCTCGCGGTCCAGCGTGAACATGTGCACGCCGTTGCCGACCGTCAGCACCAGCGTGGTCTGCGGGCCGTACACGGCGTAGCCGGCCGCCACCTGATGCGTGCCCGGCTGCAGGAAGTCGTGCTCCGTCACGGTCTGGCCCGGCTTGGGCATGTGCAGCACCGAGAAGATCGTGCCGATCGACACGTTCACGTCGATATTCGACGAGCCGTCGAGCGGATCGAACAGCAGCAGGTACTCACCCTTCGGATAGCGGTTCGGGATCTCGTAGAACGAGTCCATTTCCTCCGAGGCCATCGCCGCCAGGTGGCCGCCCCACTCGTTGGCGTCGAGCAGCACTTCATTGGCGATGACGTCCAGCTTCTGCTGGGTCTCGCCCTGCACGTTGCCGGTGCCGGCCGAGCCGAGCACGCCCGCGAGGGCGCCCTTGCTCACGGCGTTGGAAATGGCCTTGCAGGCGCGCGCCACCACCTCGATCAGCAGCCGGAGCTCCGGCTGGATCGTGTTGTGCTTGCGCTGCTCCTCGACCAGATAGCGGGTGAGGCTGATGCGTGTCATGTGGTTCTCCTTCGATGGCCGCAATTCTACATGTCTGCCGCTACGGACATGGCAGTTTTACGAATGGTTGCCTCTCCGTCCTCACCCCCGGGGTCAGGCAGCCAGCGACTTGCCGACGATCTCCCGCACGTCGCGCGAGAGCGTCTGGCACGCCGCCACGCGCTCCAGCGCGGCGCGCATGCGGTCCCGCAGCGGCAGCGCGTATTTCTGCCAGCGATCCATCACCCGCGCCAGCCGGGCGGCCACCTGCGGGTTGATGGCGTCCAGCGCCAGCACCTGATCGGCCCAGAATTCGTAGCCGGAGCCGTCCTCGGCATGGAACTGCGCCGGATTGCCCGAGCAGAAGCTGAAGATCAGCGAGCGCGCCCGGTTCGGGTTGCGCAGGTTGAAGGCGGGATGGTCCATCAGCGCGCGCACGGTGTCGATGGTGCGCTTGCCGGCGTGCGGGCCCACGTCGCCACGCTGCATGCCCTGGAGCGAGAACCATTTGTCGATGACCAGCGCATCCTGCTCGAAGCGCTGGTAGAAGTCCGCCAGCGCGTGCTCGCGGCCCGGCGCGAAGCTGTTGACCAGCGCCGAGAGCGCCGCGGCGCGGTCGGTCATGTTGTCGGCCTGCTGGTAGTGGGTGTCGGCCAGCGCCTGCATGGCGGCGTCGCCGCTGTCGGCCAGATAGCCAAGCGCGAGGTTGCGCAGCGCGCGGCGGGCCATCGCGTCCGCATCGGGGCTGTACGGCCCCGGAGTGGCGTTGGCTTCATATGCGGCCAGCCACTCGCGTTGCAGCGCGCTGGCCAGGCCTTCGCGCATGAACAGGCGGGCATGGTGGATCGCGGCCGGGTCGGCCACGCCCATCCGCTCGGCCAGATAGGCTTCGGCGGGCAGCATCAGCGCCTGCTCGCGGAACGCCGGGCTCAGCGAGCCGTCCGTCAGCACAGCGCGGAAGGCGGCCACCAGCGCCGGATCGAGCTTCAGTTCGCGGCCGGCCTGCACCTCGCCCACCAGTTTCAGCAGCGCGCGCGTGGCCAGGCGCTGGCCGGCTTCCCAGCGGTTGAAGGCGTCGCTGTCGTGGGCCAGCAGGAAGGTCAGTTCGGCATCGGAATATTCATAGTCGACGATGACCGGCGCCGAGAAGTCGCGCAGCAGCGAGGGCAGGGGCGCCTTGTCGCCGCGCGGCAGCCCGGTGAAGCGGAAGGTCTGCTCGGCCTGCGTGAAGTCGAGCACGCGGGTGGTGCCACGCGGGGTGGCTTCCCCGGCGGACTCGCCTTCGAGGTGCAGCGGCAGGTCGGCGCCATCGGCCCCGATCAGGCCCACCGCGAACGGGACGTGGAACGGCTGCTTCTCGGGCGTGCCCGCGCGGGTCTCGATGCCGACCTTGGGGCAGCGCTGGGTCAGCGTCAGCGCCAGCGTGCCGGCGGCGCCGTCCCACGCGGTCTTCACGCTGACCACCGGCGTGCCGGCCTGGCTGTACC
The DNA here is from genome assembly GCF_056395265.1 of Cupriavidus sp. 10L43_2. NCBI lineage: Bacteria > Pseudomonadati > Pseudomonadota > Betaproteobacteria > Burkholderiales > Burkholderiaceae > Cupriavidus > Cupriavidus sp. 10L43_2. The sequence goes on from NZ_JBFTJE010000005.1 coordinate 71,990, forward strand.
AGAGCCCGAACTGGGTCAGGTCGCGGCCGTTGGCGTCGGCCATGGCGGCGCGGAAGTCGTCGCAGGCCACGGCCTGGCCGTCATGGCGCTGGAAGTACAGGTCCATGCCCTTGCGGAAGCCGTCGCGGCCCAGCAGGGTCTGGTACATCCGCACGACTTCGGCGCCTTTCTCGTAGACCGTGACGGTGTAGAAGTTGTTGATTTCCTCGTAGCTGTCCGGGCGCACCGGGTGGGCCATCGGGCCGGCATCCTCGGGGAACTGCACCTGGCGCAGCACGCGGACGTCCTCGATCCGCTTCACCGCGCGGCCGGATTCGGAGCCCATCATGTCCGCCGAGAACTCCTGGTCGCGGAACACCGTCAACCCTTCCTTGAGCGAGAGCTGGAACCAGTCGCGGCAGGTCACGCGGTTGCCGGTCCAGTTGTGGAAGTACTCATGCCCCACCACCGACTCGATATTGGCGAAGTCCACGTCCGTGGCCGTCTGCGCATTGGCGAGCACGTACTTCGTATTGAAGATGTTCAGGCCCTTGTTCTCCATCGCGCCCATGTTGAAGTCGCTCACGGCGACGATCATGAAGCGGTCGAGATCGAGTTCCAGGCCGAAGCGGCGCTCGTCCCAGCGGATGGCATGGATCAGGGAGTCCATGGCGTGGCGGGTCTTGTCGAGGTCCTGCGGCTCCACCCAGACCTGCAGCAGCTTTTCCTTGCCCGATGCGGAGGTGATGCGTTCCTCGATGCAGGCCAGCTTGCCGGCCACCAGCGCGAACAGGTAGGACGGCTTGCGGAACGGGTCTTCCCAGACGGCCTCGTGGCGGCCATCGGGCAAGGCGCGCTCCGACAGCAGGTTGCCGTTGGAGAGCAGCACCGGACTGGCGGCGCGGTCGGCGCGCAGCGTGACGCGGTAGGTCGCCATCACGTCGGGGCGATCGAGGAAATAGGTGATGCGGCGGAAGCCTTCGGCTTCGCACTGAGTGAAGAAGTTGCCGTTGGAGACGTAGAGGCCGGACAGCGTGGTGTTCGCCGCCGGATTGCAGGCAGTGGTAATGACGAGCGTGCCTTGCGCCGGCAGGCCGGTCAGCGTGAGCGTGCCGGCGTCTTCCTTCGCGCTGGCGAACGGCTGGCCGTCGAGGGTCACGCCGAGCAGTTCCAGCGCTTCGCCGACCATGACCAGCGGGGCGTCGCCGGCCGCGCCGGGCGCGCGCTGGAAGGTCAGCGTGCTGGCGACGACGGTGCGTTGCGGGTCCAGCTCCAGCACCAGGTCGACGTGGTCGATGGCGAAGGCGGGCGGAGTATAGTCCTTGCGATAGACGGTAACGGGCGTATCGGTGCGCAGCATGGGGAATCCTGTCTTCGGAGTGACCGGGGGCGGGCGCCACGGCGGGTGGCGGTGCGGAGGTTCCGCGGAAGTCCCCATTGTAGCCAAGGGCGGCGGGGAATTCCGGGAGAGCGCCCGTGTCTGAAGTCTGGTAGGACGAACGAACAAGAACGAGGTATCGCGATGTGGAATGCCGTGGCAGGGATGGGTCGACGGGCCGTGGTGGCGCTTGGAGCGCTGGGGGTATTGGGTTTGGCTGGCTGCGCCAGCACGGTGACCACCGAGGTCACCGCCTTCCGGCAGGCCGGGTGGCAAAACGACGCGCCGCGCACCTACGCCTTCGAGCGTGCGCCGATGCCGGCACCGGCCGGTCAGGCCGGGCAGGCCGGGCAACCCGCCGCCCAGCAGCCGCAGGCCCAGCAGTTCTCCGCGCAGGACTCCCAGCTCGAATATGAGACCTACCAGGCGTGGCTGGCCGACGCGCTGGCCGGCGTGGGCTTCGAACAGAAGCCGCCGGCGCAGGCGCGCTACCTCGTCAGCATGGACTACGGCGCCGTGCCCGGCATGGTGCGCGTGGCCGAAACCTACTATTCCGATCCCCAGTACGGCCCGTGGGGACCGTACTGGGGGCCGTACGGCGGCTACTACCGGCCCTATGGCCCGTGGGGATGGGGGCCGGGTTATCCGGGCTACTGGCCGCCGCAGACCGTGGTGCGCGACGTGCCGGTGACGTTCTCCAGCCTGCGCATCTTCTTCAAGGACGCCGCGAGCGGCAAGCGCGTGTACCAGATCACGGCGCGCAACACCACCGAGGGCGGCAGCCTGGCGGGCGTGATGCCGTACATGATCCGCAGCGCGCTGACCGAATTCCCGTCCGAGAGCGGCCGGCCCCGGCGCGTGACGCTGGAAGTCGACAAGGACAAGAAGTAATCCCCGGCGCGGCGCATGGGACGCGCGCTGGTTCATCCATAAGACAAGGCGATTGCCTACCGTGCGGTAAAAGGAGTTTTGCGCGTGAATCGCGCAAAAACCCCCGCCAGCACGCGGCAAAGCGCAACCAGCCGCGAAATGGCTGGGCTAGAATGGCTCCTCGATTTTTTCCGGTACGAGCAAATGAGCAGCAAGACAAGCGGTGATGCACCGCAACATGCCCCCAATAGCCCTGAAGCGCAGTTGCGTCTCGCCGCGCTGGAATATCACCGCAGCCCGACCAAGGGCAAGATCCAGGTAACCGCCACCAAGGCGCTGTCCAACCAGCGCGACCTGTCGCTGGCCTACTCGCCGGGCGTGGCCTACGCCTGCGAGGAGATCGCCAAGGATCCGTCGATGGCCGCCGAGTACACCTCGCGCGCCAACCTCGTGGCCGTGATCACCAACGGTACCGCCGTGCTGGGCCTGGGCGACATCGGCCCGCTGGCCGGCAAGCCGGTGATGGAAGGCAAGGGCTGCCTGTTCAAGAAGTTCGCCGGCATCGACGTGTTCGACATCGAACTCGATGCCCGCGACCCGGACAAGATCGTCGAGATCGTCGCCGCGCTGGAGCCCACGCTCGGCGGTGTGAACCTCGAGGACATCAAGGCGCCCGAGTGCTTCTATATCGAGAAGAAGCTGCGCGAGCGCATGAACATCCCCGTCTTCCACGACGACCAGCACGGTACGGCCATCATCTCGGCCGCGGCGCTGCTGAACGGCCTGAAGGTGGTGGGCAAGGAAATCGGCAGCGTGAAGGTGGCCGTGTCGGGCGCCGGCGCCGCTGCCATCGCCTGCCTGGACACCATGGTGAGCCTGGGCCTGAAGCGCGAGAACATCTCCGTGGTGGACTCGAAGGGCGTGATCTATGTGGGCCGCGACGCCAACATGGAAGTCAACAAGGCCCGCTACGCGCAGGACACGTCCAACCGCACGCTGGCCGACATCGTCAACAACGCCGATGTGTTCCTGGGCTGCTCCACCGCCGGCGTGCTGACCGGCGAGATGGTCAAGACCATGGCCAACAAGCCCATCATCCTGGCGCTGGCGAACCCGGAACCGGAAATCCGCCCGGAAGTGGCCAAGGCCGCGCGCCCGGACTGCATTATCGCGACGGGTCGGTCGGACTATCCGAACCAGGTCAACAACGTGCTGTGCTTCCCGTACATCTTCCGTGGCGCGCTGGACTGCGGCGCGACGAAGATCACCGAGGAAATGAAGCTGGCCTGCGTAAAGGCGATTGCCGAGCTGGCCGAAGCCGAGCTGAACGACGCCGTGGCCGCCGCCTACGGTGGCCGTGAGCTGAAGTTCGGCCCGGACTACATCATCCCGACGCCGTTCGACCAGCGCCTGATCGAGAAGATCGCGCCGGCCGTGGCGAAGGCCGCCGAGGAATCGGGCGTGGCCACGCGTCCGATCCAGGACCTGGAAGCCTATCGCCAGCAACTGACGCACTACGTCTACCACACCGGCCTGATCATGAAGCCGGTGTTCTCGGCCGCCAAGGCTGCGCCGAAGCGCGTGGCCTACGCCGAGGGCGAGGAAGAGCGCGTGCTGCGCGCCGTGCAGGGCGTGGTGGACGAGGGCCTGGCCAAGCCGATCCTGATCGGCCGTCCGCACGTGATCCAGATGCGCATCGAGAAGGCCGGCCTGCGCCTGCGCCCGGGCGTGGACTTCGAGCTGATCAACCCCGAGGATGATCCGCGCTACCGCGCCTATCACGAGGCCTACCACACGCTGCGCGGCCGCGATGGCGTGACGCCGGACATGGCCAAGGTGGCGCTGCGCCGCTCGAACACGCTGATCGGCACCATGCTGATGCATATGGGCGATGCCGATGCACTGCTGTGCGGCACCGTGGGCCGCTTCGAAGCCCACCTGGAGCACGTGCGCGACGTGATCGGCCTGGCGCCGGGCGCCAAGGTGTTCGCCGCGATGAACGCGCTGATGCTCGAGAAGTACACGCTGTTCATCACCGACACGTTCGTGAACGACGACCCGAGCGCCGAGGAACTGGCCGCCATCACGCAACTGGCCGCCGAGGAAATCCAGCGTTTCGGCCTGCACCCGAAGGTGGCGATGATGTCGCACTCGATGTTCGGCTCGTCGAACCGCCCGTCGGCACGCAAGATGCGCGACGCCGCCGCGATCCTGGCCAAGGTGGCGCCGCAACTGGAAGTGGAAGGCGAGATGCAGGGTGATGCCGCCCTGGTCGAGGACGTGCGCCGTCACTTCCTGCCGAACACCAAGCTGGCCGGCAGCGCCAACCTGCTGGTCATGCCGACGCTGGATGCCGCCAACATCGCCTTCAACCTGCTCAAGATCACGGGCGGACAGGGCGTGACGGTGGGCCCGATCCTGCTGGGCGCGGCCAAGCCGGTGCACATCCTGAACCCGCAGGCCACCACGCGGCGTATCATCAACATGACGGCCGTGGCCGTCGCGGAGTCGAGCGCGGTGCGCTAAGCCGCGCTACCTGCCGAAACCGCCGGTACCAAAGAAAAACCGGGCCTGAGGAAACTCAGGCCCGGTTTTTTCATGTCGGTGCGCTGGCAGCGTCTGCCGGGGTTGCCAGCGCGTCGGCGGGGCGATTGCACTATTGCAGCACGTTGTACTGCTCCCGCATTACCACGATGATCGAGCGCGCCGCTGCCATGCGATGGGACAGGTCGTCGAAGGTATCCTCGCGAAAATCAACCTCAGCGCTCCAGTTGCAACCCGTATGGTCCGGCTGGTGCACGCGCATCGCGTGAAGTTCCGCCTCGCCGCATTCAGGGTTGTTGTCCAGGCACTGGCTCAGGATAGCCATCAATTCCGACCGGGTCTTCGCATAGCGCCTCATGAGTCACCTCTTTGGTTCGCCGCGGGATTCGCGCTGGTTCGTGGTCCGGCCCACAGTCCGGACAATTAATCTATGCAGCGGGCGGGGCAGTCGCCAATTGAATCCGCCTATGGAGCGCCGGCTTCCGATCCTGGCATCTATCCCGCAGCGCAGCAATCGCCGCCGTCCTGGCCATCCGCTGCGCTAGAACGTGATCCCCATCGACACCACCACCACCTGCGCCGACGAAGCAGGATTGAACCAGTACACGCCCGCGGTGACCCGCTTGAACGTCACCTGCGCAAACGGACCGCGTTGAATGTCGCGATCCGACTGATAGGCGCGCGTCCGCTGCACCGCCAGGCCGAGCCGGAGCCAGTCCGCCGGCCGATAGGCGAGTTCGCTCCACGCGTAGACGTAGCTCGATTCGCGCTCGCGCTGGTCATGCACGTATTCGATCTCGATGTAGTAATCGAACTTCCGCCAGGCAAGACTGGCCTCCAGGCCGCCGATCGGGCCTCGGACGTCGCCGCCGACCCAGCCCACGATCGGCGTAGCGGAGTAGGTGAGGGCTTCGCCGCCGGCGAACGTCCACCCGACGAAGGCCGACATCGCGCGTCGCGCCTCGTAGTTGACCCGCGTCTCCAGACGCAGCGCGCCAACATTCGCGCCGACGATGCCGGTCACATACTGCTCGCCATGACGCGGTATGTTCCAGTAGGCCGTGGCGGCGAGGCTTTTCTCCGGGCCGCCGGCTTCCTTCTCGTTTTCCCCCGCTTCGGCATGCGCGTCCTGGCAGGCCATGGCGATTGCCATTGCCATGCCGACGCCGCCGACTATCGCCCGGCATCGGGGGCCCATGTCAGCCACCCAGTGCGATGACCGCCATGGTCAGCGCCAGACCCAACGCCAGCATGCCGATGCCAGCGCGTATGGCGCCAAAGCCTGCATAGTGCCCGAGCGCCATGCCACCCACGAACAGCATGATCATCGAGAGCGCGCGTGAGATCAGCAGCGCAAGCGGCACGTGGTCGATCAGAACGAACGGCAGTGCCACCGGGAACGTCGACAGCACGACGATGAAGAAAATGCGCACCGCGCCAAGCCAGTCGGCGGCGTCGAGGGCGGGGCGCGACGGCAGGGTGGTCGCGCCGGCCAGCCGGGTGCGGATGGCTTCGAGTTCGGCGTCGTCGACCAGCGTCCTCATCACCGGCGGCAGCGTGTCGCGGATGATCCGCACGGCTTCCGCGGGATCGGCGGCGTGCTGCACCGCCAGCGCCAGCTTGATCCGCTGGCCGCGGTTGGCCAGCGTCCGCACGAGGAACATGACCGCGTCGACGAGCCCCCAGGCAAGGTTGCAGCCCAAGGCCGCGCGTAGCATCAGGTGCCCTGCGTCTGGACCGACCGAAGTGGAGACGGCGCCCACAAACGTCAGGGCCATGAACAGTCCAAACAACATCTCTGACACGCGATCGACGACATCGAGCACGGGCTCGCGTGTTTCCGCTGCGTTCTCGATGGCGATCTGATTCGGATTCATGAGGCGTCGTTCCTCGCAAAGTGCCGCCAGCCTGACCTATTTATAGGCGGATTTTTGCAAGGATTCGCTTGGCCGAAAGGCCCGATCGCGCCAATCGCCGCTGGTAGCCGGAATGAGGACGCGATGAGGACGCGATGGGGCGTGCATCATGATGCACCGTCCGTGTGCGGCCCAAAAAAAATGCCGTCCAGCACCTGGCTGGACGGCATCGCCGCCGAAACGGCCTCTTACTTACCGGTGACCCGGATCAGAACTTGTGGCGCATGCCCACGCCAAAGGTATCGCCGTGCTCGAGGCCGGTGATCTTGTCGTAGAAATACGCTGCGTACACGTCGGTGCGCTTCGACAGGTTGTAGTCGTAGGCCACCGCGAACGTGTTGCGCTTGAAGCTGGCCACTTCGTTCAGCGTCTTCACGTAGCCGTACGACGCCAGCACGTTACCCGCGCCCACCGGCACCGAGACGCCGGCCTGGCCGTCCATGTGCTTGATGTCGCCGTTGACGTTGGCGTTGACGTCGCTCTTGATGTACTGGCCCTGGGCGAACACCTTCACGACCTTGAAGTCGTACGACAGGCCGACCTGCACGGCGTTCTGCTTGTCGAAGCCCTGGATGTACGGGCTGTTGGGGCTGCCGGTGGAGCCGGTCAGGTCGCCCGGCGTGCTGTCGAACTTGACCTGCTGGTAGGCCACCGTCGCGGCGAAGTTGCCGGCGAAGTACGTCAGGTTGGCGCCGAACTTGTTCTTGCTGTTGTTGCCGGCCGACTCACCCAGGCTGTAGATGAAGTTGGCGGTCAGGCCGCCGAACGTCGGCGTGGAGTAGACGATGGAGTTGTTCCAGCCCGAATCGCCGATGATGCCCGGATCGTACAGCCGGCCGTTGTTGACCGTGAAGTACGTGTGGAAGATCTGCGGCGAGAACACATACGAGTCGACGAGCGGGTTGAACAGGATCGTCGAGACGAAGTACGGCGTGGTGTTGCGGCCGAGCTTGACCGAGCCGTAGGTGTTGTTCTGCAGGCCGACGTAGGCATTGCGGCTGAACATCGAGTCGCCGTTGAAGCGGCCCATCGAACCGGTGTCGGTGCGGAAGAAGCCGTTCAGGTCGAAGATGGCCTTGGTGCCCATGCCCAGGTCCTCGACACCCTTGATCCCCCAGTACGACGTCTGCATGCCGCCCGAATTGGCCACAAAGGCCCGGTCGCCGTTGCCCGGGCTCTTGACGCCACCGACGAACATGTCGGCCTGGCCGTACAGCGTGACGCTGGACTGGGCCATGGCCGCGCCGGAAAAGAGCATGGCGGCGACGGCCGCCAGCTTGATCGCCGGCTTGGACGCCGGCTTGTAGTTGTACTGCTTCTGCATGGTAAAGACCTCCGTGGTTGTGATGCCTGCTCAGAACGTTTCTTGTGTGTGCCGGAACCCTTCTGGGTCTCTCTGGTGTGCCGAACGTTGCTGCCTATCTTTCTCTCTCTCTTCTCCAGTTGCCGCGCGATGGGTGACGCGGCGACTAAGTCGCGGATACTAAGTCGTTCAGCCGGAACTGCGCAATGCGATGAATCTGATTGATGCAACTTTGCAACTCCACCTCGGGCGGGTTTTCGAGGCGGCTTGCAAAAGCGTCGATGATGCCGTGGCGGTCATAGCCGCGAACGGCCAGGATGAACGGGAAGCCGAATTTCTGGTTGTAGGCGGCGTTGAGCGCCTGCAGTCGTTCGAACTCCTCGGCCGTGCATTGGTCGAGTCCCGCGCCGGCCTGCTCGCGCGTGGATTCCGCAGTCAGCTCGCCGCGCACCGCGGCCTTGCCGGCCAGCTCCGGGTGGGCGCGCACCAGCTTGAGTTGGGCGGCCTCGCCCGCGGCATCGACGGCACCGCGCAGCGCAGCGGCCAGCGCGGCGGCATCGGCGAACGGGCGCTGCCGTGCGGCCGTCTCGGCGAACCAGGGCGAATGCTCGTAGATGCCGCCTAGTACTTCGACGAATTCGGCCTCGGGCATCGTATTGAGTTGGGCGAGGGTGTAGGTCGTGCTCATGCCTGGCTCCCGTGCGGATGGGTCTCGATCCAGTGTCGGGCGATGTCCACGCGCCGGCAGATCCATACCTTGTCGTGCGCTTGCACGTAGTCGAGGAAGCGCTGCAGCGCGCGGAAGCGCCCCGGGCGGCCGAGCAGCCGGCAGTGCATGCCGATCGACAGCATCTTGGGACGGTCCTGGCCCTGGGGGTCGCCCTCGGTATAGAGCACGTCGAACGCGTCCTTCAGGTACTGGAAGAACTGGTCGCCCGTGTTGAAGCCCTGCGGCGTGGCGAAGCGCATGTCGTTCGAGTCGAGCGTGTACGGCACCACCAGATGCGGCTTCTTCTTGCCGCCGGTGACTTCCACCTCGGTCCAGAAGGGCAGGTCGTCGCCGTAGTAGTCGGCGTCGTACAGCAGGCCGCCGTGCTCGACCACCAGCCGGCGCGTGTTGGGGCTGTCCCGGCCTGTGTACCAGCCGAGCGGCATTTCGCCAGTCAATTCCTTGATGATTTCCATCCCGATGCGCATGTGCTCGCGCTCGGTGGCTTCGTCGATGTTCTGGTAGTGAATCCAGCGCCAGCCGTGGCAGGCGATCTCGTGGCCCAGCTCGACGAACGCGCGCGTCAGCTCAGGATGGCGCTGGAGCGCCATCGACACGCCGAAGATCGTCAGCGGCAGCTTGCGCTGCTCGAACTCGCGCAGGATGCGCCAGACCCCGGCGCGCGAGCCGTACTCATACACGCCTTCCATGCTCATGTGCCGCTCGGGATAGGCCGCGGCACCGATGATCTCGGACAGGAACTGCTCGGAGCCGGCGTCGCCGTGCAGCACGTTGTTCTCGCCGCCTTCCTCGTAATTGAGCACGAACTGCAGCGCGATGCGCGCGCCGCCCGGCCAGCGGGCGTGCGGCGGGTGGGCGCCGTAGCCGATGAGATCGCGTGGATAGTTATCGTGTGTCATCTCTTATATGTCTGCTTCAGGAGAAATCTGCTGCTCGCATGAGCGAAGGTTTCGATTGTTGTCATCGCCCCTGGCTGAAGCGACTTCACTTACGCAAAGCGCGTGCCAGAGGCGTCTCATGCGAGTCCGGCGTTGTTGACATGTTTTAGCGATGGTTGCGTGCCAAATACCGTCAAGAACTGTCGGACAAAAATGTTGAATACGATTGTTGGATCAGGATTGTCGGGCTCACTCCGTGCCGTGGGAGTTGGCCGCCGCGTTGCGCATGGCCTCGTCGGCGGACTGCATGCCGTTGAAGAACAGGTTCAGCACGACCGCGACGATGGTGCCCAGCACGATGCCGCTGTGCGTGAACGGATCGGTCCACTTGGGCAGGTACTGGAACAGCGTGGGCGAGAGCGTCGGGATCATGCCGAAGCCGATGGAGATCGCCACGATGAACAGGTTGTGCCGGTTGCGCGTGAAGTCGCAGCTACCCAGGATGCGGATGCCCGATGCGGCCACCATGCCGAACATCACGATGCCGGCGCCGCCGAGCACGAACTGGGGCACCGACGCCACGATGTGCGCCATCTTCGGGAACAGGCCGAACGCGATCAGGATCACGCCGCCGGCCGCCGCCACGTAGCGCGAGCGCACGCCGGTCACGGTGACCAGGCCTACGTTCTGCGAGAACGAGGTGTACGGGAAGGTGTTGAAGATGCCGCCGATCACGGTGCCCAGGCCGTCGGCGCGCAGGCCGGCGGTCAGGTCGTTGCGGCTCAGCTTGCGGCCGGTGATGTCGGAGAGGGCCAGGAACATGCCGGTGGACTCCACCAGCGTGATCAGCATCACGATGCACATCGACAGGATGGCCGTGATCTCGAACGTCGGCATGCCGAAGTGGAACGGCGTGATGACGGCCACGAAGCTGGCGTCGCCCAGGCCCTCGAACGAGACCTTGCCGAACGCGGCCGCCACCACCGTGCCGATCACGATGCCGAGCAGCACCGCGCAGTTGGCGATCAGCCCCCGGCCATAGCGCGAGAGCAGCAGGATCACCAGCAGCACCAGGCCGGCGATGGCCAGGTTGCCGAGGTCGCCGTAGGCGAGGTTGGGCACGTCCTTGACCACGCCGTCGATCACGCTGCGCGTGGTCGGCTGCCCGCCGCCGGCCCAGTTGATGCCCACCCGCATCAGCGACACCCCGATCAGCGTGATCACCGTGCCGGTCACCACGGGCGGAAACAGCCCGAGCATGCGCCCCATCATCGGCGCAATCAGCACGCCGAACACCCCTGACGCGATCACCGCGCCGTAGATGCCGAGCAGGCCCACGTTGGGGTCGTTGCCGATGGCGATCATCGGCGCCACCGAGGCAAACGTCACGCCCATCATCACGGGCATGCGGATACCGAACTTCCAGAAGCCGATGGCCTGGATCAGCGTGGCGAGCCCGGCCGCGAACAGGTCGGCATTGATCAGGAACGCCAGCTGGTCCTTGGGCAGCTTGAGCGCCCCGCCGACGATGAGGGGCACGGCAACGGTGCCGGCGTACATCACCAGCACGTGTTGCAGGCCCAGCGCCAGCAGGCGCCCGGAGGGCAGCCGCTCGTTGGTGAGGTCCGTGGGGACCGTGGTGCTTGCGGAAGTCATGGGTGTGTCTCCTCTCCTTTGGTTTTGATGGGAACGCGCGCCGGGGTCCATGGCCTCTTGTTGTTATGAGGGTCTCGCGCCGTGCCTCTGTCGGGCGTTGCGGGCGTCGAGATTTGTGGGCCTGGCATCGGCAACAGGGGTGTGCTGTTGTCCGGCGGCGGGAACATCGCGCTAGGTGGAGCGGCCCAGCACGCTGCGAAGATCGAAATTGCCGGGTTCGTCCGGCTGCACGCGGTCCGCGCAGGCGCCAAGGTGGTGCGCCATGCGTGACTGGGCGAGGGCGGCGTCGCCCTGTTCCAGTGCGTCGAGAATGTCGTCGTGTTCGTCGAACGAGCACGCGTTGTGGCCGGGGGCCTCCACGCTGGCGATCATCAGCGTGGTGCGCGAGACCAGCCGGCGCATCATCGTCACCAGCAGGGCATTGCCGGACAGCTCGGCCAGCGCGGTGTGGAATTCAGCCGAGAGCCGGATCCAGCGCGGGCGCTCATGCGTCAGGAAGGCCTGCCGCTCGGACTCCACCATCTTGCGCAGCGGGGCGATCACGGTGCGGACGTTGGGCAGGCTGGCGAGCTTCTCCAGCACGGCGCGCTCGAGCATCTGGCGCAGCTCGAACATGTCGTGCGCCTCGTCGGTGGACGGGCTGGCGATGAACGCGCCCCGGTTCGGTTCGAGGTCGACCATGCCGTCCGCGGCCAGCCGGGAGAGCACCTTGCGCACGGTGTGGCGCGCGGTGGCATAGATCTCGCAAAGCGAATGCTCGGTCAGCTTGGTGCGGGGCGGCAGCCGGTGCTCCATGATCGCGTCGTAGATCTCGTGGTACATGCGCTCCTCCACGGAGCCCTTGCGGGCTGGCTTGTTGTCGGAGAGGGTGGACTGGGCATCGGCCACGGCGGCAATCAGTTTGAGATTCTTGGACATCCAGGGCACTCGCAAGGGAGACAGAGGGGATGATCGGGAGGCGCAACGATCCTGGCGAGTGGGTATCAAGCCGACATCAGGCGTCTTGATACTGGTCATGTCATCGCGTGGATCTAAAAATTGTTGACAATTATTTGGATATGCAAGCACTATTGTCAACAAAACCTGAGAAGGTTTTCGACAAGTACGGGAAATCCCCGAGTTGTCATCCGGGTTGGGCGGGCGCATTGTCGCCACGCACCAATCCAGCGCCGGGATGCGTTAAATGACGTACCGAGCGGGCATCATTCCCACAAATGGTGCTAGTGAAGGCAGCGGCGCCCCTCACAACCCACACCCGCAAAGGAAGAACAGATGGGACGCTTGACCACTCACGTTCTCGACACGGCCGCCGGCACGCCCGGCAAGGCGATGTCGGTCACCCTTCATAAAATTGTCGACAATCGCCGCGAGACGCTCAAGCGCCTCGTGACCAACCACGATGGCCGTTGCGACCAGCCGCTGCTGGAAGGCGATGCGCTCGTGGCAGGCGTGTACGAACTCGAGTTCGGCGTCGGCGACTATTTCCGTGCCCAGGGCGTGCAGTTGCCCGAACCGGCATTCCTCGACGTGGTGACGCTGCGCTTTGGCATTGCCGACACCGCTGCGCACTACCACGTGCCCCTGCTGGTGTCGCCGTGGTCGTACTCGACCTACCGCGGCAGCTGAGTAGCAGGCGGACGGGAAAAGGAGACAAGTCATGGAAGGTTACATTCTCGACTGGGCCAACATGCTGTTGCGCTGGGTGCACGTCATCACGGCCATCGCGTGGATCGGTTCCTCGTTCTATTTCGTCTGGCTCGACAACAGCCTGACGCCCCCCGGCGATCCGGCCCTGAAGGAGAAGGGCGTCGGCGGCGAACTTTGGGCCGTGCATGGCGGCGGGTTCTACAACCCGCAGAAGTACATGACCGCGCCCAAGGCGCTGCCCGAGAACCTGCACTGGTTCTATTGGGAGTCCTACTCCACGTGGATGACCGGCTTCGGCCTGCTGGTGGTGCTGTACCTGTTCAACGCCAGCACCTACCTGATCGACAAGAACGTGTTCGACATGTCGCCCGGCGCGGCGGTCGGCTTCGCGGTCTCGTACCTGATCATCGGCTGGGTGGTCTACGACTCGATCTGCCGGCTGTTCGGCAAGAGCGACCGCCTGGTGGGCATCCTGGTGGCGGTGTTCGTGGGCGTGGCGGCGTATGCGGCCTGCCACATCTTTTCGGGCCGCGCGGCGTTCCTGCTGACCGGCGCGATGATCGCCACGATCATGAGCGGCAACGTGCTGATCTGGATCATCCCGGGCCAGCGCAAGGTCGTGGCGGCGCTGAAGGCCGGCCAGCCGGTGGACCCGATCCACGGCAAGCGCGGCAAGCAGCGTAGCGTGCACAATACCTACTTCACGCTGCCGGTGCTGTTCGCGATGCTGTCGAACCACTACAGCATGACGTACGCACACAAGCAGAACTGGCTGGTGCTGATCCTGATCATGCTGGCCGGCGTGCTGATCCGCCAGTTCTTCATCCTGAAGCACAAGGGCAAGATCAACGTGGCGTGGCCGGCTGCCGGCGTGGCCCTCCTGGGTGTGGTGGCGGTGATGATTGCGCCGCAGCCGCGTCCGCAAGTGGCCAGCAACGCCGCGGGCGACGCCGCCAACGCGGTGAGCTTCGCCAAGGTGCAGGAAATCGTGAACGCCCGCTGCGTGCAGTGCCACGCGGAGGCGCCCAAGATGATGCCGACTGCCGCCAAGGGCATCAAGCTCGATACCGTCGACGAAATCAAGGCGCATGCGCAGCTGATCTACCAGCAGGCGGTGCAGCAGAAGGCCATGCCGCTGGGCAACGTCACGCAGATCACGGAAGACGAGCGCGCGCTGCTGGGCCAGTGGTTCGAGGGCGGCGCGAAGACCACCAACTGAATTTGACCGGGCATCGGTGATCGACGGTCCGGGGCTGTGCAGTCCCGGCGGCCGGCAGTACCGGACCGGCGAGGGTTTGAACGGGGCGCAAGCCCCGTTTTTTTATAGCGCGACGACTCTGGCTTGTCTCAGTGGCCGCCGACGTTGAACAGCGCCAGCAAGCCGAGCACGAGAAAGATCACCGCGGCGATCTTGTGCACGAGGGCGATCGGCATCCGGTTGGCGAAACGGTCGCCGAGCAGCACGGCGGGCGCGTTGGCCAGCATCATGCCGAACGTGGTGCCTGCCACGACGGCCAGCACTTCGCCATGGAAGCGTGCTGCCAGGGCCACAGTGGCGATCTGCGTCTTGTCGCCCATTTCGGCGAAGAAGAAGGCGACGATCGTGGTGCCGAGGATGCTCAGGGCACCGTTGGCCGGCTTGGCTTCCTCTGCCTCGTCGAGCTTGTCCGGAATCAGCATCCAGCCGGCCATGGCGATAAAGCCGAGGCCGAGGATCCAGCGCAGCAGGTTGGCGCCGAGCACCTGCGTGATCCAGCCGCCGAGCGCGCCGGCGAAGCCATGGTTGACGAGGGTGGCGATCAGGATGCCGGCGATGATCGGCAGGGGTTTGCGATAGCGTGCGGCCAGCACGAGCGACAGCAATTGCGTCTTGTCGCCCATTTCTGCGAGCGCGACGATACCTGTGGAGACGAGGAACGATTCCATTCTTATAGGATTGATACCGGGCCGCACACGCATCGCGAGATGCCAATGACGCACACCTTTCCCGGCCCGGCCAGAAAGGTATGGTCATCGGTCTCGCCAGGCGTTAGACATAGGAGTCAGGCACGAAGCCCGCTCGGGTCCTGCGCTGCGTACGCCATAACCGTTGATGCTGGACACCACGGTCAAGTCTGTTGACGTACGCCCCTGTCTGCCGTGTGCCGCATTGCGCGGCGCGGTGAGACGAGGGCGGCTACTCCCCAATGGAAGTCGTAATTGTACTAAAAGGCGGCGGACACTGTCCACCGCCTTTGGCATGGCTGTTGGGAAATGCGGGTCAGGTCAGACCGGCACGGGCGAGTTGTCGCTGGTCTGGCGGCCGCGGAAGTCGGTCCAGCACAGGGCCTTGAAGTCGTACAGCTTGCAGCGGCGCGCCGTGCGGAAGTACCAGCGCCACGAGAAGTTCTCGATGATGATGCGGCCCGGCAGCGCATGCTCCAGCAGGGTCTGGGCGCGCTTGAGCCGGTACAGCGGCACGCTCATGTCCACGTGGTGCGCGGTGTGCTCCATGATGTGGTGGAGCGCGGCGCCGATGCCGAAGCGGAAGCGCAGGTGCACGGTGGTCGAGACGAACGGCTGGGCCTTGGCCCACATCGGCTTGGTGTCGTACCACGCCACGCTCGTGTGCGTGTGGTGGACATACAGCACGAAGCCCACGGTCAGGTTCCAGATCAGGAAGGGCAGCACGAAGCCGGCGCCGACCAGCCCCAGGACCGACTGGTCCGTGGCCACGGCCAGCCAGGCCAGCGCACCGATCCAGATGGCGCCGAAGGTGGCCACCAGCGTGCAGTCCCACATGAAGATCGCGCGGCGCGTGGCCATCTGGCGCTTGCTCGGGAAGAACAGCTTGAACCACCAGATCTCGATCAGGTAATAGAGTCCGGCGCCGAAGCCATTGCGGTAGACCCGCTCCATCACCCGGCGCCAGCGCGGCAGCGCGCGGAATTCCTCGAGCGAGTAGGGCGCCCAGACGAAGTCGAAGCCCTTGAGGTTGGTGTACCCATGGTGGACCACGTTGTGGCCGACTTCCCACAGGCTGTAGGGCGTGAGCGACGGCAGGAACGTCAGCCGGCCGAGCCATTTGTTCAGGCCACGGCGGTCCGTCAGGCTCTGGTGGCAGGCATCGTGGCCGATGATGAACAGCCGGGCGATCACCAGACCCAGCAGCACGCCGAGGCCGAGCTTGGCCCACCACTGCGGCGCCAGGACCACGCCGGCCAGCACCGCGGCGAAGATCGCGTAGTCGAGCGCGAACAGCGTCAGCGCGCGTGCCACGCTGCGCTCGCCGAGCGGAATCAGCCAGCCACGGATGGTCTTGCGGTTAGGGAAGGGGGCCTCGAAGGCGATGGGTTCCGGCAGGGGAACGCCGGCGAGCTTGCGGGGCGGGTGGGCAGGGTGGGAAGCCGGCTCAGCAGTCTGGGCCGGCGATACATCCAGAGATCGGGCAGTCATGTCAGTCTTTTTGGGTCTGTCTTGGCGCACCCGATAGCCGGGGGCGGGCAATGCGACAGCCTAGAAGGCTTTGATGACGGTTGTGTTGATGCTGGTCAAGGCGGACGGGCGACAACACGTATTTGCCTGCCGTCCGTCGCCCAAAAGCGATCAACCCGCCAGTTCCCGCGTGGCTTCGCCCATGATGTAGACGTTGTCCACTACGCGGTCGTCGCCGAGCATGGCGAAGGCGAACAACTGCTCTTCGAGCGTCTCGGAGCGGCTGCTGCGGCGGGCGATCAGCGGCGTGGCCTCGGGGTCCAGCACCAGGAAGTCGGCCTCGCAGCCCACGGAGAAGCTGCCGATGCGGTCCGCCCAGCCCAGCGCCTCGGCCGCGCCGCGCGTGGCCAGGTAGAACATGCGCAGGGCGGTCAGGTGGTAGCCGCCCATGCGCGCCACCTTGTGTGCCGCGTTCATGGTGCGGAACATCGAGAACGAGGTGCCGCCACCCACGTCGGTGGCCAGCGTCACGTTCAGGCGGTGGGCATCGGACTGGTGGAAGTCATAGAAGCCGCTGCCCAGGAACAGGTTCGAGGTGGGGCAGTGCGCCACGGCGGCGCCGCTGTCGGCCAGCCGGCGGCGGTCGTCCTGGTCGAGGTAGATCGCGTGGCCGTAGAACGCGCCGGGGCGCAACAGGCTGTAGCGGTCGTACACGTCCAGGTAGCTGCGGGCGTCGGGGAACAGCTCGGCCACCCATTTCACCTCGTCGCGGTTCTCGGCCACGTGGGTCTGGATGAAGGCGTCCGGATGCGCGCGCGCCAGTTCGCCGCAGGCGGCCAGTTGCGCCTCGGTGGAGGTCGGCGCGAAGCGCGGCGTGATCGCGTAGGCGAGCCGGCCCTTGTTGTGCCACTTCGAGATCAGGTCGGCGGAGTCCCGCGCGCCGCTCTCGGCCGTGTCGCGCAGGAATTCGGGGCAGTTGCGGTCCATCATCACCTTGCCCGTGATCATGCGCAGGTTGCGGTCCTGGCTCGCGGCGAACAGGGCGTCGGCGGAGGTGGCGTGCACCGTGCTCCAGACCATCGCCGTGGTGGTGCCGTTGCGCAGCAGTTCGTCGGCGAAGAACTCGGCCACGGCGCGCGCGTAGGCGGGCTCGCTGAAGCGGCGTTCCTCGGGGAAGGTGTAGGTATCGAGCCAGTGCAGCAGGCCCGGCGACGGCGACGCGATGATGTCGGTCTGCGGATAGTGCACGTGCGTGTCGATGAACCCCGGCACGAGCAGCTTGCCGCGATGGTCGACCACCTCGGCACCGGCCGGGATGTCGCGCGCCAGGTCCTCGTACAGCCCCACGGCGGCGATGCGGCCGTCCGTGACGAGCATCAGGCCATCTTCCCAATATTGATACGCCTCCTCATGGAACTGCGGATCGCGCAGGAAGTGGAGGATGCGGCCGCGAATGGCGCGGGTCTTGGCGGGATTGGGGGAAGTGGTGGTCATCTTCTCGTCTCAGGGGCGGCCGGACCTGGGGGTCCGGCGTCTTGTTTATGCGCCCGGTCAGGTCGTGGGAGCCGTCGCGGGCGGGTTCTCGGGCGTGGCGGACCAGAAATGGTCCACCTCGGCCAGGTAGTCGGCCTTCTGCTTGGCGGGCAGGAAGGCCGCTTCGAAGCTGTTGCGGGCCAGCTTGTAGGCGTCGGCGGCGTCCAGCGGCAGCGCGGCGAACGAGGCTTCCCAGTTGGCGTTCATGTAGCCGCCGAAATAGGCTGGATCGTCCGAATGCAGCGTCACGGCCACGCCGGCATCGAGCAGGCGCTTCATCGGATGGTCGCGCAGGTCGGGGTAGACCATCAGCTTCTGGTTCGACAGCGGGCATACCGTCAGCGCGATGCGCTCGCGCGCCAGCCGCTGCACCAGGGCCTCGTCCTCGACGGCGCGCACGCCATGGTCGATCCGCTCCACACCGAGGATGTCGAGCGCATTGATCACGTACTGCGGCGGGCCCTCCTCGCCGGCATGGGCCACGCGATGCAGGCCGAGCGCCTTGGCGCGGGCGAACACGCGCGCGAATTTCTCGGGCGGATGGCCCTTTTCGGACGAATCCAGCCCCACGCCGACAAAGCGGTCGCGGTAGGGCAGGGCCGCCTCGAGCGTCTCCAGCGCGGCGTCTTCGGACAGGTGGCGCAGGAAGCAGAGGATCAGGCTGCTGGAGAAGTCGTACTCGGTGCGGGCCTGCGCCAGTGCGTCGGCAATGCCGTCGATGATCACGCCCATCGGCACGCCGCGTTCGGTATGGGTCTGCGGATCGAAGAAGATCTCGGCATGGCGGACGTTGTCGGCGGCGGCGCGCTTGACGTAGTCCATCGTCATGTCGAAGAAGTCTTCCTCGGTCAGCAGCACGCTGGCGCCGGCGTAGTAGATGTCGAGGAAGGACTGGAGATCGGTGAACGCGTAGGCTGCGCGCAGCGCCTCCACGTCAGGGTAGGCCAGCTTGACCCGGTTGCGCTGGGCCAGCCGGAAGATCAGCTCGGGTTCGAGCGTGCCTTCGATATGCACGTGCAGTTCGGCCTTGGGAGTACGGCGGATGCTGTCCGCGAGCGCGGCATCGATGGTCATGGGGCCTCTTTTATGTCTTGGGCGGCTGCCGGATCGCGGCGGCCGAAGTTACGGATGCGTCGCTTCCGCCTGGCTGGCAGCCAGCGCCGCAGCGCGCTGGTCGCGCACCTGAAGCAGCTGGGCGACGATGGCTACCGCAATCATAGCCGGTGCCTTGTCCGTAATGCCGGAGACTCCCATGGGACACGTCATTTCCGGGAAGCGGGCCGGGTCGATCCCGTGCTCCGCCATCCGGTGTTCGAACTTCGCGCGCTTGGTTTTCGAGCCGATCAGGCCGAAGTAGGCGTAGTCCGTGCGGCGGAAGATGCGCTCGCAGAGCGCCTGGTCCAGCGCGTGGCTGTGGGTCATGACCAGGAAATACGCGCCGGGCGGGGCCTGGTCGACCACGGCCTCGGGGGTATCGGAAGCCTCGGCCTCGACGTTCTCGGGCAGCCCGCCCGGGAACAGCGTGTCGCGCTCGTCCACCCAATGCACGCGGCAGGGCAGCGTGGCGAGCACCTTGACCAGCGCATGGCCGACGTGGCCGGCGCCGAACAGCACCACGTGCATGTCGTCTGGCACCAGCGTGTCGATCCAGGCGCCGTCGGGGCGCAGGGTCGCGGACGGCAGCAGCGCGCGGCTCGGCGCCACGGTGACGGGGCCGGCGGCCGGCACGGTCCGCTCCAGCGCCTTGCCACTGGCGAAGGCGGCCTCCACGGCCTCGAGCCAGCCCAAGTCCTCGGCGCCGAGCACCTCGAACGCCAACTGCACCACGCCGCCGCAGCACTGGCCCAGCGACGGGCCGAGCGGAATCCGCTCGATGCGGCGGGCGGCGGTGCCGGCGCCATGGGCACCCTCGGCGGCCATCATCGACCGGGCGATGTCCATCCCGCGCCATTCAAGGTGCCCGCCGCCGATCGTGCCGACCAGATCGCCGGCCGTGACCAGCATGCGGATGCCGGGCTCGCGCGGCGCGGAGCCCTTGACCTCGACGATGGTGACCATCGTCACAGGCACGCCGGCGCGCACCCAGCGGGCGGCGTCGGCGAAGCGGAAGGGTTTGAGCGGGGCGTCCTGCATGATGATGGCCGCCTCAGGCGCGCGCCGCCTGCACCGCTTCCACGGCATCGAGGATGGCCTCGCTCGTGGCCGGGGCGCGCAGCGGCGGGTTGATGCGATAGTCGCCTACCGCCGCGATGGCGTCGCGGATCGCGAAGAACACCGAGAACGGCAGCAGCAGCGGCGGCTCGCCGACGGCCTTCGAGCGGTGGATGCTGTCCTCCACGTTGCTGTTCTGGAACAGCCGCACGTTGAAGTCCTCCGGGCAGTCGTTGATGGTCGGGATCTTGTAGGTGGACGGCGCGTGCGTCATCAGCTTGCCGTTCGGGTTCCACCACAGCTCCTCGGTGGTCAGCCAGCCCATGCCCTGGATGAATGCGCCCTCCACCTGGCCGATGTCGATGGCCGGGTTCAGGGACTTGCCGGCGTCGTGCAGCGCATCGGCGCGCAGCAGCTTCCATTCGCCAGTCAGCGTATCGACGAGCACTTCCGAGCATGCCGCGCCGTAGGCGTAGTAATAGAACGGCCGGCCCTGCAGGGCCTTCTGGTCCCAGTGCAGCTTGGGCGTCGTGTAGAAGCCATCCGACCAGAGCTGCACGCGGGCCACGTAGGCTTCGCGGGCCAGGTCGCCGAAGGACAGGCGCAGCTCGCCGGCCACCACGAGGTCATCGCCGAAGCGCACCGTGTCGGCGTCCACGCCGGCATTGCGCGCCGCGAAGGCGGCCAGCCGCTCGCGGATCTGGCGCGCGGCGTCCTGCGCGGCCTTGCCGTTCAGGTCGGCCCCGGTGGAGGCGGCCGTCGCCGAGGTGTTGGCCACCTTGCTGGTATCGGTGGCGGTCACGCGCACGCGTTCCAGGCGGATGCCCAGCTCGTGCGCCACCACCATCGCCACCTTGGTGTTCAGGCCCTGGCCCATCTCCGTGCCGCCGTGGTTCACCAGTACCGAGCCATCGTTGTACACGTGCACCAGCGCGCCGGCCTGGTTGAAGTGCGCCACGTTGAACGAGATGCCGAACTTCACCGGCGTGATGGCGATGCCCTTCTTGAGCACCGGGCTCGTCGCGTTGAACGTGCGCGTGGCGGCGCGCCGGGCCTGGTACTCGCTTGATGCCACCAGCTCGTCGATCAGCTCGTGGATCACGTTGTCTTCCACGGTCTGGCCGTACGGCGTGACGTTGCGCTCGCCCTTGCCGTAGAAGTTGGCGCGGCGCACGTCCAGCGAGTCCTTGCCGACGTTGCGGGCGATGTTGTCGAGGATGTATTCCACCGCGAACGCGCCCTGCGGGCCGCCGAAGCCACGGAAGGCGGTGTTGCTCTGCGTATTGGTCTTGCCGCAGTAGCCGTCGATCTGCACGTTCGGCAGCCAGTAGGCGTTGTCGAAGTGGCAGATCGCGCGGGTCATCACGGGGCCGGACAGGTCCGCCGAGAAGCCGGCGCGCGACACCATCTCCACCTGCACGCCCTCGATGCGGCCCGCGTCGTCGTGGCCAACCTCGAAGTCGAACACGAAGTCATGGCGCTTGCCGGTGATCATCATGTCGTCGTCGCGGTCCGGACGCAGCTTCACCGGGCACAGCAGCTTCCAGGCCGCCAGCGCGGCGCAGCAGGCGAACATGGCCGACTGCGATTCCTTGCCGCCGAAACCGCCGCCCATGCGCCGGCACTCCACCAGCACCTGGTGCGCGTGCCAGTTGAGCATGTGCGCCACGGCGTGCTGCATTTCGGTGGGGTGTTGCGTCGAGCACCAGACGTGCATGCCGTCGTTCTCGCGCGGCGCGGCGTAGGCGATCTGGCCTTCGAGGTAGAACTGCTCCTGCCCGCCGAGCTGGATCTTGCCGGCATCGCGGTGGGTGGCCCCGTCGATGTGCGCGCGCGGCGCGCCACGGGTCAGGTGCATAGGCGGCAGCACATAGCTGCCGGCGGCGTGGGCGGCCTCGGGCGAGAGCAACGGCGGCAGGTCTTCGTAGTCGATCTCGGCCAGGCGGGCGGCGCGGCGCGCGGCGTCGTGCGACGACGCCACCACCACGAAGATCGGCTGGCCGATGAACTGCACCACGTCGCGCGCCAGGATCGGGTCGTCGTGGATGATCGGGCCGCAGTCGTTCACGCCGGGGATGTCGTCCACGGTCAGCACGGCCACCACGCCGGGCGCGGCGCGCACCTTGTCGAGCGACATGGCGCGCAGCCTGGCATGGGCGCGGGCGCTCATGCCCAGCGCGGCGTGCAGCGTGCCGGCCAGCTCGGGGATGTCGTCGGTATAGGTGGCGGTGCCGGCCACGTGCAGGTGGGCGGATTCGTGCGGGCGCGAGATGCCGACTTGCGGCGAGGCTTCGGCGGCCACGCTGGCGTCGAGCAGGAAGGGTTCGGTCTGCTTGTTCATGGTGCGGGCTCTCCTCAGGCGCTCACGGGTTCGCCGGCGCCGAGGGCGCGGACGTTGACCACGGCGGCGGGCAGCGCGTCGGCGCGCGTTTCCAGCCAGAAGCGATAGAGCAGGTTGGCGGCGCCGCGCGCGCGGTAGGCGGCGGTGGCGCGCATATCGGTCAGCGGCTGGTAGTCCTGGCCGAGTGCGGCCATGCCGGCGCGGGCGGTGGCTTCGTTCCACGGCTGGCCGATCAGGGCGGCTTCGGTGAGGGCGCCGCGCTTGGGCGTGGCGGCCATGCCGCCGAAGGCGACGCACGCCGCCGTGACGATGCCGCCCTCCACGGTGATGGCAAACGCGGCGCAGACGGCCGAGATGTCCTCGTCGAACCGCTTCGACAGCTTGTACGTCCGGAAATGCTGCGGGCCCCGGGAGCCCTTCGTCGGCACGCGCAGCCCGGCGACGAACTCGCCCTCGGCCATCGCCGTCTTCTGGTAGGCGAGGTAGAGGTCCTCAAGCGGCATGGTGCGGCGCGTCTCGCCGCGCTGGAGCACCACCTCCGTGCCGAGCGCGATCAGCGCCGGCATCGAGTCGCCGATCGGCGAGCCGTTGGCGATATTCCCGCCCAGCGTGCCGGCATTGCGGATCGGCAGCGAGGCAAAGCGCTTCCACATCTCGTCGAGTTCCGGGTGGGCGGCGGTCAGCGCCGCGTAGGCGCGCTCCAGCGTCACGGCGGCGCCGATCTCGAGGAAGCCGTCGCGCTCGGCCACGGTGTTCAGGTCTTCCACCTGCCCCACGTAGAGCAGGTTGCCGAGTTCACGGAACTGCTTGGTTACCCAGAGACCCACGTCGGTGCTGCCGGCCAGGATGCGGATGCCGGGCTCGGCGGCCTTGATCGCCCCGAATTCGGCGGCGGTGCGCGGGGCGTAGAAATGCTGGCCGCGCACGCTGTAGTGGAAGGTCTCGCCGCGCTTGAGGTTGCGCAGCGTGTCGGCGATCTGCTTCGGATTGAGCTTGCTGGCGGCGGGCGCGGGCAGCGCCATCATGCGCTGGCCGGCGTCGATGATCGGCCGGTAGCCGGTGCAGCGGCACAGGTTGCCGGTCAGGGCGTCGCAGATCTCCTGGCGCGCCGGGGGCTCGCCGCCGGGCGTGTGCTGCTGGTACAGCGCCCACAGTGACATCACGAAGCCGGGCGTGCAGAACCCGCACTGGGAGCCGTGGCACTCCACCATGGCCTCCTGCACCGGGTGGAGCGTGCCGTCCGCCTGGCGCAGGTCTTCCACGGTGATCAGGGCCTTGCCGTCGAGCGTGGGCAGGAACTGGATGCAGGCGTTCACGGCCTTGAAGGCCACGTCGCCGCCATCCTGCAACTCGCCGATCACGACGGTGCAGGCACCGCAGTCACCTTCGGCGCAGCCTTCCTTGGTGCCGGTGCAGCGCACGTCCTCGCGCAGGTACTGCAGGACCGTGCGGGTCACCGGGGCGTCGGACACTTCCTGGACCTGGCCGCGGTGGAAAAAGCGGATGGTTTGCGTCTCCATGGTCTTCTCTCTTTCGGGGATGGCGGAAACATAGCACCGGCCACTTTCATGCAATATTCGGCCCAGGTGATATGCCCCATCAATGCGCGACCGCTGGCGCGGTCCGGCGCCGTCTTCCCCGCCTGGAACCCAGCGCGGGCGCGGCTTGCCGGCGGACTCCGGGTCTTCCCGTAGTGCGCCGGCATTTGACCGCCCGTGGGGTGCCTGACATACACTATGCGCCGTTCCCATCCCCCACGCCAGCCACGCCCGCCCCCGGGTGCCGCCGGTTCTCGCCATGCACGGACGCGACCATCTCGATACCTATTTGCTGCGGGTGCTGCACACCCTGCTCACCGAGCAGAGCGTGACCCGCACCGCCGTGCGCCTGGGCCAGTCGCAGCCAGCCATCAGCAACACGCTGAAGCGGCTGCGCGAGATCACCGGCGACGCCATTCTGGTGCGCGGCAAGAGCGGCATGGTGCCGACCGAGCGCGGCCGCGAGCTGCTGGCGCTGGCCGAGCAGAGCCTGGCGGCGATGGACCGCATCGCCCGGCCGCCGCAGCAGTTCGACCCCGCCACCACCACGCGCACCTTCCACCTGGGCGCGCCCGATTATCTGGATGCCTTCTTCCTGCCAAATATCGTCGAGCGGGTGCGGCGGCTGGCGCCGGGGGCCAAGCTGTTCGTGCATCCGATGACGCAGGCGAGCGATTTCCTCGATGCGCTGGAGCAGGGCCATCTGGACATCGTGGTCGGCAACTGGCTGTCGCCGCCCGAGCACCTCCATATCTCGCCGCTGTTCGACGACGAAGTGGTCTGCATGCTCGGCGCCCAGCACCCGCTGGCCCGCAACGGGCTGACGCTGCGCCACTACCTGGAGATGCCGCACCTGGCCCCGGCGCCGTACGCGTCGATGCAGCGCAGCATGATCGACCAGGCGCTGGCCGAGCAGGGCTACAAGCGCAACATCCAGGTCACGCTGCCGTACTTCGGCCTGGTGCCCTACGTGCTGATGAAAACGGATATGGTGTTCACCACGGGCCGCCAGTTCGCCGCGCATTACGCGCAGTACCTGCCGATCCGGATGGTGGCGTCGCCGGTGCCGTTCCCGCGCATGCGGTTCTACCAGCTATGGCACGAGCGCTGCCACGCAGCGCCCGATGTGATGTGGATGCGGCGGATGATCGCCGAGGTGGCCGCCGACCTGCCGCAGCTGCCGCGGCTGGAGGCCACGGCAGTCTGAGCAATGGGTGGGTTTACTTCCCTTCGTAGCTCGGGAAGAACAACTGTTCGCCGTCCACCTTGTAGCTGGCGATGGTCTGCTGGCCTTCCTTCGATGTGACCCACTCCACGAACTTCATCGCGTCCGTGTAGTTCGTGCCCGGGTGCTTGGCCGGGTTCACGGCGATCACGCCGTACGGGTTGAACATCTTCGGATCGCCCTCGATGGCAATCGCCAGCCCGGTCTTGGCGCGATAGGCGCCATAGGTGGCGCGGTCGCTCAGGGTGTAGCCGGGCATCTGCGCCGCCATGGTCAGCACCTCGCCCATGCCCAGGCCGGCATTCACGTACCACGGCTGGCCCTTCGGCTCGATGCCGGCACGCTTCCAGTAGTCCTTTTCCATCACATCGGTGCCCGAGTTGTCACCGCGCGAGATGAACTTGCTGCCGCTGGCGGCCAGTTTCTTGAACCCGGCGATGACGTCCTTGCCGCCCTTGACGTGGGCCGGGTCGCCGGCCGGGCCGACGACGATGAAGTCGTTGTACATCACGTCGCGCCGGTTCACGCCGTAGCCGGCGGCCACGAATTCATCCTCCATCTTGCGGGCGTGCACCAGCAGCACGTCCACGTCGCCCATCTCGCCCATCTTCATCGCCTTGCCGGAGCCCACCGCGATGACCTTTACGTTGACGCCGGACTTCTGCTCGAACTTCGGCAGCAGGTATTTCAGCAGGCCGGAATTCTCGGTACTGGTGGTGGTGGCCATCTTGAGTTCGCCGGCCTGCGCAGCGGAAAGTGCCGACGCCAGCACAAGCACGGTGGCTACGTGGATCGCGCGGGGGAGGGGGAAGCCAGTGCGGGACATCGATCGTTCCTTTATTATGTTTTCGAAAACACAATTGCCACGACGCTGATGCTTCGTGGAGAATGCGTGGACAAACATCGTGAAACACAGGGCACACGATTGTTATCCGGCCACATCGTTCCTGTAAATATGCAAGGTATTTCATATGACGTTCAGGTTTGACCTGTTCCCGGTCATTGCCGCCGATGACAATCCGCGTGCCAACGGCAAGGTGTTCCAGTTGCTGAAGGCCGTACGCGAGACCGGCTCGCTGCACCGCGCCGCGCAGGAGATCGGCCTGTCGTACCGCCATGCCTGGGGCGTGATGCGCAACTGGGAAGAGATGCTCGGCCGCAGCATGCTCGACATGGAGCGCGGGCGCGGCGCCTCGCTGACGCGCTTCGGGGAGCGGCTGCTGCGCGCCGAATCGCGGCTGCGGGAGACCATCGATCCCGCCGTGCAGAAGGCCATGGCCGATTTCCTGCTCGAACTCGACGACGCCGTGCAGCCGCAAACTGTGGTGCATTTCTCCGGCAGCCACGATCCGGCCATGGAAGTGCTGTCGACGGCACTAAAAGAGGCGCCTACCGCTCTCCAGCTCGACACCGTGTTCTGCGGCAGCGTGGAAGGGCTGATCTGCCTCCAGGAGCGCCAGTCGGAATTGGCCGGCTTCTATGTCTCGCCGATCCAGACCGCCGGGTCGGTCGCCCATGTGACGCTGCGCAAATGGCTGCGGCCCGCCACGGTGCGGCTGGTACGGCTGGCGTGGCGCGAGCAGGGGCTGATCGTGGCGCCCGAGGTGGCGCGCGAGATCCGCGACCTGCGCGACCTCGTTCGCACCGGTGCACGCTTTATCAACCGCCAGCGCAGTTCGGGCACGCGCATGCTGTTCGACCAGCTGCTGGCCGCGCAGGGGCTCTATCCGGACCAGATCACCGGCTACGAAGACCCCGAATTCAGCAATGACAAGGTGGCCGAGGCCGTGCAGGCCGGCCGTGCGCAGGTGGGTTTCGGTCTGCGGATGAACGCCGAGCAGCACGGGCTGGGCTTCGTGCCGCTCACGCGCGAGGCGTACTACCTGGCCCTGCGCAAGAACGATGCGACCGCGCCGTGGATGGGCGCGCTGCTGGCGCTGCTGGCCGATCCGGCCTTCGCGCGCCGCATCGAGGCGCTGCCCGGCTACACGGCTGCCGAGCCGGCCGGCATCCTCACCCCGCAGGAAGCGCTGCCCTGGTTCGGCGCGGACGGCAAGGAAGGCGCCTGAGCGGGGCCATCGCCCCAATCCGCCAACCCGCGTCGGCTCCCATCCTCCACCCGTATTACACTCCTCCCCAATTACCCACGAGGAGTCCCGCCCCATGCTGGAAACCGCCGCGCTGGCTGCAGGCATGTCCTGGGCCAGCGGCCTGCGTCTCTACCTGGCCGTGCTGGCGGCCGGGGTACTGGCGCGCCTGGGCTGGCTGGACCTGCCCACGGGGCTCCAGGTGCTGTCGTCGTGGTGGGTCATCGGCGTGGCCGGCGTGCTGGCCCTGGCCGAGTTCATCGCCGACAAGGTACCCGGCTTCGATACCGCCTGGGACGGCATCCAGACCTTCATCCGCATTCCCGCCGGCGCGATCCTGGCCGCCGCGGCGTTCGGCGAACTCGATCCCCAGTGGATGGTGGCCGCCGGGCTCGTGGGCGGCACGCTGGCCGGGGCGGCGCATGCCACCAAGGCTGGCACGCGGGCGCTGATCAATGTCTCGCCGGAGCCGTTCTCGAACTGGGCGGCCTCGTTCACCGAGGACGTCGGCACCATAAGCGGCCTGCTGCTGGCATTTTTCCTGCCCGTGGTGTTCCTGATCCTGCTGGGCGTGTTCCTGATCCTTGCGATCTGGCTGATCCCGAAACTCTGGCGCGGCGTGCGACGCCTGCACGCCAGCCTGCGCGGCCCGCGCTGACTCCCTCTCTGCCTCCTTAGCGATTTTCCGATGCCGACCGACTCCCCCGCCGTGCCCGCCGCTCACCGTTTCTCCGCCTGGCACCATGCGCTGCGCATGGCCCGGCGCGACTGGCTGGCCGGCGAGCTGACGCTGCTGCTGTTCGCGCTGGTGCTGGCCGTGGCCGCGCTGACCAGCGTCGGCTTCCTCGCGGATCGCATGCGGCTGGGCTTGGAGCGCGACGCGCGCCAGATGATCGGCGCCGATGTGCTGCTGGTATCCGACCAGCCGTTCGACCCCGCATTTGCCGAACGGGCCCGGCGCGACGGCCTGCGCGTGGCGCAGACGGTAACGTTCCCCAGCATGGCCACCGCCCGCATCAACGGTGCACCCACGAACGGGGAGGCACCGAGCCAGCTTGGCGCCCTGAAGGCGGTGACCGATGGCTATCCGCTGCGCGGACGGCTCAAGGTGCTGCCGCCCGATGGCGGTGCGGAGCAGGAGGCCGAAGGCATCCCCGCGCCGGGCACGGTCTGGGCGGATCAGGCGCTGCTGGACGGCCTCGGCTTGCGCCTGGGCGATAGCGTCCAACTCGGCAGCAAGACCTTCCGCATCGAGCGCGTGATCACGCAGGAGCTGGACCGTGGCGCGGGCTTCATGAACTTCGCGCCGCGCGTGATGCTGCCGCTGTCCGATCTCGACGCCACCAAGCTGATCGGCTGGGGCAGCCGCGTGACCTACCGCCTGCTCGTGGCCGGCCCGGACGCCGGTGCCGCCGCCTACCAGCGCTGGGCGACCGACGAGATCGAGCGGCGCCACCTGCGCAACACGCGCGTGGAATCGCTTGATTCCGGCCAGCCGCAGATGCGCGCCACGCTGGATCGTGCCGAGCGCTTCCTGTCGCTGGTGGCGGTGTTGTCTTCGATGATCGCGGCGGTGGCCATCGCCATGTCTGCGCGCCGATACATGCAGCGTCATACCGATGCGTGTGCTGTATACAAATGCCTGGGTCTGTCGCGTGCGCAGCTGCTGGCCGCGTTCGGCATCGAATTCCTCCTGCTTGGCGCCGGGGGCGCGCTCGTCGGCGTGGCGCTGGGCTACCTCGCGCATTACGGGCTGCTGCTGTCGCTGGGCGGATTGCTGCGCGTGTCGTTGCCGCAACCCTCGGTCATTCCGGCGCTGACCGGCGTGGCGGCGGGGCTGGTGCTGCTGGTGGGCTTCGCGCTGCCGCCGCTGCTGGCGCTGACGCGCGTGGCGCCGCTGCGCGTGCTTCGGCGCGACATCGGCCTGCCGCCGATCTCGGCCTGGGTGGCCTACGCGCTGGGGCTGGGCGCCTTTGTGGCGTTGTTGATGGTGGCCGCGCGCGACCTGAAGCTCGGCCTGACCACGGCAGGCGGGTTTGTCGGCGCGGGGGTGGCCTTCGCGGTGCTGGCCCTTGGGCTGCTGCTGGCGCTCTCGCGCGGCATGCGCGGCCGGGCGCGCGGCAGTGTGGGATGGCGCTTCGCGCTGGCCGTGCTCGAACGCCGGCGCGGCGTGACCGTGCTCCAGACCGTGGCGCTGGCCGTGGGGCTGATGGCGCTGCTGCTGCTCGGCATGACGCGCAACGATCTGGTCGATTCCTGGCGCAACGCCACGCCGGCCGACGCGCCCAATCGCTTCATCATCAATATCCAGCCCGACCAGCGCGACCCGCTACGCGCGATGCTGGCCACCAATGGCATCCGCGACCTGCTCTACCCGATGGTGCGCGGCCGGCTGACGCATATCGACGATCGCCCGATCCAGGCCAGCACCTACCCGGACGGCCGGGCGCGCAATCTGGTCGAACGCGAATTCAACCTCTCGTATACAGACAAGCTGCCCGAGGGCAACGAGGTGATTGCCGGGCGCTGGACCGGCGACGCGGGCGGGGCATCGGTGGAGGAGGGCATCGCCAAGACGCTCCATATCAAGCTGGGCGATACGCTGCGCTTCGACGTGGCCGGCCAGAGCGTGGAGGCGCCGGTCACCTCGCTGCGCAAGCTGGATTGGGGCTCGATGCGCGTGAACTTCTTCGTGATCCTGCCCACGGACAAGATGCAGGGCCTGCCCGAGACCTACATCACCGCCTTCCACCTGCCGCCGGCCAAGGCGGCGCTCGGCAACCGGCTTACGGCCACGTTCCCGAACATCACCGTGGTCAACACGGATTTGATCCTGCGGCAGATCCAGGCCGTGCTCGATCAGGTGATCGCCGCCGTGGAGTTCCTGTTCGTCTTCACGCTGCTGGCTGGGGTGACGGTGCTGTATGCGGCGCTTTCCGGTGCGCGCGACGAGCGCAAGCGCGATGCCGGCCTGCTCAAGGCCCTCGGCGCGACGGCCGCCACGGTGCGCCAGACGCAATACGCCGAATTCCTGGTCGTGGGCGGGCTGGCGGGGCTGCTGGCCAGCTTCGGCGCCATCGTGGTGGGCTGGGCGCTATCCCAGTTCGTGTTCGACTTCCCCTACCGCTTCAACCTGTGGATCGTACCGGTGGGGGTGGTTTCTGGCATGCTGTGCGCTTTTGCCGGCGGCTACCTGGGCCTGCGCGAGGTGCTGCGGCAGCCTGCGCTGGCCACGCTGCGCGATGTGCAGTGACCGCCGAGCCGCGAATTCTCTCGAATTGACATGATTACCGAACCTTCCGAACCCACCGACGCCACGACCCAGGAGGTGACCGCCTACGAACTGGTCGGCGGCGAGGCCCGCGTGCGCGAGCTGGTGGACCGCTTCTATGACCTGATGGACCTGGAGCCCGAGTTCAAGCAGCTCCGCGCCATCCATCCGCCGTCACTCGATGGCTCCCGCGACAAGCTGTTCTGGTTCCTGTGTGGCTGGCTGGGCGGCCCGAACCACTTTATCGAGCGCTTTGGCCACCCGCGCCTGCGCGCGCGCCACATGCCGTTCGAGATCGGCACGACGGAGCGCGACCAGTGGATGCGTGCCATGGCGCTGGCGATGCAGGACATCGGCCTGCCCGAAGACCTGCAGATGCGGCTGATGCAGGCGTTCTTCCAGACCGCCGACTGGATGCGTAATGTGCAGCGATAGGCGCATTTTGGGCGCGCGGGATGTACTGGACTTCTGGTTCGGCACGCCCGAGGCGGCCATCTGGAATACGTCGCGGCGCGAATGGTTCACCAAGCGCGACGCCTTCGACGCCACCGTCCGCGACACCTTCCTGCCGACCTGGCAGGCCGCACATGAGGGCGCGCCGGACGACTGGTCCGCCACGCCCGAAGGCACCTGCGCCCGCCTGATCCTGCTCGACCAGTTCCCGCGCAACATGTTCCGGGGCGATCCGCGCAGCTTCGCCACGGACGCGCAGGCCCAGGCGCTGGCCCGCCGGATGCTCGCCCAGGGCTGGGACCGCGAACTGCCCACGCCGTGGCATCGCATGTTCTGCTACCTGCCGTTCGAGCACGCCGAGTCGCCCGAGGCGCAGGACATCGCCGTGCGCGAATACACCGCGCTGCGCGAAGACACCGGCGGCGAGGTCGATGGCGTGGAATGGGCCATCAAGCATCAGGAAATCATCGCGCGCTTCGGCCGATTTCCGCATCGCAATGCCGTACTGGGCCGCGCCAGCACGGACGACGAACTGGCGTTCCTGAAGCAGCCCGGTTCCTCGTTTTGAGGGGTGCCGGCCCGCCAGTGGCGTTTTCGCCGCTTGGCGGGTCGGCCGCCCGACCCGATTGCTTATAATCCCAATCCTGCCGATTCGAGAGTCCGCCCGACCCCATGGAAGCCAAACCGCAAGCCGGCCCGCGCCGAACCCGAGACCGCATCCTCGACGTCTCGCTGCGCCTGTTCAATGAGCTTGGCGAGCCCAACGTCACCACCACGACGATCGCGGAAGCCATGGAGATCAGCCCCGGCAATCTCTACTACCACTTCCGCAACAAGGACGACATCATCAACTCCATCTTCGTGCGCTTCGAGCAGGAGATGGAGCGCCGCCTGAAGATGCCGGAGGACCACAAGGCCACGCTGGGCGAAAGCTGGGGCTACCTCCAGTACATGTCCGAGTTCCTGTGGAACTACCGCTTCCTGTACCGCGACATCAACGACCTGCTGGCGCGCAACCGGATGCTGGAAACCAACTTCAAGCGCATCGTGGAGCAGAAGAAGCGCTTCGCGCTGGAGATCTGCCGCCAGTTCCAGGAAGACGGCGACATGGAAGCCACGCCGGAGCAGGTGGACGCGATTTGTACCAATATTGTTGTGATTGCCACGTACTGGCTGTCGTTCCAGTTCGTGCAGCATCCGCGCCAGTACAACGATCCCGATCAGATCCGGGGCTACCTGCACGGCTCGAGCTATCACATCTTCTCGATCCTGGCCCCGTACCTGCGCGGCAAGGCGCGCGAGGCATTCGATCAACTGGCGCGCGAATATGCCGTCACCAAGGCGGAGGCCGAGGCCGCCGCTGCCGCGAAGAAGGAAAGACAGTGAAATCGGTTTGTGTCTATTGCGGGTCCAGCCCCGGCTTCCGTCCGGAATACGCCGAGGCGGCCCGTGCGCTGGGCGCCACCATGGTTGAACAGGGGCTGGCGCTGGTCTACGGCGGCGGCAAGGTCGGGCTGATGGGGATCGTGGCGGACAGCGTGCTGGCGCACGGCGGCACGGCCATCGGCGTGATTCCCGATGCGTTGATGCAGAAGGAAGTCGGCCATCGCGGCCTGACCGAACTGCACGTGGTGCGTAACATGCACGAGCGCAAGCAGATGATGGCGGACCGCTCGGACGCGTTCATCGCCATGCCGGGCGGCGTCGGCACGTTCGAAGAGCTGTTTGAAACGTTCACCTGGGCCCAGCTCGGCTACCACGACAAGCCCGTGGGCCTGCTGAACGTGGCCGGCTTCTACGACGGCATGCTGGCTTTCCTGAACCACGCCGTGGGCGAAGGGTTCCTGAAGCAGGTGCACGCCGACATGCTACACGTGTCCGACACGCCCAACACGCTGCTCGGCAAGCTGGCCGCCGCGCCGCGCGTACGCGTGGACAAGTGGATCGAGAAGCGCGAAGAGACCTGACCCGCCGGGACTGGCGCCCGCCAGCCCCGACTCGCCCTGATTAGCGGCTAACTAACCCAGCCAGCCGCCGATCCACCGCACCACGTGCGGCCCGCCGATGGCGATCCAGGTGCCGCCGCACAGCACGAGCGCCAGCATGACCGCCGCGCTGCCAAAGTCCTTGGCGCGCTTCGACAGGCTGTGCCGCTCGAGCGAAATCCGGTCCACGGCGGCCTCCACGCTGGAATTCAGCAATTCCACGATCAGCACCAGCAGCAGCGTCCCCAGCAGCAGTATCCGTTCGACCGCCGAGATCGGCAGCAGGAACGCGCATGGCGTGAAAATCACCACCAGCGTCAGTTCCTGCCGGAACGCGCTCTCTTCGAGCACCGCGTAGCGCAGGCCGGACAGCGAGTTGATCGCCGCGTGCCAGGCGCGGCGGATACCGCGATTGCCTTTGTGGGGGTTGTTCTCGACCGAGTACTCAGTCTCCGGAGCGGACGGCAGCGGGGGATGCGGTTTTGGCATGATCGTGCGCAGCGGTGGGAGCCGTGGTGTCTTGGGGGGCTGCCGACGCTGGCAACGGCCGCAGGTGAGCGAGGAACTGCTCGGACGCCGCGCGCCACGAGAACTTCTCGGCGTGGGCGCGAGCGGTGACGCGGTCGATGCGCAGCGCCTCGAGGCAGGCTTCGCGCAAATCCTCGTGCATCACGCCGGCCGGGCTGTCGCCCAGCACATCGATCGGCCCGGTAACCGGGTACGCCGCCACGGGCAGGCCGCTCGCCAGCGCTTCCAGCAGCACCAACCCGAAGGTATCGGTGCGGCTCGGGAACACGAAGACATCGGCAGAAGCATACACCTTGGCCAGATCGGGCTGCTTGAGCACGCCGAGATAGCTGGCGGACGGATAGCGCGCCTTCAGGCCGGCCAGCGCCGGGCCATCGCCCACCACCCATTTCGAGCCGGGCAAGTCGAGTTGGAGGAAGGCCTCGACGTTCTTCTCCACGGCCACGCGGCCCACGTAGAGGAAGATCGGGTGGGCGGTGTTGAGCACGTTGGCGCGCTCGGCGGTGAAGACGTCGAGGTCCACGCCGCGCGTCCACAGCACGCCGTGGGTGATGCCGTACTGGTGCAGGTCGTGCAGCACCACCGGCGTGGGCGCCATCACAGCACGCGCTGGACCATGGAACCAGCGCAGGAAGCGGTAGGTCCAGGCCAGCGGAACGCCGAAGCGGGCCTGCACGTACTCCGGGAAGCGCGTGTGGTAGGCCGTGGTGAACGGCAGGCCGTGGCGCATGGCGTAGCGGCGCGCGGCCAGGCCGAGCGGGCCTTCGGTGGCGATGTGCAGGGCCTCCGGGCGGAAGGCGTCGATGCGGGCGCGTACCTTGGCCGTCGGCAGCAGCGACAGGCGGATTTCCGGGTACGTCGGGCATGGCACGGTGCGGAATTCCAGCGGCGTCAGCAGGTCCACCGTGTGGCCCATCGCCTCCAGTTCGCGGCGCGTGGACTTGAGCGTGCGCACCACGCCGTTGACCTGGGGCTCCCAGGCATCCGTGACAATCATGACTCGCATCGAATCTCCTTGCGGCAGTGTGGCCGGGTGAGGTGTCGTGGGGGCGGGGCGTGTCAAAGCGCCATCTCGGTGGCGCGGCGGCGCCGGCGTCCCACTGGCTCGGGCGGATCGAGCAGCGTGGTCCAGTAGACGATCTTGAGCTCGCCTTCCATGGTCTCGACCAGCGCCGAGAGGCTTTCCACCCAGTCGCCGTCGTTGCAGTAGAGCTGGCCGTCCACCTCGCGGATCTCCGCCTTGTGGATGTGGCCGCAGACCACGCCGTCGCAGCCGCGCCGGCGCGCCTCGTCCACCATCGCGTGCTCGAACGAGTTGATGTAGCTGACCGCGTTCTTGACCTGATGCTTCAGGAATTGCGAGATCGACCAGTACTCGAAGCCGAGCCGGGTGCGGATGCGGTTGAAATGGCGATTCAGCGCCAGGATCATCGTGTACAGCGAGTCGCCCAGGTACGCCAGCCAGCGCGCGTGCTGCACCACGCCGTCGAACAAATCGCCATGCACCACCCAGAGCCGGCGGCCGGTGGCGGTCACGTGGATGGCGTCCTCGCGCACGGTGATGTCGCCGAAAGCCATGCCGTCGAACTGGCGCGCCACTTCGTCGTGGTTGCCGGGCACGTAGATCACTTCCGTGCCCTTGCGCGCCTTGCGCAGCAGCTTCTGCACCACGTCGTTGTGGCTCTGCGGCCAGTACCAGCCACGGCGCAGCTGCCAGCCGTCGATGATGTCGCCCACCAGATAGAGCACGTCGGACTCGTTGTGCTTCAGGAAGTCGAGCAGGTACGTGGCCTGGCAACCGGGCGTGCCGAGATGGATATCGGACAGCCAGATGGCGCGGTAGCGATGTGTGGGAGGTTCCGAAGCGGAGGCGGGGCGGTTGCCCGATTCGGCGTGGAAGGCTGGGGCGGCGGGAGCGGCCGGTGACAGTTCCGTCGGCGGCGGCATGAAGGCCGCCAGTGCGGCGGACAGCGAGAGCGTGGTGTCAGGCTTGCCGCGCAGGCGTTGCGCGGCCCTCGACAGACGCCCCCGAGCAAACTGGAGAGCTTGAACCATGGCGGCCCCGGTATCGGCGATGGGTGCATTGAGCCCTTGCCGCGTGACGGTGCCGTGACGGAAACATGAATGTCACATGAAGATCGAGGTGCGCTGCGGGGTTTGTTGTGGCGCCGGGGTGCGTAGCGAGGCGAGGGCGGCCAGCGTGGCGTCCACGGCGCGCGGGTGGCGCAGCAGGGAAACATGGCCGATGCCGGCCAGCGGCACGTTGCGCGCGCCGTCGAGCCAGGAGGTGCCCGGCGGCCCGGCGATGGAGTCGTGCCAGCTGAACACCGAGACGATGCGCGCGCGCAAGGCCGGCGTCTCAGCCAGCGCCAACGCCTTCAGCCACGGGCTGTGCCAGCGCATCTGCCGCGCATTGCGGCCGCCGCCGAAGCGGGCGAGGGCGCAGCCGTGATGGGGCGAGCCAAGGGTGACGATGCCTGAGCAGGGCGGATCATCGCTCTCCCGCAACGCTAGCACCTGCGCGGCCCGTGCGGCGAGTCCGCCCATGCTGTGGCAGACCACGAGCGGCGCCTGGCCCGTGCGCGCGGCGATCCCGCGCATGCGGGCGAGCAGGGTCGGCGCGTAGTCGTCGATATCGCCCAGCACGGGTTCGAGGTCGATCCCTTCGCAGCGATAGCCGGCGGCGGCCAGCGTGGGCGCCATGTCAAGCCAGATCGCGTGATTGCAGCCGTAGCCGTGTACGAGCAGCACCGTCGGCGCGTCGGCATTGGCGGGCGAGTCAAACGTGATGCGCGAGCGGAATGGCTGGAGCCAGTTGAACATGCGGAAGACCGCGCGGCATTCCGAAAGATAGCAGGCGAGCGCGTCGGAGAGGCCGAGCGGCTGGCGCGGGGGCGTGTCGGAGGGATGGGGAAGGCGTGCATCCAGCGCGATGCCGGCGCCGCCCAGCGTGGCGACAAAAGCAATCCCGACGCCGATACCGAAGCCCACCAGCACGGCCAGCAGCGCCGCGCCGATGGCGAGCGGCCACGGCCAGCCGGCCCCTTCGGCCAACCCTGCCGCGAGGCCGCCGGCCGCCAGCGTCTGCGCGGCCACAGCCACGCGGCGCAGGGCGGCCGCCGTCAGGCTCATGACTTCGCGGCCGGGCGCGGGTCGCGCAGATCACGCAGGTCAATCAGGCGCGTGCCGGCCAGCCGGTCATGCAGGAACTGGCGGCGCGGGTCGAGCCACGCCAGCGCAATCCACACCAGCAGACCGGCCACCAGCGCGCCGACGAACGGCCCGCGCGTGAGCCCGAGCGCATGGCCGACCGCCGCCGCGGGCGGCAGCCACAGCCAGGCCAGCACATAGCGCAGCAGCGCTCGGGTCCAGTGCGGCGGCTGGCCGGCAGCCGTCTCGAGGCGGATGCGCCACGTCTGCATCGCCAGCGTCTGGCCGTTGCGCTGCCAGAACCACGTGAAATAGCAGGCCAGTACGACGAACATCCAGGCCTGATCGACATAGGGCTGGTCGATACCGAGGCGCTGGAGCAGCGGGCGCGCCAGCAGATAGACCGCGCTGGCGGCCATCAGCACCCCGAACAGCAGCACGCCCTCATAGAGCATGCAGGTCAGGCGGCGGCGCAGCGTGGGCGTGCGCGGGGCGCGCGACGGCATGGAAGTGGGAGAAGCGGGGGAGGCAGGGCTGGCGGCAGGCATGGCGCGGGTTCCGGGTGAGCGGCAATTATGCCAAATCCGGGGCGGCGCGCCGCGCGGCCGGGAAGGTGGCCGGGAAAGGTGTTACTGGCGGGGGGAGTCGGGCGGACTGATCGGGATGTCGGTCGCCGCCTCGCCGGTGACCGGCGGCGAAAGCGACTCGGTGGCCGGTTGTGCTGCGGGTGCCGAAGCCGCAACTTCCGGCGGCGTTACGGGCGTGACCGGCACGGGTGCGGCGGCGACCGGTGCCGAGGCCGGCGACGCCGGTGTCGATGCTGTCAGCGCTGGGGGCAGCGCGGCGGCACCGGTGGCGGGTTTATTGACGCGGATCTGGTGGCCGGAATCGGTCGGCAGACGCTTGCCGGAAGGCAGGCCGCTCACTGCGCCGGGGCGGCGCGGCACCTTCTCGGCTGCCGCCAGTTCCTTCTTCTGCGCCTCGGGAAGCTGTTGATAGCGATCCCACGCATCGGCCTTCTTCTCGGCCGGCACCGTACGGGTGATCTGGTAGTTCTCGCGCGCCACGCGGCGTTCCTGCGGCGTCATCTTGACCCATTCGGCCATCCGTTCCTGCAGCCGGGCCTGTTCCTCGGGCTTCAGCGACGGGTAGCGATCGGCAATACGCTGCCACTTGCGGCGGTTGAGTTCGGGGATGGTGTCCCAGAGCGGGCGCAGCGGGGCGAGGATCTGCTGGTGCGTCGGGGTCAGTTCGACCCAGGTCGGATGCACATGGACCACGGCCGGCGCCGAGGCGCCCGCACGGACCTCGTGGGCTTCGGCGGCCTGCGTCAACTCGCCCGAGGCCAGCGCAACCACGGCGCCAAGGCTGGCGCACAGCGCGGTGAATCGGGCCAGCCGGCGCGGGGCGGCGTCGGAGCGGAAGTGAGCGCGCGCCATCCTATTGATCGCGGTCGTGCTTGAGGAACACGTGGAAGCCCTGGTCGGCGTAGGCCGTGGGCGGCAGGTCGTCCAGCAGCATGGCGGCGTCCACGTCGGCCAGCTCCTCCACGCGCTTCTGCTGCTGCCACTGGTAGATGCCGGTCACGCCGACCACCAGCGCCACCAGCGTCCAAAGCAGGGCGAGCCGGCGCAACCATGCGCCAGCGCGGTGCAGCGGCGAGTCGTCTTCATCGTCGAAGATGGCGCCATGGCCGCCGGGCAGGGCGAATTGTGGCACCGTGGCCGGTGCGGCGGCTTTCTT
Organism: Cupriavidus sp. 10L43_2; assembly: GCF_056395265.1. NCBI lineage: Bacteria > Pseudomonadati > Pseudomonadota > Betaproteobacteria > Burkholderiales > Burkholderiaceae > Cupriavidus > Cupriavidus sp. 10L43_2. The sequence goes on from NZ_JBFTJE010000005.1 coordinate 110,310, forward strand.
CGCGGCCAGCGCCATGCGCCGCGCGGCGGCGAGCCGTTCGGCAATGTCCGCCGGCACGGCATCCGCCGAGGCATCGAGTGCCGAGCGGATCTCGCGGGCGAAGCGGCGTTCCTGTATATCTCGTTCGTTTCGGCTCATAGTCGGACCCCCCGTGCGCGCAAGGCCTGCGCCAGTGTGTGCGTTGCACGGGAACAGTGCGTCTTGACGCTGCCTTCCGAGCAGCCCATCGCGGCTGCCGTCTCGGCCACGTCCATATCCTCCCAGTAACGCATCAGGAAAGCTTCGCGTTGACGCGTGGGCAGACGCTGGATTTCCTGCTCGATGATGTGCATGACCTGTGCCCGCTCGACCTTGTCGGCGCTGCTTTCCGCGGATTCTGACCCAGCCTGGGCCTCGAGAGTTTCCAGCAGGTCGTTGTCATCGCCTTCGCGGTCGTCGCGCAGGTTCGAGAACAGGGTTACCCACGTGTTGCGTACTTTCTGGCGGCGGAAATAGTCGTGGATCGTGTTCTGCAGGATGCGCTGGAACAGCGGCGCCAGCTCGGCGGCATGCTTGTCGCCGTACTTTTCGGCCAGCTTGATCATGGCGTCCTGCACGATGTCCAGCGCGGCTTCGTCATCCCGCACGGCGAATACGGCCTGCTTGAAGGCACGTCGTTCCACGCTGGAGAGAAAGTCTGAGAGTTCCTGGTCAGTGGCCATGCAGGCAGGAATGTGCCGCGAAAGTCGCGCGGCGGGTCGCAAATGTCTGCGATGCTAGCAAAAAACAGCCGGCTTGGGCGATGCTGTATTAGTTTGCAGACAATATGACGGAGGGGTCGCTTGCGGCCGTTGCGCCATCGTGGTGCGTCTGCAAAAAAGTCTCCAGGGGGCCATAGACCACGCTGGTGCATTGCAGTATCATCATCGGTTCACACGACATCAGTGGTTGTCTCATCAGACCGCTTATAAGGCGGTCTCTTCATGCAGACGCGCACCGCTTGAACCCGAGCCACAAGCCCGGCAGAGAGCATCCAAACAATTTTTTGCCGAAAATTGCAAAGGACTGAAATGAACATGCCCAGCGCGGAATTCTCCCACGCAGACAGCAATTCATCTGCCGCACCCGAAATGATCGGTGCGGAAATTCTCTGTCACGCACTCGCCGAAGAAGGCGTCGAATACGTCTGGGGCTACCCCGGCGGCGCGGTGCTGTACATCTACGACGAACTCCACAAGCAAAAGAAGTTCGAGCACATCCTGGTGCGCCACGAGCAGGCTGCGGTCCATGCCGCGGATGGCTACGCGCGCGCCACGGGCAAGGTCGGCGTCGCCCTGGTGACTTCCGGCCCGGGCGTGACCAATGCCGTGACCGGCATCGCCACCGCCTACCTGGACTCGATCCCGATGGTGGTGATCACCGGCAACGTGCCGACCCATGCCATCGGCCAGGATGCCTTCCAGGAATGCGACACCGTCGGCATCACGCGCCCGATTGTCAAGCACAACTTCCTCGTGAAGGATGTGCGCGACCTCGCCGCGACGATCAAGAAGGCGTTCTTCATCGCCGCCACCGGCCGCCCCGGCCCCGTGGTGGTCGACATTCCGAAGGACGTGTCGCGGAACTCGTGTAAGTACGAGTACCCGAAGACGATCGACATGCGCTCGTACAACCCCGTGAACAAGGGGCACTCGGGCCAGATCCGCAAGGCTGTCGCGCTGCTGCAGGGCGCCGAGCGTCCGTATATCTATACGGGCGGCGGCGTGGTGCTGGCCAATGCCAGCGACGAGCTGCGCCAGTTGGCCGCCATCACGGGCCATCCGGTCACCAACACGCTGATGGGCCTGGGCGCGTTCCCGGGCACGCACAAGCAGTTCCTCGGCATGCTCGGCATGCACGGGACGTATGAAGCCAATATGGCCATGCAGAACTGCGACGTGCTGATCGCCATCGGCGCCCGCTTCGACGACCGCGTGATCGGCAACCCGGCGCACTTCACTGCGCAGGCGCGCAAGATCATCCATATCGATATCGACCCCTCGTCGATCTCGAAGCGCGTGAAGGTCGACATTCCCATCGTCGGCAACGTCAAGGACGTGCTCCAGGAACTGATCGCCCAGCTGCAGGCCAGCGACGTCAAGCCCAAGCGCGAGGCCCTGGCCAAGTGGTGGGACCAGATCGAGCAATGGCGCTCGGTGGACTGCCTCAAGTACGACCGCAAGAGCGAGATCATCAAGCCGCAGTACGTGGTGGAAAAGATCTGGGAACTGACCAAGGGCGACGCCTTCATCTGCTCCGACGTGGGCCAGCATCAGATGTGGGCCGCGCAGTTCTACAAGTTCAACGAGCCGCGCCGCTGGATCAACTCCGGCGGCCTGGGCACGATGGGCGTGGGCCTGCCGTACGCCATGGGCATCAAGAAGGCGTTCCCGGACAAGGAAGTGGTGACCATCACGGGCGAAGGCTCGATCCAGATGTGCATCCAGGAACTGTCCACCTGCCTCCAGTACGACACCCCGGTCAAGATCTGCTCGCTGAACAACGGCTATCTGGGCATGGTGCGCCAGTGGCAGGAGATCGAGTACGACAACCGCTACTCGCACTCCTACATGACCGCGCTGCCTGACTTCGTCAAGCTGGCCGAGGCCTTCGGCCACGTGGGTATCCGCGTGGAAAAGACGGCCGATGTGGAGCCGGCGCTGCGCGAGGCGTTCCGCCTCAAGGACCGCACCGTGTTCCTGGACTTCCAGACCGACCCCACGGAGAACGTGTGGCCGATGGTCCAGGCGGGCAAGGGCATCTCCGAAATGCTGCTCGGCGCGGAGGACCTGTAATGCGACACATTATTTCGGTCCTGCTGGAAAACGAACCCGGCGCGCTGTCGCGCGTGGTGGGGCTGTTTTCGGCGCGCGGCTACAACATCGAGACGCTCACGGTGGCCCCCACCGAGGATGCGTCGCTGTCGCGGATGACCATTGTCACCACCGGTTCGGACGACGTGATCGAACAGATCACCAAGCACCTGAACCGCCTGGTGGAAGTGGTCAAGGTGGTGGACCTGACGGAAGGCGCGCACATCGAGCGCGAGCTGATGCTCGTGAAGGTGCGCGCGGTGGGCAAGGAGCGCGAGGAAATGAAGCGCACCGCCGACATCTTTCGGGGCCGCATCATCGACGTGACCGAGAAGACGTACACCATCGAGCTGACCGGCAACGGCGGCAAGCTGGATGCGTTCCTCGATGCCATCGACCGCACCGCGATCCTGGAAACCGTCCGTACGGGCGGTTCCGGCATCGGCCGCGGCGAACGCATCCTGAAGGTCTGACCGGCGCACCCGGCAGCGGCCACAAGCCAATCGCAGTATCCCCGGCGGCGCGACGCGTGAATCGGAACCAACGCCCGCGCCACGCCGCCACCCCTTATACGCAGACTTAGAAAATCGAAGGAATCATCATGAAAGTGTTTTACGACAAGGACGCCGACCTCTCCCTGATCAAGGGCAAGAACGTCACCATCATCGGCTACGGCTCGCAAGGCCACGCCCACGCACTGAACCTGAAGGATTCGGGCGTGAACGTGACGGTCGGTCTGCGCAAGAGCGGCGCGTCGTGGAACAAGGCCGTCAACGCCGGCCTGCAGGTCAAGGAAGTGGGCGAGGCCGTCAAGAACGCCGACGTGGTCATGATCCTGCTGCCGGACGAGCAGATCGCCGACGTGTACAAGAACGAAGTGCACGGCAACATCAAGGAAGGCGCCGCCCTGGCCTTCGCGCACGGCTTCAACGTGCACTACGGCGCCGTGATCCCGCGTGCCGACCTGGACGTGATCATGATCGCCCCGAAGGCCCCGGGCCACACGGTGCGCTCGACGTACTCGCAAGGTGGCGGCGTGCCGCACCTGATCGCCGTGCATCAGAACAAGTCCGGCGCCGCCCGTGACATCGCGCTGTCGTACGCTACCGCCAACGGCGGCGGCCGTGCCGGCATCATCGAGACCAACTTCCGCGAAGAAACCGAAACCGACCTGTTCGGCGAGCAGGCCGTGCTGTGCGGCGGTACCGTCGAGCTGATCAAGGCTGGCTTCGAAACGCTGGTGGAAGCCGGCTACGCGCCGGAAATGGCCTACTTTGAGTGCCTGCACGAGCTGAAGCTGATCGTCGACCTGATCTACGAAGGCGGCATCGCCAACATGAACTACTCGATCTCGAACAACGCCGAATATGGCGAATACGTCACCGGCCCGCGCGTCGTGACGGAAGAGACCAAGAAGGCCATGAAGCAATGCCTGACCGACATCCAGACCGGCGAATACGCCAAGAGCTTCCTGCTTGAGAACAAGGCCGGCGCCCCGACCCTGATCTCGCGCCGTCGCCTGACGTCCGAGCACCAGATCGAGGAAGTGGGTGCCAAGCTGCGCGCGATGATGCCGTGGATTGCCAAGAACAAGCTGGTCGACCAGTCGAAGAACTAAGCTGACGACAGCTGGCAGGGCGGGGCCCCCGGGCCCGCCGCCCTCGGCCGTCCAGCCCGCCGCCGGCCCCGCGCAGTGTTGCGTGAGGCATTTTGGCGGAGGCTGGACGGCTTTTTGTTATCCTTGTCGGACTTTTTTCGGGCGTTGGCTCGAATCTTTCTTATTATTCGCGGCGATACCCCTGAATTGCCCACGGCGGCCAGCCCCTGGCGCCGGCGCGGCATGGCGTATCGTTTCTACCTGAACTTCAGACCAAGTCTTGCATGAACTATCCTCATCCGCTGATCGCCCGTGAAGGCTGGCCATTCCTGGCCGGCGCATTCGTCATCTCGCTGCTGGTGCATGTCAGCGCAGGTTTCTGGTGGGCGCTGCCGCTGTGGATTCTCACGATCTTCGTGCTCCAGTTCTTCCGCGATCCGCCCCGGCCGATTCCGTCGACGCCCAACGCCGTGCTGGCACCCGCCGACGGCCGCATCGTCGTGGTCGAGAAGACCCAGGACCCGTACGCCGGGCGCGAGGCGCTGAAGATCAGCGTGTTCATGAACGTGTTCAACGTGCATTCGAACCGCGCGTCGGTGGATGGCAAGGTCGAGAAGCTCGAGTACTTCCCGGGCAAGTTCGTCAATGCCGATCTGGACAAGGCGTCGGTGGAGAACGAGCGCAACGCCATCGTGATCCGCCGCGCGCAGGACGGCCAGGTGGTCACGCTGGTCCAGGTGGCCGGGCTGGTGGCGCGCCGGATCCTGTGCTACACCAAGGTGGGCGACGCGATCTCGCGTGGCCAGCGCTACGGCTTCATCCGCTTCGGCTCGCGCGTGGACGTGTACCTGCCCGTGGATGCCCGGCCGCGCGTGACGATTGGCGAGAAGGTGTCCGCCTCGTCGACCGTGCTGGCCGAACTGGACGTGCAGGGCGCGCAGCAGTAAGCCGCCGCCATCCACACTGATAGGAGAGGCTGGCATGGGTGCCTTCAATCGACGGAACAAGCGCGTCAGCATCGGCAACGTGACGCATCTGCGACCGTTCCGCCGCAACCAGTTGCGCAACGACCCTGGCTACGACGAGGCCGAGGAAGGGCCGGACATCGAGTACGTGCGCCCGCGCCGGCGCGGCATCTACCTGCTGCCCAATGCGTTCACCACGGCCGCGCTGTTCGCCGGCTTCTACGCCATCGTGGCGGCGATGAACGGCCATTTCGACTCGGCCGCCATCGCCATCTTCGCGGCCATGGTGCTGGACGGCATGGATGGCCGCGTGGCGCGCATCACCAACACGCAGAGCGCATTCGGCGAGCAGTACGACTCGCTCTCGGACATGACCTCGTTCGGCGTGGCGCCGGCGCTGGTCATGTACACCTGGATCCTGCGCGACCTCGGCAAGTGGGGCTGGATCGCCGCGTTCGTCTACTGCACCTGCGCGGCGCTGCGCCTGGCGCGCTTCAACGCCAATATCGGCGTGGTGGACAAGCGCTTCTTCCAGGGCCTGCCGAGCCCGGCCGCGGCGGCCCTGGTGGCCGGCTTTGTCTGGCTGGTCATCGATAACAAGCTGCCGGTCAGGGAGCTGTGGATGCCGTGGGTCGCCTTTGCGATCACGCTCTATGCGGGCCTGTCGATGGTCTCCAACGCCCCGTTCTACAGCGGCAAGGCGCTGGACGTGCGCTACCGCGTGCCCTTCGGCATGATGGTGCTCGTGCTGGTGCTGTTCGTGGTGGTTTCCACCGATCCGCCGGTAGCGCTGTTCGGGCTGTTCGTGGCCTATGCCGTGTCGGGCTACCTGCTGTGGGCCTGGCGCGCGCTGCACGGCGAGCCGGGCGGGGTACGCAAGGCACGCGCCGGCGGACCCGACGGTCTCGGCGGCGGTAACTAGCAAGTATGGCAACAGGGCGTCTTCGGGCGCCCTGTGTCGTTCCAGCGGTATCCCAATCCGCATCACGCATCACGCATCACGCGTTACGCATTACGTTCCACTCACCGTCAGGAGAATGTCATGGGTATGTTTGACTTCATCAAGGAAGCGGGCGAAAAGCTGTTCGGCAAGGGCGAGGCCAAGGCTGCGCAGGATGCGGCCAAGGCGGATGCCTCGGCAGAGAAGCTGGAGGCCGCCAACCGCGCCGCCGGCGATGCCATCGAAAATTACATCAAGCAGATGGGGCTCGACGCCACCGGGCTGATGGTCCAGGTGGATGGCTCGCAGGGCAAGGCGACGGTGTTCGGCGTGGCGCCGGACCAGGCCACCCGGGAGAAAATCATCCTGTGCGCCGGCAACGTGGAGGGCGTGGAGTCGGTGGAGGACAAGATGTCCGTCAACGTGGAGTCCACCGAATCGCAGTGGCATACCGTGGTCAAGGGAGACACGCTCTGGGCCATTGCCCAGGCCGCCTACGGCAACGGTGCGGACTACAACAAGATCTTCGAAGCGAACAAGCCGATGCTTTCGCACCCGGACAAGATCTACCCGGGTCAGAAACTGCGGATTCCGCCGAAGGGCTGAAACCGGCCCGGGTCAGCCCGCCTTGCACGCGCGCGCCAAACCGGATATAGTCCCCGACATGATTTCGCGCCAGTCCCTACTCGCCCGCACCACCCTAGGTGGCCTACTAGGCCATCGGGTCGGGACGCGCGCGCGCTAAGGGACGCTATCGCCCTAGCGCGGAATCACCAGGAATTTTCCTAGTTTTCAAACGCCCCGGCCTGCAACCATGCACGCCGGGGCGTTTTGCATTTCGATTTCGAGGACTGCGACGCCCGACGGCAAGAAGGACGGGACGGCACGGCACACAACAAGGTACAGCCCAGGAGCTCCACAAAATGTCTGACAAACTCATCATTTTCGATACCACCTTGCGTGACGGCGAGCAGTCGCCCGGCGCCTCGATGACCCGCGAAGAGAAGATTCGCATCGCGCGCCAGCTGGAACGCCTGAGGGTCGATGTGATCGAGGCCGGCTTTGCGGCCAGTTCCAATGGTGACTTCGAAGCCATCCGCTCGATCGCCCAGGTGATCAAGGATTCGACGATCTGCTCGCTGGCCCGCGCCAACGACAAGGACATCGCCCGTGCCGCGGAGGCCCTCAAGCCCGCCAACTCGTTCCGGATCCACACGTTCATCGCCACCTCGGCGCTGCACATGGAGAAGAAGCTGCGCATGACGCCGGACCAGGTGTACGAGCAGGCGCGCCTGGCCGTGCGCTTCGCGCGCCAGTTCACCGACGACATCGAATTTTCGCCAGAAGACGGCAGCCGTTCGGACATGGACTTCCTCTGCCGCGTGCTCGAGGGCGTGATTGCCGAAGGCGCGACCACGATCAACCTGCCCGATACGGTGGGCTACGCGGTGCCGGAAGGCTACGCGGACCTGATCCGCTCGGTGCGCGAGCGCATCCCCAACTCGGACAAGGCTGTCTGGTCGGTGCACTGCCATAACGACCTGGGCATGGCCGTGGCCAACTCGCTGGCCGCCGTGAAACTGGGTGGCGCGCGCCAGATCGAGTGCACGATCAACGGCCTCGGCGAGCGGGCCGGCAACACGAGCCTGGAAGAGGTGGTAATGGCCGTGAAGACGCGCCGCGACTACTTCGATATGGACGTGAACATCGACACCACGCAGATCGTGCCGGCATCCAAGTTGGTATCGCAGATCACCGGTTTCGTGGTGCAGCCGAACAAGGCCGTGGTGGGCGCCAACGCCTTCGCGCATGCCTCCGGCATCCACCAGGATGGCGTGCTCAAGGCGCGTGACACCTACGAGATCATGCGCGCGGAGGACGTGGGCTGGAGCGCCAACAAGATCGTGCTGGGCAAGCTCTCGGGCCGCAATGCGTTCAAGCAGCGCCTGCAGGAGCTGGGCATCGAACTCGAGAGCGAGAGCGAAGTCAACGCCGCCTTCGGCCGCTTCAAGGAACTGGCCGACCAGAAGGCCGAGATCTTCGACGAAGACATCATGGCCATCGTTTCGGATGAGGCGCACGACGTGAACGAGCACTACCGCTTCGTGTCGCTGTCGCAGCGCTCCGAGACCGGCGAGCGCCCGCATGCGCGCGTGGTATTCAATATGGATGGCAGCGAGCAGACCGGCGAAGCCGAGGGCAATGGCCCGGTGGACGCCACCATGCACGCCATCGAAGGCAAGGTCAACAGCGGCGCGGAACTGGTGCTGTACTCGGTGAACGCGATCACCACCGGCACCCAGGCGCAGGGCGAAGTGACCGTGCGCCTGTCGAAGGCCGGCCGCATCGTCAACGGCGTGGGCACCGATCCGGACATCGTCGCGGCGTCGGCCAAGGCCTACCTGGCCGCCTTGAACAAGCTGCACGACAAGGCCGTACAGAAGATCAACCCGCAGATCTGATCCCCGATCCGCGTGCCGGCGCCGGGGGCTCACAAGGCCTCCGCGACCATCAACCGCCCGTCAGTCGACTATCCCGCGACGACGGGCGGTTTTTCGTTGGATTGCGATGTATCGCAAGCGATGCGGGTCAGCGACGATCGGAGCGGTCGTACAGCGGATCGGGCGTGATCTGGGTCTGGCGCAGCACGCCGGCGTCATCGAAATAGAAGTTGAACAGCGAGTACCACTGGTCCTCGTGACGGAACCGGTAGCTCCACACCTCGCGTTTCATCAGCGGAAAGTACTGGTTTGGCTCGCGCGGGGCACCGAAGTGCTCGAGCACGTCTTTCTTGGTCCAGACATTGACCTGCGCCTTGTACAGTTCCGGCGTTCGGAGCATCTGGCGGAAATTCGTCAGATTGCCATTCTTGTCGAAGTCAGCGGCGTACGATTCCTGGCCCAGCGGCTGTTTCGAATAGAACCAGCGCACGGTGCCGTCGTCGAGCTTAAAGATGTCGGTGGGCTTGCCGAAGGTGGCCATCACGGCGCTCTCGGGCTGGCCGACCAGTTTCAGGCCGGTATCGACCGGGGCGAGGGCGGAACAGGCGGCGAGCAGGGCGGCACCCAGGCCCAGGGCCACGGTCTGGGCCAGCCGGCGGCCGGCGAAGCGGAGGGGGGAGGTCATGGGATTTCTCGACTGGCAATCGTACGAATGCTGGAAGTGTAGTCCGCTCGGGCGCTGGTGTGCATCACACGCTGCTTTTTTGGTGGGATTGCCGCCATCGGCCCCACTGCCGTACCATCCACGCCTTTGTTGTGCGATGTAGAACAGGAGTGAGGATGTCCGGAGCGGAAAAAGGGCGGCGGCGCGGCCCGTGGCGTGCATGGCTGGCGGCGACGCTGCTGTGCCTGGCGGGGAGCGGGCATGCCCAGGGCGAGGCTGGCGCGCCGATCCGGCTTGGCATGATCGAGGGGCTGTCCGGCCCGTTCGCCAACGCAGGGGACGCCGTGGCGCGCAACCTGCGCATCGCCATCGACCGCGTGAACGCGCGGGGCGGGGTGAAGACCGCCGAGGGCGCCCGGCCGCTGGAATTGGTCACGTTCGACAGCAAGGGCAATGTCGATGAGAGCCTGATCCAGTTCCGCTCGCTGGTGGACAAGCGCATCCCGTTTGTACTGCAGGGCAACAGCTCGGCCGTGGCCGGGGCGCTCGTGGCGGCGATCAACCGCCACAACATGCGCCAGCCGGACGCACGCGTGCTGTTCCTCAACTACTCGGCCGTCGATCCCGCGCTGACCAACGAGAATTGCAGTTTCTGGCATTTCCGCTTCGACGCGAGTTCGGACATGCGCATGCAGGCGCTGACCGAGGCGATTCGCGGCGAACACGCGGTGCGGAAGGTCTATCTGATCGACCAGGACTACAGCTTTGGCCATCAAGTGGCGAAATCGGCACGTGAGATGCTGGCGGCCAAGCGGCCGGACATCCAGATCGTGGGCGACGAATTCCACCCGATCGGCAAGATCAAGGATTTCGCGCCGTACATCGCCAAGATCAAGGCCAGTGGCGCCGACGCGGTGATCACCGGCAACTGGGGCAATGACCTGACGCTGATGGTCAAGGCCGCGCGCGAGGGTGGGCTGGGCGCCCGCTTCTATACCTTCTATGGCAACGGCCTGGGCGCGCCGGCGGCGATGGGCGATGCCGGCGTGGGCCGTGTGCTGGCGGTGGCCGAATGGCATCCGAACGTGGGCGGCGCGGCGTCCGACGCCTTCTACCAGGCGTTCCGCACCCGCTACCCCGAGCCGCGCGACGACTACGTGCACCTGCGCATGCAGATGATGGTGGAAATGCTGGCGCGGGCCATCACCCAGGCTGGTACCACGGAGGCGGTCAAGGTGGCGCTGGCGCTCGAGAACATGCGCTTCACCAACGATTTCCACGACGCCACCGTGCGCGCGGACGACCACCAGGTGCTGCAGCCGCTCTATGTCTCGGTCATGGCGAAGCAGGGCGGGGACGTGCGCTTCGACAACGAAGGTTCTGGCTACGGCTTCCGCACGGTAAAGAAGCTCAAGACGGCCCAGACCACGCTGCCCACCACGTGCCGTATGGAGCGCCCGGCGGGCTGATCAGGCAGGCCGCGCGGATGAATTTCGCCGCGCCGGCAAATTCGGCTATAATCCGCGGCTGTCGTGCAAGGACCCCTGCGCACGGCACATGCCTCAGTCCATACCAGGCTTCAAGGCACGACGCAGGTGGCGCATTCCGCGCTGCAGCGTTCGCAAGTGAAAGGAAACCATCATGGCAATCGCCAACAAGTCCGAAGTTATCAAGCAGTTCGCCCGCGGCACCAACGACACGGGTAGCCCCGAAGTTCAGGTCGCTCTGTTGACCACCCGCATCAACGAACTGACCCCCCACTTCAAGGCCAACATGAAGGATCACCACAGCCGCCGCGGTCTGCTGCGCATGGTGAGCCGTCGTCGCCGCCTGCTGGACTACCTCAAGGCCAACGACGCCGACCGTTACCGCACCCTGATCGAAAAGCTGGGCCTGCGTAAGTAAGGTCTGCGGATGGCAGCACGAATCCTGCACAAGTTGTTCCTGCACGATTTCACGTGAGGCCGCGATGCCTGCGTCAGCTCTGCTGAGGCAGGCATTTTGCTTTTCTGGCCCGGCGGCACACCCGCTGGGTCGGCGTTGATTGTGATGTTTGCTTCACTAAATTGTCCTGGCCAAGCGGCCCGGACGCCCGTTGCGCCAAGACGTGTAACGGAGTAAGTTACCTCGCTCTTTATATTGCTCTGTGACCGGAGTCGGCCAAGGAACCGGGGTTTTGTGTCATTCCATCGCCGCATCGCCAGCCTGGTGGTGCCGCGATGGAATGGCATAGCACTTCCCTGAGACTGCGACCGGCATGAATCCGGCAGTTCGCCTGCCGCTGTGAGCGCAGGCGTCGCGGGACGCGCGTGTGTGCGCCCCGCATGCATGTATCAAGGAAACGCTCATGACCATGTTCAACAAGATCGTCAAGGAATTCCAATGGGGCCAGCATACGGTCCGCATGGAAACCGGCGAAGTCGCCCGCCAGGCTGGCGGCGCCGTGATCGTCGACGTGGAAGACACCGTGGTGCTGGCCACCGTGGTGGCCGCCAAGAGCCCGAAGGCGGGCCAGGACTTCTTCCCGCTGACCGTCGACTACATCGAAAAGACCTACGCTGCCGGCAAGATCCCCGGTGGCTTCTTCAAGCGTGAAGGCCGTCCGTCGGAAAACGAGACGCTGACCTCGCGCCTGATCGACCGTCCGCTGCGCCCGCTGTTCCCGGAAGGCTTCTACAACGAAGTGCAGGTGGTGATCCACGTGCTGTCGATCAACCCGGAAGTGCCGGCCGACATCCCCGCGCTGATCGGCGCGTCCGCCGCGCTGGCCGTGTCGGGCATCCCCTTCAATGGTCCGGTGGGCGCCGCCCGCGTGGGCTACAAGGATGGCCAGTACCTGCTGAACCCGACCCGCTCGCAGATCGCCGCGTCCGACCTGGACCTGGTGGTGGCCGGTACCGAGCGTGCCGTGCTGATGGTGGAATCGGAAGCGCAACAGCTGTCGGAAGAAGTGATGCTGGGCGCCGTGGTGTACGGCCATGAGCAGATGCAGATCGCCATCAACGCGATCCACGACCTGGTGCGCGACGGCGGCAAGCCCGAGTGGGACTGGGCCCCGGCAGCCAAGAACGAGCCGCTGATCGCCAAGGTTGGCGAGATCGGCCTGCCGCTGCTGCAGGAAGCCTACCAGCTGCGCCAGAAGTCGGCCCGCAGCCAGAAGCTGAAGGAAGTCTACGCCTCGGTGACGGCTGGTCTGGCCGAAGCTGGCGTGGAAGCCGAGAAGGTGGAAGTCGGCAACATCCTGTTCGACCTCGAAGCGAAGATCGTCCGTGGCCAGATCCTGGCCGGCGAGCCGCGCATCGACGGCCGCGACACGCGCACCGTGCGCCCGATCGAGATCCGCTCGTCGGTGCTGCCGCGCGCGCACGGCTCGGCCCTGTTCACGCGTGGGGAAACCCAGGCGCTGGTGGTGGCCACGCTGGGTACCAAGAGCGACGAGCAGATCATCGACGCGCTGGCTGGCGAATACCGCGACCGCTTCATGCTCCACTACAACATGCCCCCGTTCGCCACTGGCGAGACGGGCCGCGTGGGTAGCCCGAAGCGTCGTGAAATCGGTCACGGCCGTCTGGCCAAGCGCGCGCTGATTCCGGTCCTGCCGAAGGACGACGAGTTCGCGTACACGATCCGCCTGGTGTCGGAAATCACCGAATCGAACGGTTCGTCGTCGATGGCTTCGGTCTGCGGCGGCTGCCTGGCACTGATGGACGCCGGCGTTCCGGTCAAGGCACACGTGGCCGGCGTGGCCATGGGCCTGATCCTCGAAGGCAACAAGTTTGCCGTGCTGACCGACATCCTCGGTGATGAAGATCACCTGGGCGACATGGACTTCAAGGTGGCCGGCACCGACGCGGGCATTACCGCGCTGCAGATGGACATCAAGGTCCAGGGCATCACGAAGGAAATCATGCAGGTGGCGCTGGCGCAAGCCCGCGAAGGCCGCATCCACATCCTGCAGAACATGCAGGGCGCGATGGGCCATGCGCGTACCGAACTGTCGGCACACGCACCGCGCATGATCACGATGAAGATCCATCCGGACAAGATCCGCGAAGTCATCGGCAAGGGCGGCTCGACCATCCAGGCCCTGACCAAGGAAACCGGTACGACCATCGACATCGGCGAAGACGGCACGATCACGATCGCGTCGACCTCGACCGAAGGCATGGCGGAAGCCAAGCGCCGCATCGAGGGCATCACCGCGGAAGCCGAAGTGGGCAAGATCTACGCCGGTACCGTGCTGAAGCTGCTGGACTTCGGCGCCATCGTGAACATCCTGCCGGGCAAGGACGGTCTGCTGCACATCAGCGAGATCGTCAATGAGCGCGTGAAGGACATCAAGGACTGGCTGAAGGAAGGCCAGCAGGTGCGCGTGAAGCTGATCCAGGCCGACGAGAAGGGTCGTCTGCGCCTGTCGCTGAAGGCAGCGCTGGCGGAAGAGGGCGGCAGCATCAGCCCGATCGTCCAGAGCGACGCCCCGGCGGCGCCGGCCTCGCCCGACCAGCAGTAAGCCGGTTCGGCAGTATCCGTAGTCCTCGTAGTACCAAAAAAGCGGCTGGCGATGTCCAGCCGCTTTTTTGTTTACACTGCCGGTCATTCCATGCGGATGGGGTTTGCCCAGGCCGCATGCCACGCACGACACACTGATGAGGAACGATCATGAAAGCCATCGAGATCCGTGAATACGGCGCGCCCGAAGTCCTGCAACTGGCCGAGCGCCCCGATCCGGAGCCGAAGGCGGGCGAGGTCCTGATCCGCGTGGCGGCGGCCGGCATCAATCGTCCCGATGTGTTCCAGCGCACCGGCAACTATCCGGTGCCGCCGGGTGCTTCTGACCTGCCCGGCCTGGAAGTGGCGGGCGTGGTGGTGGGCGGCGACCTGTCGCACGCCGACAATCGCTTCGGCCTGAAGGTGGGCGACCGCGTCTGCGCGCTGGTGCAGGGCGGCGGCTACGCCGAGCTGTGCACGGCCCCGGTGGCGCAATGCCTGCCGGTGCCGGCGGGCCTGTCCGATATCGAGGCCGCCGCGCTGCCCGAGACCTTCTTCACGGTCTGGAGCAATGTGTTCGACCGTGGCCTGCTGGGCCAGGGCCCGCGCGGCAAGGACGAGGCGCTGCTGATCCAGGGCGGCTCGAGCGGTATCGGCACGACCGCCATCCAGATCGCCAAGGCGCTCGGCTTCAAGGTCTTCGTGACGGCTGGCAGCGACGAGAAGTGCAAGGCCTGCGAGGACTTGGGCGCCGATCGCGCGATCAACTACAAGACCCAGGACTTCGTGGCCGAGGTCAAGGCGCTAACGGAAGGCAAGGGCGTGGACGTGATCCTCGACATGGTGGCCGGCTCGTACTTGGCGCGCGAGTTGTCGTGCATCGCCGATGACGGCCGCATCGTCATCATCGCCCTGCTGGGCGGCGGCAAGGCCGAGATTCCGCTGGGCGACATCCTGCGCCGCCGGATCACCGTGACGGGCTCGACGCTGCGGCCCCGCCCGTCGTCGTTCAAGGGCAAGATCGCCGAGGCGCTGCACCAGCAGGTGTGGCCGCTGCTGGCGGCCGGCAAGATCAAGCCGGTGATCCACCAGGTCTTCCCGGCCGCGCAGGCTGCCGACGCCCATCGCCTGATGGAGTCGAGCGAGCATATCGGCAAGATCGTGCTGACCTGGTAACGGACGGCCGATCGGCGCGACGGGGCGTCCTGTTGCGCCGGATCGGCGGCGTGTATGCAATTGTCCGCCCGTTGTGGCGGACCCCTTCCGGCCACGCTACAATAGCGGGTTTATTTCAGAGGGGGCGCTTGTGAGACAAAAGCTGGTCATCGGCAACTGGAAGATGCACGGCAGTCTGGCTGCCAATGCGGCGCTGCTCGACGGTATCAAGGCGGCTTCGGCCCGCGCGACGCTGGCTGTTTGCGCACCGTTCCCCTATCTTGCCCAGTGCCAGACGCTGTTGTCGGGCTCGCAAGTGGCCTGGGGTGCCCAGGATGTGTCGGCTGAAGCACGTGGCGCCTTCACGGGCGAGGTCGCGGCATCGATGCTGGCCGAGTTCGGGGTGAGCTACGCGCTGGTCGGCCATTCCGAGCGTCGCACCTATCACGGCGAAACCGACACCACCGTGGCGGCCAAGGCGCTACGGGCGCTCGAATTTGGCATCGTGCCCGTGGTCTGCGTCGGTGAGACGCTGGCCGAGCGCGAGGCCGGGCAGACCGAGGCCGTGGTCGGTCGTCAGTTGCAAGCCGTGTTGGATACGCTGTCTATCGAGCAGCTGGGTCGGATTGTTCTGGCCTATGAGCCCGTCTGGGCGATCGGCACCGGCAAGACCGCCACCAGCGCCCAGGCGCAAGCCGTGCATGCCGTCCTGCGTGGGCAGGTGGCAGGCAAGGACGCTGGCGTGGCATCGCGCATGGCCATCCTGTACGGCGGTAGCGTGAAGCCGGACAATGCGGCCGAACTGTTTTCCATGTCCGACATCGACGGGGGCCTGATTGGTGGCGCCTCGCTGAAGGCGGATGATTTCCTCGCGATCGGCAACGCCTGATGCCGGTTCCGATCGTCTGATCAGGCAAGTTCGAAACGAATTCAACCAAATGGCAATCTTCAAGACTTTGTTGGTAATCGTGCAGGTCCTGTCCGCGCTGGGCGTGATCGCACTGGTCCTGCTGCAGCACGGCAAGGGCGCCGATGTCGGTGCGGCGTTCGGCTCCGGTGCGTCGGGCAGCCTGTTCGGCGCCTCGGGCTCCGCGAACTTCCTGTCGCGTACCACGGCCGTGCTCGCATCGTTGTTCTTTGTCTGCACGCTGGGCTTGACGCTGCTGGGCAACTACAAGCCCAGCGCTTCGCTGGGCGTGATGGGCGCCGCGCAACAGCCCACGCCGGCCTCCGCGCCGGCTGGTGCATCGGCGCCCTCGGCCGCTGCGGCCTCGGCTCCGGCAGGTCCTGCTGTACCGAAATAATCCGCCTGTGTTCTGGCTGATTCCTGAGTTTTTTTAAAGTTGTGCGTTGAACAATTCAGGGATCTTGGGTTAGAATGCAAGGCTTGAAACGATTCCCCAGCGACGGGGCCCAAAGCGGAAGAAAGCTTCTTCCACGCAGGCTCCGGAGGGTGTAAAAACCCGGCGCAAGGCAATATTGTTTCTCCCCCAGCCGACGTGGTGAAATTGGTAGACACGCTATCTTGAGGGGGTAGTGGCGAAAGCTGTGCGAGTTCGAGTCTCGCCGTCGGCACCAAACAACTTGATCGGCGTCCGTCCGGAGCCGGCCCTCGGGCCATGCTTTGGATTGCGGCGCCGGCAGTCCGCAAGGCGGCGCCGTAGCTAAGACGGGATGGCGCTTGGGGTGGGCAACAGGACGCCGCTTCAGCTGGTGCTGTTGACAACATTCCAGATAAGGCTGGCCGTATCTTGACTCTCGAAGCCTACTTCCCCGTCCTCATCTTCATCCTCTTTGGCGTCGTGCTCGGTGTGGCACTGATGTCCATTGGTCGGATACTCGGTCCCAACAATCCTGATACCGCGAAGCTGTCGCCCTACGAGTGCGGCTTCGAAGCGTTCGAGGACGCGCGCATGAAGTTCGACGTGCGCTACTACCTCATCGCCATCCTCTTTATCCTGTTCGATCTCGAAACTGCCTTCCTGTTTCCGTGGGGTGTCGCCCTCAAGGAAATCGGTTGGCCGGGATTCATCGCCATGGGCGTGTTTCTGCTGGAATTCATCGTGGGCTTCGTCTACATCTGGAAAAAGGGCGCGCTCGATTGGGAGTGATGTGAAATGGCAATCGAAGGCGTTCTCAACGAAGGTTTTGTCACGACTACCGCTGACAAGCTGATCAACTGGACCCGCACGGGCTCGCTCTGGCCGATGACGTTCGGCCTGGCCTGCTGTGCCGTGGAAATGATGCATGCCGGCGCCGCGCGCTACGACATGGACCGGTTCGGCGTGATTTTCCGCCCGTCGCCGCGTCAGTCGGACGTGATGATCGTGGCCGGCACGCTGTGCAACAAGATGGCCCCCGCGCTCCGCAAGGTCTACGACCAGATGGCCGAGCCGCGTTGGGTGATCTCGATGGGCTCGTGCGCCAATGGCGGCGGCTACTACCACTACTCGTATTCGGTGGTGCGTGGCTGCGACCGCATCGTGCCGGTCGACATCTATGTTCCGGGCTGCCCGCCGACGGCGGAAGCGCTGATCTACGGCGTGATCCAGCTCCAGAACAAGATCAAGCGTACCAACACCATTGCGCGCAAGGGCTGACATGGCGAATAACCTGGACACCCTCAAGGCCGCGCTCGAAAAGGTTCTCGGCAAGCGCGTGCAGAGCCTGGTCGAAGCGGTTGGCGAACTGACGCTGATCGTCAAGGCCGACGACTACCTCGACGTGGCCCGCCTGCTGCGCGACGAACCGTCGCTGCGCTTCGAGCAGCTGCTGGATATCTGCGGCGTCGACTATTCCGATTACGCCGATGGCGCCTGGGACGGCCTGCGCTTCGCGGCCGTGTCGCACCTGATCTCGATCACGCACAACTGGCGCCTGCGCCTGCGCGTGTTCGCGCCGGATGACGACCTGCCCGTGGTGCCGTCGCTGATCGACGTGTGGAACTCGGCCAACTGGTTCGAGCGCGAAGCCTTCGATTTCTACGGCATCGTGTTCGAAGGCCATCCGGACCTGCGCCGCATCCTGACCGACTATGGTTTCGTCGGCCACCCGTTCCGCAAGGATTTCCCGGTTTCTGGTTTCGTAGAAATGCGCTACGACCCGGAACAGAAGCGGGTGATCTACCAGCCGGTGACGATCGAGCCGCGCGAAGTCACGCCTCGCGTGATTCGCGAGGAAAACTACGGCGGCGTGCAGCACTGAGATCGACGTCATGGCAGATATCAAGAACTACACCCTGAACTTCGGCCCGCAACACCCGGCAGCGCACGGCGTGCTGCGCCTGGTGCTCGAGCTGGACGGCGAAGTCATCCAGCGTGCCGACCCCCACATCGGCCTGCTGCACCGTGCCACCGAGAAGCTGGCCGAACAGAAGACCTGGATCCAGAGCGTGCCGTACATGGACCGTCTCGACTACGTGTCGATGATGGTCAACGAACACGCCTACGTGATGGCCATCGAGCGCCTGCTGGGCCTCGAGGTGCCGGTGCGTGCGCAGTACATCCGCGTGATGTTCGACGAAATCACCCGCCTGCTGAACCACCTGATGTGGATCGGCTCGCACGCGCTCGACGTGGGCGCGATGGCGGTGTTCCTCTACGCGTTCCGTGAGCGCGAGGACATGTTCGACATGTACGAGGCGGTGTCGGGCGCGCGGATGCACGCGGCCTACTACCGTCCGGGCGGCGTCTACCGCGACCTGCCTGACACGATGCCGCAATACCGGGCGTCGAAGATCCACAACGAGCGTGCCATCAAGGTGATGAACGAAGCCCGTTCGGGCTCGCTGCTGGACTTCATCGAGGACTTCACGAATCGTTTTCCGACGTACGTGGATGAATATGAGACGCTTCTGACCGATAACCGTATCTGGAAGCAGCGTCTGGTGGATATCGGCGTGGTCAGCCCGGAGCGGGCACTGCAGATGGGCTTTACCGGCCCGATGCTGCGCGGCTCGGGCATCGAGTGGGATCTGCGCAAGAAGCAGCCCTACGAGGTGTACGACCAGCTCGACTTCGACATCCCCATTGGCACCGGCGGCGACTGCTACGCGCGCTACCTGGTGCGCGTGGAAGAGATGCGCCAGTCGAACCGGATCATCAAGCAGTGCGTGGACTGGCTGCGCCGCAACCCGGGCCCGGTGATCACCGAGAACCACAAGGTGGCACCGCCCTCGCGCGTGGACATGAAGTCCAACATGGAAGAGCTGATCCACCACTTCAAGCTGTTCACCGAAGGCATTCACGTGCCGGCTGGCGAGGCTTACGCGGCGGTGGAGCACCCGAAGGGCGAGTTCGGTATCTATGCGATCTCGGACGGCGCGAACAAGCCGTACCGTCTGAAGATCCGTGCACCTGGCTTTGCCCACCTGGCCGCGCTGGACGAAATGGCCAGGGGACACATGATCGCCGATGCTGTGACGATCATCGGGACGCAGGACATCGTGTTCGGCGAGATCGACCGCTAAGTCGATCGAGAATCCGGAGACGGGGAGTCTCCACCCAGGCGTAAAGGCCGTCACCCGGACGACGATTCGGGTTCATGCGGCCGGCCCCGCGAGTGACGGGGGCGGCAGGCGATGCCTGCGACGGACCGGCGAGGCGCAGAGCGACCTGGCCGGCGGAACATGGCAGCGACGGCTGCAAACCAGCGGAGGCCGCGAGCCGGCGTCCGCCGTATTACTGCAATGACCATGCTATCAGCAGAAGCTCTCAAGGAAATCGATCGCGCGATCGCGAAGTATCCGACCGACCAGAAACAGTCGGCCGTGATGGCGGCACTCGCCGTGGCACAGGGCGAGGTGGGCTGGGTTTCCCCCGAAGTCATGCAGTTCGTCGCCAGCTACCTCGACATGC
This sequence comes from Cupriavidus sp. 10L43_2, assembly GCF_056395265.1. Taxonomy (NCBI): domain Bacteria; kingdom Pseudomonadati; phylum Pseudomonadota; class Betaproteobacteria; order Burkholderiales; family Burkholderiaceae; genus Cupriavidus; species Cupriavidus sp. 10L43_2. The sequence goes on from NZ_JBFTJE010000005.1 coordinate 130,247, forward strand.
CGCCCGTGTGGGTGGAAGAGGTGGCCACGTTCTACAACATGTATGACACCAAGCCGGTGGGCAAGTACAAGCTCACCGTCTGCACCAACCTGCCGTGCGCACTGTCCGGCGGCGACCGCGCGGGCGACTACCTGAAGCGCAAGCTCGGCATCGACTATAACGAGACCACCGCCGACGGCTGCTTCACCCTGAAAGAGGGTGAATGCATGGGCGCCTGCGGCGATGCACCGGTGATGATCGTGAACAACACCCGTATGTGCAGCTTCATGAGCAATGACAAGCTCGACGCGCTGGTCGACGAGCTGAAGACCGAAGCTGCCAAGGGAGCCAAGTAACATGACCTCTCTGCACGACCGTCACATCAAGCCGCTGATCCTGGCCGGCCTGGACGGCAAGAACTGGCACCTCGAAGACTACGTCAAGCGCGGCGGCTACAAGCAGCTGCGCCGGATCCTGACCGAGAAGATTCCGCCCGAGCAGGTGATTGCGGACGTCAAGGCGTCTGGCCTGCGCGGCCGTGGCGGCGCTGGCTTCCCCACGGGCCTGAAGTGGAGCTTCATGCCGCGTGCGTTCCCGGGCCAGAAGTACCTGGTCTGCAATACGGACGAGGGTGAGCCTGGCACGTTCAAGGACCGCGACATCATCCGCTACAACCCGCATTCGCTGATCGAGGGCATGGCCATCGGCGCGTATGCGATGGGCATCACCGTGGGTTACAACTACATCCACGGCGAGATCTGGAACGAGTACAAGATCTTCGAGGAAGCCCTCGAGGAAGCGCGTGCGGCCGGGTTCCTCGGCGACAAGATCATGGGCTCGGACTTCGACTTCCAGCTCCATGCGCACCATGGCTACGGCGCCTACATCTGCGGCGAGGAAACGGCGCTGCTGGAGTCGCTCGAAGGCAAGAAGGGCCAGCCGCGCTTCAAGCCGCCTTTCCCGGCGAGCTTCGGTCTGTACGGCAAGCCGACCACGATCAACAACACCGAGACGTTTGCCGCGGTGCCCTTCCTGCTGGAAGTGGGCCCGGAAAACTATCTCAAGCTGGGCAAGCCGAACAACGGCGGCACCAAGATCTTCTCGATCTCGGGTGACATCGAGCGTCCGGGCAACTACGAGATCCCGCTGGGCACGCCGTTCTCGACGCTGCTCGAGCTGGCTGGCGGCATGCGCGGTGGCAAGCGCATCAAGGCAGTGATTCCGGGCGGCTCGTCCGCTCCGGTGGTGCCGGGCGACCTGATGATGGCGTCGGACATGGACTACGACTCGATCGCCAAGGCCGGCTCGATGCTGGGCTCGGGCGCCGTGATCGTCATGGACGAAACGCGCTGCATGGTGCGCTCGCTGCTGCGCCTGTCGTATTTCTACTTTGAAGAATCGTGCGGCCAGTGCACGCCGTGCCGCGAAGGCACCGGCTGGCTCTATCGCATGGTCAATCGCATTGAACACGGAGAAGGGCGCCAGGAAGACCTGGACCTGCTCAACAACGTCGCGGAAAACATCATGGGGCGCACGATCTGCGCGCTCGGCGATGCAGCGGCGATGCCGGTACGCGGCATGCTCAAGCACTACTGGAAAGAGTTCGAGTATCACGTCGAACACAAGCAGTGCATGGTCCCGGCCCATTCTTAAGCGTGGCAGAACATGGTTGAACTCGAGATCGACGGCAAGAAGGTAGAGGTTGCGGAAGGCAGCCTCGTGATGGAAGCCGCCCGCAAGCTGGGCACTTACATCCCGCATTTCTGCTACCACCGCAAACTCTCCATCGCGGCGAACTGCCGCATGTGCCTGGTGGAAGTGGAGAAGGCGCCCAAGGCGCTGCCCGCCTGCGCCACGCCGGTGACGCCCGGCATGAAGGTCTTCACGAACTCTGAAAAGGCCGTCAAGGCCCAGAAGTCCGTGATGGAATTCCTGCTGATCAACCACCCGCTCGACTGCCCGATCTGCGATCAGGGCGGCGAATGCCAGCTCCAGGATCTGGCGGTGGGCTACGGTGCGTCGGAGTCGCGCTACAAGGAAGAGAAGCGCGTGGTGTTCCACAAGAATGTGGGCCCGCTGATCTCCATGGAGGAGATGACCCGCTGCATCCACTGCACCCGTTGCGTGCGCTTCGGCCAGGAAGTGGCCGGCGTGATGGAACTGGGCATGCTGAACCGTGGCGAGCACTCGGAAATCACGACCTTCGTCGGCCAGACCGTGGATTCGGAACTGTCCGGCAACATGATCGACCTGTGCCCGGTTGGCGCGCTGACGAGCAAGCCGTTCCGCTACTCGGCCCGTACGTGGGAACTGGCGCGCCGCAAGTCGGTGTCGCCGCACGATGGCCTGGGCGCGAACCTCGTGATCCAGACCAAGAACCAGCGCGTCATGCGCGTGCTGCCGCTGGAAAACGAAGAGATCAACGAGTGCTGGCTGTCGGACAAGGACCGCTTCGCCTATGAAGGCCTGAACAGCCCGGACCGCCTGGTGCGTCCGCTGCTGAAGCAGGGTGGCGAATGGATGGAAACCGACTGGCAGACCGCGCTGGAATACGTGGCCAACGGCCTCGCGAGCATCAAGCGCGACCATGGCGCCGACCAGATCGCCGCGCTGGCCAGCCCGCACAGCACGCTCGAAGAGCTGTACCTGCTCGGCAAGCTGGTGCGCGGCCTCGGCAGCGACAACATCGACTTCCGCCTGCGCCAGACCGATTTCTCGGCAGCCCTGAAGGGCACGCCGTGGCTCGGCATGCCGGTGGCCGACGTGACCACGCTGCAACGCGTGCTCGTGATTGGTTCGTCGTTGCGCAAGGATCACCCGCTGCTGGCCTCGCGTCTGCGTCAGGCTGGCAAGAAGGGCGCTCGCGTGACGGTGCTGGGCGCTGGCGGTGAAGACCTGCTGATGCCTGCAACGCGCATCGACGTGGCCCCGTCCGCCTGGACCGCCGCCCTGGCCGGTGTGGCCCGTGCCGTGGCGTCTGCGAAGGGCGTGGCGGCTCCCGCCGGTACCGATGGTTTCGATGGCGGCGACGCCGCGGCCAAGCTGGCCGAAGCGCTGCTGTCCGGCGAACGCCGCGCGGTGTTCCTCGGCAACGAGGCCGTGCGCCACCCGCAATTCTCGGCGCTGCACGCGCTGGCACAGTGGATCGCCACGGAAACGGGCGCGACGCTGGGCTTCCTGACCGAAGCGGCCAACACCGTCGGCGGCTACATCGCCGGCGCGCTGCCGCAGCAAGGCGGTGCCAATGCGCAGGCGATGCTCGACACGCCGCGCAAGGCCTATATCGTACTGAACGCCGAGCCCGAGTTCGACACCGCCGACGCCCGCAAGGCGCTGGCTGCGCTAAACCAGGCCGGTACGGTCGTGGTGCTGTCGCCGTTCCGCTCGGAAGCGGCCATGCAGTACGCCGACGTGATCCTGCCGGTGACGCCGTTCACGGAAACCGCCGGTACCTTCGTCAATGCCGAAGGCACGCCGCAGAGCTTCAACGGCGTGGTGCGCGCACTGGGCGAATCGCGTCCGGGCTGGAAGGTGCTGCGCGTGCTGGGCAACCTGCTGGACGTGCCGGGCTTCGACTTCGACACGGCGGAAGCCGTGCGCGAGGAAGTGCTGGCCAAGCCGGTGGCGCCGCAACTGAATAACACCACCGATGCCCCGATCCGCGTGACGGCAGCTGCCGCCAACGGTATCGAGCGCATTGCCGATGTACCGATCTACCACGCCGACCCGATCGTGCGCCGTGCCGACTCGCTGCAGCTGACCGCGGCTGCGCGCCGTGCAATGCAGGTGGCGCTGTCGTCGGACCTGTTCGACAAGCTGGGCGTGCAGGTGGGCGACCCGGTGCGCGTGACGCAGGGCGAGGGTAGCGTGGTGCTGCCGGCTGCACTGGAAATCACGCTGCCGGCCAACACCGTGCGCGTGCCGGCCGCTACCGTGGCCGCCGCGACGCTGGGTGCGCTGTACGGTAACGTCACCGTCGAGAAAGCCATCGAGCTGCCGGGCCAGCAGGCCACGGCAACGCCGGCGGCCACCGCATAAGAAGAGCGAGAACGCAACATGATCGATTGGATTACCTCGCAAGGCCAGGCCGTGTTCGGTGGCGCGTGGACGCCGCTGTGGATTCTCATCCGCGCGGTGGTCATCGTGGTCCCGCTGCTGCTGTGCGTGGCCTACCTGATTCTCTGGGAGCGCAAGCTGATTGGCTGGATGCACGTGCGGATCGGTCCGAACCGCGTGGGCCCGCTCGGCCTGCTGCAGCCCATTGCCGACGTGCTGAAGCTGCTGCTCAAGGAAGTCATGATGCCGTCGCAGGTCAGCCGGGGCATGTACCTGGTGGCCCCGCTGATGGTGCTGATGCCGGCCGTGGCGATCTGGGCGGTGATCCCGTTCCAGGCCGAGGTGGTGATGGCCGACGTGAACGCCGGCCTGCTCTATGTGATGGCGATCAGCTCGGTGGGCGTCTATGGCGTGATCCTGGCCGGTTGGGCCTCGAACTCGAAGTATGCGTTCATCGGCGGGATGCGCGCCGCTGCGCAGATGGTGTCGTATGAAATCGCCATGGGCTTCGCGCTCGTGACGGTGCTGATGGTGTCGGGCAGCCTGAACCTGTCGGCCATCGTGAACAGCCAGAACACCGGCTACTTCGCCAACATGGGCATCAACGTGCTCTCGTGGAACTGGTTGCCGCTGCTGCCGATGTTCGGCGTCTACTTCATCTCGGGCGTGGCGGAAACAAACCGTCACCCGTTCGACGTGGTGGAAGGCGAATCGGAAATCGTCGCCGGCCACATGATCGAATACTCGGGCATGGGCTTCGCGCTGTTCTTCCTGGCCGAATACATCAACATGATCGTCATCTCGACGATGACCGCGCTGATGTTCCTTGGCGGCTGGGCGCCCCCGTTCTCGAGCGCGCTGACCAACTGGATTCCGGGCTTCTTCTGGCTGCTGATCAAGGTTTTCCTGCTGCTGTCGGTATTCATCTGGATCCGTGCATCGTTCCCGCGCTACCGCTATGACCAGATCATGCGCCTGGGTTGGAAGATCTTCATTCCGCTGACCGTAGGCTGGCTGATCATCGTGGCGATCTGGATCAAGTCGCCGTGGAACATCTGGCACTGATGTGCCCGGCGACGGCGCGCTGCTGCAAGTGGCAGGGCGCGCCGCGCGGAAATAATTAGGAAGCAATCGTCATGCTGCTCGCCATCAAGGACTTCTTCAACAGCCTGCTCCTGAAGGAACTCTTCAAGGGCATGGCGCTGACCGGCCGCTATCTCTTCGCGCGCAAGATCACCGTCCAGTTCCCGGAAGAGAAAACGCCGATGTCGCCGCGTTTCCGCGGTCTGCACGCGCTGCGTCGCTACCCGAACGGGGAAGAGCGTTGCATCGCCTGCAAGCTGTGCGAAGCGGTGTGCCCGGCCGTGGCCATCTCGATCGAGTCGGACCAGCGTACGGACGGCACGCGCCGCACCACGCGTTACGACATCGACCTGACCAAGTGCATTTTCTGCGGCTTCTGCGAGGAAGCCTGCCCGGTCGACGCGATCGTCGAGACGCACATTCTCGAGTATCACGGCGAGAAGCGCGGCGACCTGTACTTCACGAAGGACATGCTGCTGGCCGTGGGCGACCGCTACGAGCCGCAGATTGCCGCGAGCAAGGCTGCGGACGCCAAGTACCGCTAAGCAGGTCAGCCTCGCTGAACAGGGCGGGTGCCGGAAGCGGCACCCGGACCTGAAGTGAATTTGAATTTGAATCGGCCCTGAACAGGGGCCACCAGAAGGATGCCGCGCACGGCGCGGGCCACCCCGGGGGTGGTTCGTGCCGCGCGGCCCAAAGAGGATCCGATAGGGACCATGGAACTCACGACCGCCATCTTCTACGTCTTTGCGCTGGTGCTGGTGCTCTCTGCACTGAAAGTCATCACGGCAAAGAACCCGGTGCATTCCGCACTGTTCCTCGTCCTGGCGTTCTTCACCGCCGCGGCGATCTGGATGATCCTGAAGGCGGAGTTCCTCGCCATCCTGCTTGTGCTCGTCTACGTGGGCGCCGTGATGGTGCTGTTCCTGTTCGTGGTGATGATGATCGATATCGATATCGAGCACCTGCGCCGCGACTTCTGGACCTACGTGCCGCTGGCCTCGGTGGTGGGCGCGCTGATCATCGCCGAAATGGCGATCGTGCTGGTGCGCAACTTCATCGGCACCACGGCCGCCGCGCTGCCGCCCGGCTCGCAGGACCCGAACTACTCGAACACCGGCGCGCTCGGCAAGCTGATCTACACCGACTACATCTTCGCATTCGAAGTGGCCGGCATCATCCTGCTCGTGGCCATCGTCGCCGCCGTGGCGCTGACGCTGCGCCGCCGCAAGGACGTCAAGGCACAGGATGTGTCGAACCAGCTGCGTACCCGCCGCGACGACCGCGTGCGCCTGGTGAACATGCCGGCCGAGGGCCGGGCCGGAGCGGATGCGAACGCAGCCGCCAATAAGAACTAAGCCCGGAGAATAACGCTGTGCTCTCTCTCGCCCACTTCCTCGTGCTCGGTGCGATCCTGTTCGCAATCAGCATCGTTGGCATCTTCCTGAACCGCAAGAACGTAATCGTGCTGCTGATGGCGCTCGAGTTGATGCTGCTTGCGGTCAATATGAACTTCGTCGCCTTCTCGCACTATATGGGCGACCTGGCCGGACAGGTTTTCGTTTTCTTCATCCTTACGGTGGCCGCTGCCGAGTCGGCAATCGGTCTGGCAATCCTGGTCGTGCTGTTCCGTAACCTGGACACGATCAACGTGGATGACATGGATACGCTCAAGGGCTGATCCATGACCTCCATGACCCAAGACTGCTCCCCGACCGCACACCAATAAGCGTCCTATGGCAACCACGCTCAACCCCAACCTGCTGCTGGCGATTCCGCTGGCGCCGCTCGCCGGCGCCGCGATAGCCGGCCTGTTCGGCACCAAGTTCTTCGGCACGTTCTCCTCGGACACGCGCGGCGGCCGCATCGTGGCCCACACTGCCACGATCCTCGGTGTGGCCATCGCCTTCATCCTCTCGCTGCTGGTGCTGCGCGACGTGATGGACGGCGCCGGCTACAACGGCACTGTCTACGAGTGGATGGCCATCGGCAGCCTGAAGATGGAAGTCGGCTTCCTGGTGGATTCGCTGACCGCGATGATGATGGTCGTCGTGACCTTCGTGTCGCTGATGGTGCACATCTACACCGTCGGCTACATGCAGGGCGACGACGGCTACAACCGATTCTTCGCCTACATCTCGCTGTTCACCTTCTCGATGCTGATGCTGGTGATGAGCAACAACTTCCTGCAGCTGTTCTTCGGCTGGGAAGCGGTGGGCCTCGTCTCGTACCTGCTGATCGGCTTCTGGTACACGCGCCCGACGGCCATCTTCGCCAATATGAAGGCGTTCCTGGTCAACCGCGTGGGCGACTTCGGTTTCATCCTCGGCATCGGTCTGCTGCTGGCCTACAGCGGCAGCATGGATTACAGCGCCGTGTTCGCCAAGCGCGAGGCCCTGGCCGCCGTGACCTTCCCGGGCACCGACTGGATGATGCTGACCGTGGCCTGCATCTGCCTGTTCATCGGCGCGATGGGCAAGTCGGCGCAGTTCCCGCTGCACGTGTGGCTGCCTGACTCGATGGAAGGCCCGACCCCGATCTCGGCACTGATTCACGCGGCAACCATGGTGACCGCCGGCATCTTCATGGTGGCGCGCATGTCGCCGCTGTTCGAACTGTCGGATACCGCGCTGTCCTTCGTGCTGGTGATCGGCGCGATCACCGCGCTGTTCATGGGCTTCCTGGGCATCATCCAGAACGACATCAAGCGCGTGGTGGCGTACTCCACGCTGTCGCAGCTGGGCTACATGACCGTGGCACTGGGCGCTTCGGCCTACTCGGTGGCGGTGTTCCACCTGATGACGCACGCGTTCTTCAAGGCACTGCTGTTCCTTGGCGCCGGCTCGGTCATCATCGGCATGCACCACGACCAGGACATCCGCAACATGGGCGGCCTGCGCAAGTACATGCCGATCACCTGGATCACGTCGCTGGTGGGCTCGCTGGCCCTGATCGGCACGCCGTTCTTCGCGGGCTTCTATTCGAAGGACTCGATCATCGAGGCCGTCGCCGAGTCGCATATCGCCGGTTCGGGCTTTGCGTACTTCGCGGTGCTGGCCGGTGTGTTCGTGACCGCCTTCTACTCGTTCCGCATGTACTTCCTGGTGTTCCACGGTGAAGAGCGCTTCGGCAAGGCCCACGCGCACGATCACCACGATCATCACGAGGAAGAAGAATCGCACGGTGACGACCATCACCATGGTCTGGCACCGGGCGAGAAGCCGCACGAGTCGCCGTGGGTGGTGACGCTGCCGCTGGTGCTGCTGGCCATTCCGTCGGTCATCATCGGCGCCATCGCCATCGAGCCGATGCTGTTCGGCGAGTTCTTCAAGCACGGCGTCGCGTTCAAGGACGTGATCTTCGTGGGCGAGAACCACCATGCGATGGAAGAGCTGCGCGAAGCGTTCCACGGCTGGGTGCCGATGGCGATCCACTCGCTGACGACCCCGGTGCTGTGGCTGGCCATCGCTGGCGTGGTGCTGTCGTGGTTCTTCTACATGAAGCGCCCGGACATTCCGGCCGCGATCCAGCAACGCTTCTCGGGCCTCTACAAGCTGCTCGACAACAAGTACTACATGGACGCGTTCAACCAGGCGGTGTTCGCACGTGGTGCGCGCCTGCTGGGTACCGGCCTGTGGAAGGGCGGCGACCAGGGCCTGATCGATGGCCTGTTCGTCAACGGTTCGGCCCGTGTGGTGGCGTCTTTCGCTGCCGCCAGCCGCTACCTGCAGTCCGGCTACATCTACCATTACGCATTCGCGATGATCCTCGGCATGCTGGTGCTCCTGACGCTGACGATCACTGGCGTGATAGGCACCAAGTGATAGGCACCAAGTAAGGAAAACAAAGAAATGGTTCTGTCTTTCGCAATCTGGCTGCCTATCTTCTTCGGCTTGCTGGTCCTCGCCTCGGGCTCTGATCGCAGCAAGTGCTACGTGCGCTGGATGTCGCTGTTCGGCGCGCTGGCCAGCTTCGTCGTTACGCTGCCGCTCGTGTTTCACTTCGAGACCGCCTCGGCGGCCATGCAGTTCGTCGAGAACGTGAACTGGATCGACCGCTTCAAGATCAACTACCACCTCGGGGTGGACGGGATCTCGATGTGGTTCGTCGTGCTGACCTCGTTCATCACCGTGATCGTCGTGATCTCGGCCTGGGAAGTGATTACCGAGCGCGTGGCCGAGTACATGGCCGCGTTCCTGATCCTGTCCGGGCTGATGGTCGGCGTGTTCTGCGCGCTCGACGGCATGCTGTTCTACGTGTTCTTCGAGGCCACGCTGATCCCGATGTACATCATCATCGGTGTCTGGGGCGGCCCGAACCGCGTCTACGCGGCCTTCAAGTTCTTCCTCTACACGCTGCTCGGCTCGCTGCTGACGCTGGTTGCGCTGCTGTATCTCTACAGCAAGACCGGTACCTTCGACATCCTGTCGTGGCACCAGGCCAAGCTGTCGATGAACGAGCAGATCGCGCTGTTCCTGGCGTTCTTCATGGCCTTCGCGGTCAAGGTGCCGATGTGGCCGGTCCACACCTGGCTGCCGGACGCCCACGTGGAAGCGCCGACCGGCGGTTCCGTGGTGCTGGCCGCGATCATGCTGAAGCTGGGTGCTTACGGCTTCCTGCGGTTCTCGCTGCCGATCGCCCCGGATGCCAGCCACACGCTCGCCCCGTTCATCATCACGATCTCGCTGATCGCGGTGATCTACATCGGCCTCGTGGCGCTGGTCCAGGCCGACATGAAGAAGCTGGTGGCCTACTCGTCGATCGCCCACATGGGTTTCGTGACGCTGGGCTTCTTCATCTTCAACGACATCGGCGTGGAAGGCGGCATCATCCAGATGATCTCGCACGGCTTTATCTCGGGCGCCATGTTCCTGTGCATCGGCGTGCTCTATGATCGCGTGCACTCGCGCCAGATCGCCGACTACGGCGGTGTGGTGAACACGATGCCGAAGTTCGCAGCGCTGTCGGTGTTCTTCGCCATGGCCAACTGCGGCCTGCCGGCCACCTCGGGCTTCGTGGGCGAGTTCATGGTCATCCTGGGCGCCGTGAAGTACAACTTCTGGATCGGCCTGCTGGCTGCCACGGCCCTGATCCTCGGCGCGGCGTACTCGCTGTGGATGGTCAAGCGCGTGATCTTTGGCGACATCGTGCACCAGCACGTGCGCGAGCTGATCGACCTGAACAAGCGCGAGTTTTTCATGCTGGGCCTGCTGGCCATCATGACGCTGTACATGGGCCTGTACCCGAAACCCTTTACCGATGTGATGCACGCGTCGGTCGCGAACCTGCTGTCCCACGTGGCGCAGTCCAAGCTGTAACAGCGGGGGAGAGAAATCAACATGCAACCGTCTTCTAGCCTGGCTCCGGTGGCGCCAATCATCTTCCTGGCGATTGCCGTCGCGGCGATCAACTGGATCGACCTTGCCCGTGGCAAGGGCAGCAAGAGCGTGGCGTACCCGCTGTCGCTGCTGACCACTCTGGTGCTTACCGTCTGGTTCGGCATGGACGCCGCCGCCGGCGAAACGCACTACGCCTTCGCCAACCTCGTCGTGATCGACCCGATGGCCAATGTGCTGTCGGCGTTCTGCTCGGCCGGCATGTTCCTGACGCTGGTCTATACGCGCAGCTACCTCGGCGAGCGTGACATGTTCGCGGGCGAGTTCTACATGCTCGCGCTGTTCACGCTGGGCGGGCAGATCGTCATGATCACCGGCAACAACTTCCTGACCCTGTACCTGGGCCTGGAACTGCTGTCGCTGTCGTCCTATGCGCTGGTGGCCCTGCGCCGCGAGTCGCGCGTGACGTCGGAATCGGCAATGAAGTACTTCGTGCTGGGCGCGCTGGCTTCGGGCTTCCTGCTCTACGGCGTGTCGATGATGTACGGCGCCACCGGTTCGCTGAATCTGGGCGAAGTGTTCCGTGCCGTGGAATCGGGCCGTATCAATACGACGATGCTGGCCTTCGGCGTGGTGTTCATCGTCGCCGGCCTGTCGTTCAAGCTCGGCGCCGCGCCGTTCCATATGTGGATTCCGGACATCTACCAGGGTTCGCCGACTGCCGTGACGCTGCTGATCGCGGCCGGCCCGAAGGTCGCCGCCTTCGCGCTGTTCATGCGCGTGCTGGTGGAAGGCCTGCTGCCGCTGGCCAATGACTGGCAGATGATGCTGGTCGTGCTGTCGGTGCTGTCGCTGGCGATCGGTAACCTGACCGCCATTGTCCAGACCAACCTGAAGCGGATGCTGGCGTACTCGACCATCTCGCACATGGGCTTCATCCTGCTGGGCCTGCTGTCCGGCGTGGTGGCGAACAAGACGGATGGTGCCGCCGATGCGTATAGCGCATCGATGTTCTACTCGGTGACGTACATGCTGACCACGCTCGGCACGTTCGGCCTGATCCTGATCCGCACCCGCAAGGGCTTCGAAGCCGAGACGCTTGATGACCTGAAGGGCATGTCGCGCCGCCACCCGTGGTTCGCGCTGCTGATGCTGGTGATGATGTTCTCGATGAGCGGCATCCCGCCGACCGTTGGCTTCTACGCCAAGCTGGCCGTGCTTGAAGCGGTGGTTTCGGCTGGCATGAGCTGGCTGGCGATCGTCGCGGTGCTGTTCTCGTTGATCGGCGCGTTCTACTACCTGCGCGTGATCAAGCTGATGTACTTCGATGCGCCGGTGGGTGAAGAGCCGCTGGAAGCGTCGATTGGCCTGCGCTCGGTGCTGAGCCTGAATGGCCTGGCCATCATCCTGCTGGGCCTGTTCCCGGCGGCGCTGATGAACCTGTGCTACCAGGCGATCCGCGCCACGCTGGCGTCCTGATCGTCACCCATAGAATAGGCACCGGATCATGAGTTCCTCGGCGGGCGGCTGGTTTGTCATCTTGTTGGCACTGGTGTGTGCCAACCTGCCGTTCGTCAACCAGCGCCTGTTCGCGGCGGTGGGCCTCCGCTGGAAGGATGCCCGCAAGCCGCTGTGGGTGCGGGTGGCGGAACTGATCGTGTGGTACGCGGTGGCAGGTGCCGCCGGTTTCGCGGTGGAGGCTGGCCTCGGCAACGCCTTCCCGCAGGGCTGGCAGTTCTACGCCATTACAGCTTGCATGATGCTGGTGTTCGCCTTCCCCGGCTTCACTTGGCAATACCTGGTCAAACATCGCACGGCCTGAAGGCTTGCCCGCGCCCCGGCCGTGCTTTCCTCACCGGAGCGTTCATGACGGACAAGACCCACAAGGCCCCCCCGGCGCCCGCAAGCGGTGCCGACGAGCATCTCAGCGAAACCTGCGTGGCGTCCGCCACCCTCCATCGCGGTAAATTCCTCACCCTCAAGCAAGACATCGTCAGGCTGCCGGACGGCAAGCAAGCCGGCCGCGAGTACGTGCTGCATCCGGGCGCGGTCATGATGATCCCGCTGTTCGACGACGGCACCGTGCTGATGGAACGCCAGTTCCGCTACCCGGTGGGCGAGGTCATGCTCGAGTTTCCGGCCGGCAAGCTGGACCCGGAGGAGGGCGCGCTGCGCTGCGGCCAGCGCGAGTTGCTGGAGGAGACCGGCTATACCGCCCAGCGCTGGGACTATCTGACGCGGATTCACCCGGTCATTTCCTACTCTACCGAATTCATCGACCTGTTCCTGGCGCGCGACCTGACGGCCGGCGAATCCAAGCTCGATGACGGCGAATTTCTCGAGACCTTCATCACGCCGGCGGGCCAGGTCATCGACTGGGTTCGGCAGGGCCGGATCACCGACGTCAAGACCATCATCGGCGCGTTCTGGCTCGAAAAGATCCTCTCAGGAACTTGGCAGCCGGGCGAACAATCCGAGCCGCCGTTCCCCGTGAGCCGCGTCGGCTGAATCTGCACATTACTGTTAAGCTTGCGGCGGCTGCGAGCCGGACATCCCGGGGTTTTCCCTTGGTTTTCCTGGTCTGGCGGGCCCGCCTTGGCCGTTTGTGTTTCCAACGCATCCTGCTAGGCGAAACGGTCAGAGAAAAAATTAGCACGACCGTTCACAAAATTTGGATTCACGGCTAATATTTGCCCGACGGGCTGGAAAGATCATGAAGGTGCTCGACCTGCGCTGTGCGCAAGACCATCGTTTCGAGGGCTGGTTCGCCTCGGAGGAAGATGCGCAATCGCAGTTCTCGCGCGACCTCGTCCAATGCCCGGTCTGTGGCGACCACGCGGTCAGTCGCCTGCCGAGCGCGCCGCGCCTGAATCTCTCGGGCGCCACCGCCAGGCAGGAGACACCCAAGCCGGCCAATGCGCCGGGCGCGGTGACTGCCGAAGTCCAGCAAGCGTTGCAGGCAGTGCAGGCGCGCTACCTGTCGGCGGTACGGCAGGTGCTGGCACAGACCGAGGACGTGGGCGACCGCTTTGCCGAGGAGGCGCGGCGCATGCACTACGACGAAGCACCGGAACGCGGCATTCGCGGTTCGGCTTCGGCGGAGGATGTGCAGGCGCTGGCCGAGGAGGGCATCGAGACCTTTCCGCTCATCGTGCCGGACGCATTGAAGCAGACGGCCCACTGAACAAGCATCCTGTGCCCGGTTTTCCCGCGCAGTGATGCGCAGGAATAACAACTCGCCGCGCGCTCAACTAGGGAGCCGGCACCACTGGAGACGGGCATGGATCTCAACTACTCGGCGGCCGACAACGACTTCCGACAGGAAGTGCGTAGCTGGCTCGAAGCCAACCTGCCGGCGCAAATCAGCGAGAAGGTTCTCAATCATCGCCGCCCCAATCGCGATGACTTCAAGACGTGGCACAAGCTGCTGGCCGGCAAGGGCTGGTCGGCCCCCCACTGGCCGGTAGAGTTCGGCGGCACGGGCTGGAATGCTACGCAGCGCCATATCTGGGACGAGGAAAATGCCCGCGTCGGCGCGCCCGGCGTGCTGCCGTTCGGCGTGGCGATGGTCGCGCCCGTGATCATCAAGTACGGCAATGCCGAGCAGAAGTCCTACTACCTGCCGCGTATTCTCGATTGCACCGACTGGTGGTGCCAAGGCTACTCCGAGCCAGGTTCAGGTTCGGACCTCGCATCGCTGAAGACGCGCGCCGAACTGACCTCGGACGGCAAGCACTACATCGTCAACGGCCAGAAGACCTGGACCACGCTCGGCCAGCACGCCGACATGATCTTCTGCCTGGTCCGCACGGATCCCGAAGCCAAGAAGCAGGAGGGCATCTCCTTCCTGCTGATCGACATGAAGACGCCCGGCATCACCGTGCGCCCGATCATCATGCTCGACGAAGAGCATGAGGTGAACGAGGTCTTCTTCGACAACGTAAAGGTACCTGTCGAGAACCGCGTGGGCGAGGAAAACCGCGGCTGGACCTACGCCAAGTACCTGCTCGGCCATGAGCGCACCGGCATTGCCCGCGTGGGCAACTCCAAGCGCGAACTGGGCTTCCTGAAGCGGGTGGCGCGCCAGCAGCAAAAGAATGGCAAGCCGCTGCTGGAAGATCCGGTGTTCGGCGCCAAGGTAGCTGCGCTCGAAATCGAACTGATGGCGCTGGAGTTGACCGTGCTGCGCGTGGTGTCCAGCGAGGCGGCAGGGAAGGGTCCCGGCCCTGAGGCATCGATGCTCAAGATCAAGGGCACCGAGATCCAGCAGATGCTGACCGAACTGATGGTGGAAGCCGTCGGCCCGTACGCACAGCCGTTCGATACGGCCTACCTCGAGTGCGAGCAGCCGCACGCGGTGACCGGTTTCGACGACGCCGCGCCGCTGGCCGCGTACTACTTCAACTATCGCAAGACCTCCATCTACGGCGGGTCCAACGAAATTCAGAAGAACATCATCAGCCAGATGATTCTGGGGCTGTGAGGAGACACGCAACATGAACTTCAATCTCAGCGACGAACAGAAGCAACTGGCCGACGCCGTCCGCCGCTTCATCGACAAGAGCTACGACTTCGAGTCGCGCAAGAAAAACATCAAGGCCGAGGCTGGTTACGGCGAGGGCACCTGGGGCGCGCTGGTCGAACTGGGCCTGACCGCGCTGCCGGTGCCGGAAGCGCAGGGCGGCTTCTCGGGCACGGCCGTCGACATGATGGTGGTGCAGCAGGAACTGGGCCGCGGCCTGGTGGTGGAGCCGTACTTCGCCACCGTGGTGGCTGCGCATGCGCTGAAGCTGGCTGGCGGCCAGGACGCCCTGCTTGAGCAGGTAGCCGGTGGCGAGGTCAAGCTGGCCACGGCGTTCAACGAGCCGCAGTCGCGCTACACGCTGAATGATGTGCGCGTGACGGCCAAGGGCGGCAAGCTCAACGGCCGCAAGGTGGTGGTGATCCACGGTGCGCAGGCCGACAAGCTCGTGGTGTCCGCCCGCACCAGCGGCGCCGATGCCGACACGAACGGCATCTCGCTGTTCCTGGTCGATACGAAGGGCGCCGGCGTGACCGTGACCGACTACCGCACCATCGACAACCTGCGCGCTGCCGACGTGACCTTCCAGGACGCCCCGGCCACGCTGCTGGGTGCCGAAGGGCAGGGCTGGGACGTGCTCGAATCTACCGCCGACTACGGCGCGGTGCTGCTCTGCGCCGAAGCCGTGGGCGTGATCGACACGCTGAACGCCGCCACGCTCGAGTACGCCAAGACGCGCCAGCAGTTCGGCATGCCGATCGCCCGCTTCCAGGCGCTCCAGCACCGCATGGTCGAGATGTTCATCCATGCCGAGCAGGCCCGTTCGATCACGCTGCTGGCTGCGGCCCGCTTCGAGGAGTCGAATCCCGAGGCGCGCCGCCGCTACGTGTCCGCCGCCAAGGCGCGCGTGGGGCAGGCCGCTCGCACGGTTGGCCAGGAAGCGGTGCAGATCCACGGTGGCATGGGCGTGACGGACGAATTGCCGGCCGCGCACATGTTCAAGCGCCTGACGCTGATCAACACCACGTTTGGCGATGTGGACCATCACCTGGGTCGCTTCGCCAGCCAGCCGGGTTTCCAGGCAGCCGCCTGAGGCCCCCGCAGTACAGAAACCGCGCCCGTTGTCCCCGGCGCGGTTTTTTGCTTCTGGTTACGCCATCTACGGAGCGAACATGTCAAAGATGTATTTCGAGGATTACCAGGTCGGCGGCGAGCACCCGCTGGGCAGCTACACGGTCACCGAGGCGGAGATCGTGGCATTTGCCAGCCAGTACGACCCCCAGCCGTTCCATATCGACAAGGACGCGGCCGCCAAGAGCATCTACGGCGGGCTGATCTCGAGCGGTTGGATGACCTGCGCGATCATGATGAAGCTGCTGGTGAAGTCCATGGGCGACCGGAGCAGCAGCATGGGCTCGCCGGGCGTGGACGAGATCCGCTGGATCAAGCCCGTCTATGCTGGCGATACGCTGACGGTCGTGCTGAAGGTGCTGGAGACGCGGCCGTCCTCGTCCAAGCCGGACCGCGGCGTGGTGCTGACCCAGTGGCAGGCCACCAACCAGCATGGCGAGCTGGTTTGCACGGTCAAGGGCATGGGCATGTACGGCCGGCGGCCGGCATAATACGAACCCCGAATCGAGACGACGCAAGAGAGGAGACACCATGCGCACCATCGCATCGCTGGAAGAGCTGGAGGGCCTGCAAGGCCAGGAAGTGGCCGTCAGCGACTGGACCGAGATTACGCAGCAGCAGGTCAACCTGTTTGCCGAAGCCACTGGCGACCATCAGTGGATCCACGTCGACGTGGAGCGCGCCAAGCGCGAGTCCCCGTTCGGCGCCCCGGTTGCCCATGGCTTCCTGACGCTGTCGCTGCTGCCGCAGTTCATGCAGAACGCCATCCATATGGAAGGCGTCAAGATGGGCGTCAACTACGGCCTGAACCGGGTGCGATTCACTTCGCCGGTGCCGGTGGGCAGCCGCCTGCGCGCCCGCGTGAAGCTGCTCAAGGTCGAGCGGCTCGACCCGACGCCCAACGGCCTGATCGGCGCCCAGTCCACCTGGGAGGTGACGGTCGAGCGGGAGGGCAGCGATCGCCCGGTCTGCGTGGCAGAATCGATTAGCCGACGCTACTCCTGAGCGCCAGCCAGTTCCGATCTGAATCGGAAAACGACGAGGGCCGCTAGAACGCGGCCCTCGTCGTTTGTCCAGCGGAATCGTCGAAAAACGATCCATCACGACATGACTGTTTCCTGCGCGCGACACTTTCGGGCGGCCGATGTCATTGTCCGATTTTCCGAACAGTGTTTCCGCACCCCGTGGGTTTACCCCTAATGTTGCGTTGCGGTACAGTCGCGCCCACGATGCTTTATGTTATGCGATATCCGCTCGAAGACCGTGCCCGCTGCGCTGGCGGGGTGGTCGAAACCGGTGGAAATCGCGTGAGCGTCGTGACACAACGCTCGTCCCGGCGGCAGTCTCGAGCCGGGATCGATCGCAGTTCAGGCAGTCGGTTACCTCAGCGCACGCACCGCCCCCTCCGGCATCCCGCGCACGCAGTCGTCAGTTGCTGTCCAGCCGCGTTCATGGCGTTGCCCGGCCGCATGGTCCGCAGGCGCTTGCATCGCCAGTCCCGCAACGCCAGCTTTGGACACGTCCTCCGGTTTTTCCCAGCCCAGCCAGCCAGTTGCCCCGTGCAGCGGATGGCGGTGCCGCGCCTGCATGTCGGGAGCGGCCCAACCAGACCGTCGTGACATGAAAAAACCCATAATGCCGCGCTGGACGCGGTTCCTGCCTAGCCTTGGCTTGCTGTTGCTGGCCGGCTGCAACATGACGCTGCTCGACCCGAAGGGTCAGGTCGGTGTCGACATCAAGGGCATCATCCTGATCGCCACCTGGCTCATGCTGCTGGTGGTGGTGCCGGTGATCGTCCTGACGCTGGTCTTCGCCTGGAAGTACCGCGCCACGAACACGGCTGCCCGGTACGAGCCGGACTGGTCGCACTCGACCAAGATCGAAGTGGTGGTCTGGCTGATCCCCTGCATCATCATCGCGGTGCTGGGCTACATCACCTGGAAGTCGTCGCACGACCTGGACCCCTACAAGCCGCTGGAATCGAACGTCAAGCCGATCACGGTGGAAGCGGTCGCGCTGAACTGGAAATGGCTGTTCATCTATCCGGAACTGAAGATCGCCACGGTCAACCAGCTGGCGCTCCCGGTGGGTACCCCGGTGAACTTCAAGATCACCTCGGATTCGATCATGAATTCGTTCTTCATCCCCCAGCTGGGCAGCCAGGTGTATGCCATGGCCGGGATGGAGACCAAGCTGCACCTCATCGCCAACGAAGCCGGCACGTATGACGGCATGTCCGCCAACTACAGCGGCGGCGGCTTCTCGGGCATGAAATTCAAGGCCATTGCGATGTCGAACTTCGACTTCGACGCGTGGGTGGCCCAGGTGCGCGCTTCTGACCGCCAACTCGCTGCCGCGGACTACAAGGTCCTGGCCAAGCCGAGCGAAGCGGAACCGGTTGCCCTCTACGGCAAGGTCGAAGACGGCCTGTACACCGGCATCCTGCATCAGTACATGGGCGCCGACGGCCGCGCCATGGCCCGCGAGGGCTTCGATGGCGGCCCGGTCTGCACGTCGCGTAACACGCTCGGCGAAGAGCGGGTGTCCATGACCACGCCGGCCAAGCCGGCGCTGGGCGCGCAATCCTAGGAGCAATGATGTTTGGCAAATTGAGTTTGTCGGCGATTCCGTTTCATGAGCCGATCATCATGATCACACTGAGCTGCGTGGCCCTGGGCGGGCTGGCGCTGCTCGGTGGGATTACGTACTTCAAGAAGTGGAACTACCTGTGGAGCGAGTGGATTACGTCCGTCGACCACAAGAAGATCGGCGTGATGTATTCGCTGGTGGCGCTGATCATGCTGCTGCGCGGCTTTGCCGACGCCGTCATGATGCGTACCCAGCTGGCGCTGGCCACCAACGGCGACCCCGGCATCCTGCCCCCTGAGCACTACGACCAGATCTTCACCGCCCACGGCGTGATCATGATCTTCTTCGTGGCCATGCCGCTGATGACGGGCCTGATGAACCTCGTGGTGCCGCTGCAGATCGGCGCGCGCGACGTGGCGTTCCCGTTCCTGAACACGCTGAGCTTCTGGCTGTTCGTGGCCGGCGCGATGCTGGTCAACGTGTCCCTGGGGGTTGGTGAATTCGCACGTACCGGCTGGCTGGCGTATCCGCCGCTGTCGGGCATCGACTACAGCCCTGGCGTAGGGGTGGATTACTACCTCTGGTCCTTGCAGATATCAGGCTTGGGCACGCTGCTGACCGGCGTGAACTTCCTCGTGACCATCCTCAAGATGCGCGCCCCGGGCATGACCCTGATGCGCATGCCGGTGTTCACCTGGACCGTGCTGTGTACCAACGTGCTGATCGTGGCCGCCTTCCCGGTGCTGACGGTGTCGCTGGCGCTGCTGGGCCTGGACCGCTACTTCGGCATGCACTTCTTCACGAACGACGGTGGCGGCAACGCCATGATGTACGTGAACCTGATCTGGATCTGGGGCCACCCCGAGGTGTACATCCTGATCCTGCCGGCGTTCGGCATCTTCTCGGAAATCATCTCGACGTTCTCGGGCAAGAAGCTGTTCGGCTACAAGGGCATGGTCTACGCGACGGCCGCGATCATGGTGCTGTCGTTCCTGGTCTGGCTGCACCACTTCTTCACGATGGGCTCCGGCGCCAACGTGAATGCCTTCTTCGGCATCACCACGATGATCATCTCCATCCCGACCGGGGTGAAGATCTTCAACTGGCTGTTCACGATGTACCGTGGCCGCGTGCAGCTGACGTCGCCGGTGCTGTGGACGCTGGGCTTCATGGTCACCTTCGTGATCGGTGGCATGACCGGCGTGCTGATGGCCGTGCCGGCCGCCGACTTCGTGCTGCATAACAGCCTGTTCCTGATTGCCCACTTCCACAACGTGATCATCGGTGGCGTGCTGTTCGGCTACCTGGCCGGCGTGACCTACTGGTGGCCGAAGGCGTTCGGCTTCAAGCTGGACGAGCGTCTGGGCAAGTGCGCGTTCTGGTGCTGGCTGGTTGGCTTCTACTTCGCGTTCATGCCGCTGTACGTGCTGGGCCTGATGGGCATGACCCGCCGCCTGAACCATACCGACAACCCGGCCTGGACCCCGTTCCTGTACGCGGCCGTGATCGGCGTGGTGTTCATCGCCATGGGTATCGGCTTCCAGGTGCTGCAGATCGTCGTGTCGATCCGCAACCGCAAGGCGCTGGCGGACGTCACGGGCGATCCCTGGGGTGGCCGTACGCTGGAGTGGGCCACGTCGTCGCCGCCCGCGTTCTACAACTTCGCGCACACCCCGGTGGTGCGTGACCTGGACGCGTTTGCCGACATGAAGGCCCGTGGCGAGACCATCCGCACGGACGGCTACGAGCAGATCCACATGCCGAAGAACACCGCTGCAGGCTTCTACATGGGTGCCTTCAGCCTCGCGCTGGGCTTCGCGCTGACCTGGCATATCTGGTGGCTTGCCGCCGTGGGCCTGGTTGGCATGGTGGTGGCGTTTATCCGCCGCGCCAACGACGACCATATCGATTACTACGTGCCGGCCAAGCAGGTCGAGCAGATCGAAACGCTGCACCAGCAGCGCATCGCTACGCAGGGCTGATCATCATGTCGACTGAAGTTCTAGACCGTTTTGGGGCGCAAGCCCCCGCCCACGGCCACGCGCACGATGCCGCGCATGACCACGACCACGCCCATCACGACACCAGCGAGAACACCGTCTTTGGTTTCTGGCTGTACCTGATGAGCGACTGCATCTTGTTCGCGTGCCTGTTCGCCGCCTACGCCGTGCTGCGCGGCGAAGTGGCGGGCGGCCCGTCGGGCAAGGAGCTGTTCGAGCTCAACTTCGTGCTGGTCGAGACGTTCATCCTGCTGTTCTCGTCGATCACGTACGGCTTCGCGATGATCTCGCTGCAGAACCGCAGCAAGGGTCGCGTGCTGATCTGGCTGGGCGTGACGTTCCTGCTGGGCGCCGCGTTCATGTCGATGGAAATCTATGAGTTCCATCACCTGATCCACGAAGGCGCCGGCCCGGGCCGCAGCGCGTTCCTGTCGTCATTCTTCACGCTCGTGGGCACCCACGGCCTGCACGTGGCCAGCGGCATGGTCTGGATGCTCGTGCTGATGTGGCAGCTGAACAAGAAGGGCATGACCCCGACGATGGAAAAGCGCCTGAACTGCCTGAGCCTGTTCTGGCACTTCTTGGACATCGTCTGGATCGGCGTCTTCACCGTCGTCTACCTGATGGGAGCACTGTAATGGCACAACAACATGCAACGGCCGCCCACGGCGAGTCGCACGGCCACAGCAGCGTCAAGTCGTATGTGATCGGCTTCGTGCTGGCCGTGATCCTGACGGTGATCCCGTTCAAGATCGTGATGGACGGCACGATGGACCGCGGCACCATCCTCTGGATCATCCTCGGCATGGCCGTGGTCCAGATCGTGGTCCACCTGAAGTACTTCCTCCACATGGATGGCTCCAAGGGCCAGCGCTGGAACGTCATGGCGTTCCTGTTCACGCTGCTGATCCTGTTCATCGTGCTGGCCGGTTCGCTCTGGATCATGCACAACATGAATGCCAACATGATGCCGATGATGAAGTAAGCATCGTCAGGCATGCAGCGAAGACGGGGCCCTCGGGCCCCGTTTTTTATTGTCGGCGGTGCGCGATGCACTGTCGCCGGCCCGGATCCTGCACTGATTTGCGGCCATGCACGATGCCGGTGCGGGAGTTGGCGCGCCCCCGCCGGCCCCGGTGACCCGATTGGCACCGGATTGGTGCGACGGGATCACCCGCCGTGACGTTTTCTCCCACCTTTGATCGTTCCCGGCCCGGCAGTCCATGGCACGCTAGTTGCAGAAGGATCACCCGGGGTGCGTAGAGTCCCTGACCACATACGACAAACTGGGAGCTGCAATGAAACGACGTGACATGCTGAAGCTGTCGGCGGTAGCCGCCGCGGCAATGATCGGTACCAGCCCGCTGCTGGCGCAGTCGAAGGATCCGATCAAGGTCGGCATCCTGCATTCGCTGTCGGGCACGATGGCCATCTCCGAGACCTCGCTCAAGGACGTGGCGCTGATGACCATCGACGAGATCAACAAGAGCG
Source organism: Cupriavidus sp. 10L43_2 (assembly GCF_056395265.1). Taxonomy (NCBI): domain Bacteria; kingdom Pseudomonadati; phylum Pseudomonadota; class Betaproteobacteria; order Burkholderiales; family Burkholderiaceae; genus Cupriavidus; species Cupriavidus sp. 10L43_2. The sequence continues at coordinate 152,434 of NZ_JBFTJE010000005.1, forward strand.
GCGGCGTGCTGGGCCGCAAGCTCGAGCCGGTGGTGGTGGACCCCGCCTCCAACTGGCCGCTGTTCGCCGAGAAGGCGCGCCAACTGGTCACGCAGGACAAGGTCGCCGTCACGTTTGGCTGCTGGACCTCGGTATCGCGCAAGTCCGTGCTCCCGGTCTACGAGGAACTGAACTCGCTGCTGTTCTACCCGGTGCAGTACGAGGGCGAGGAAATGTCGAAGAACGTGTTCTACACCGGCGCCGCGCCTAACCAGCAGGCCATCCCGGCTGTGGAATACCTGATGAGCAAGGAAGGCGGTGGCGCCAAGCGCTTCTTCCTGCTCGGCACCGATTACGTGTACCCACGCACGACCAACAAGATCCTGCGCGCGTTCCTGAAGAGCAAGGGCGTGGCCGACAAGGATATCGAGGAGGTCTACACCCCGTTCGGCCATAGCGACTATCAGACCATCGTCGCCAACATCAAGAAGTTCTCGCAGGGCGGCAAGACGGCCGTGATCTCGACGATCAATGGCGACTCCAACGTGCCGTTCTACAAGGAACTGGGCAACGCTGGCCTGAAGGCCAAGGACGTGCCGGTGGTGGCGTTCTCCGTGGGCGAGGAAGAACTGCGCGGCATCGACACCAAGCCGCTGGTCGGCCATCTGGCCGCCTGGAACTACTTCATGTCGGTGAAGAACCCCGAGAATGACGCGTTCAAGAAGCAATGGGCGGCATGGGTCAAGGCCAACAACCTGCCCGGCGGCGACAAGCGCGTGACCAACGACCCGATGGAAGCCACCTACGTCGGCATCCATATGTGGGCGCAGGCGGTCAAGAAGGCCGGCACCACCGATCCGGACAAGGTGCGCCAGGCCATGTATGGCCAGACCTTCAAGTCGCCGGACGGCTTCACGCTGACCATGGGCGAGAACCACCACCTGTACAAGCCGGTGATGATCGGCGAAGTGAAGGGCGACGGCCAGTTCTCCGTGGTGTGGAAGACGGCGAAGCCGGTGCGCGCGCAGCCGTGGAGCCCGTTCATCGCGGGTAACGAAGGCAAGCCGGACAAGGTTGTCGCCGGCCGCTGATCTCCAGCGTACCCATGGTGTTTTGCCCCTCTCCCTTGGGAGAGGGGAGCCCTCCCTCGGTCGTTCCACGCATAAAAGACGCGAACCATCGCGCCATATCAGACGCCAGCCAGCCCTATGCACCGATCTCCATTCCCGTCCGCCTTGCCGTGGCTGCGCGCCATGCTGGCTGCGCTGTTGCTGGCCGCCGCGCCGCTGTGGGCGGCACCGCTCACGCAGGCTGACCTCAAGCCGCTGGTCGAAGACGACTTCGACGCGAAGACCGCCGCGCTCGCCGCGCTGACCCAGGCGCCGCCCGAGCAGGCCGGCCCGATCCTGCGCGCGCTCCAGGACGATGCACTCCAATTTGCGCCATCGGTGGGCATGGTGCGCCAGGATGGCGACAAGACCGTCGATGCCATCACTGGCAAGCCGGTGACCGTGAAGGCCGATGAACTCGAGTCCCTCACGCTGAACAACAGCCTGCGGGCCATCGTCGATAGCGCTGCGAGCAGCCTCCTGCTGCAGTCGCCGGACATCGCGGTGCGTACGCAGGCCATCAACACCTTGTCCGATCAACCCGAGAGCGCCTCGCGCGAAGTTGTGGAAGCGGCCCGCAAGGCCGAGGCCGATGCCGGCCTGCGCGCCCGGCTCGACGTGATCTGGGCCAACACCGTACTGGCGCAGGGCACCGACGCCACGCGCGACGCGCGGCTGGAAGCCATCCGCATCCTCGGCCAGGACAGCAATCCGCAGATCCGCCAGAAGCTGACGCCGCTGGTGGAGCGCGATGAAGCGGGCAAGTTCAAGGAGCCCGACGCCGACGTGCGCGCCGCCGCCCAGCAGGCCATCGACAAGATGCGTGGCGAGCAAGGCCGCGCCGAGCTGCTCGGCAACCTGTTCGCCGGCCTGAGCCTCGGCAGCGTGCTGCTGCTGGCTGCGCTGGGACTGGCCATCACCTACGGGCTGATCGGCGTCATCAACATGGCGCACGGCGAGTTCCTGATGATCGGCGCCTACGCCACCTACGTGGTGCAGACGCTGTTCCGCGCCTATGCGCCGAATGCGTTCGATTGGTACCTGCTGGCGGCGCTGCCGGCGTCGTTCCTGGCAGCGGGTGTCGTCGGCTTCGCCATCGAGCGGATCGTGCTGCGCCACCTGTACGGCCGCCCGCTCGAGACGCTGCTGGCCACCTTCGGTATCAGCCTGCTGCTGATGCAGGCCGTGCGCACGCTCTTCGGCGCCCAGAACGTGGAAGTGGCCAATCCCAACTGGATGAGCGGCGGCGTCACGGCGATGGCCGGCCTCGTGATTCCGTACAACCGCATCGTCATCATCGCCTTCGCGCTGGCCGTGGTGGCCGTGGCGTGGGCGGTGCTGAATCGCACGCGGCTCGGCCTGTTCGTGCGCGCCACCACGCAGAACCGCACCATGGCGGCCTGTGTGGGCGTGCGCACGTGGAAGGTGGATAGCTACGCCTTCGCCTTCGGTGCCGGCATCGCCGGGCTGGGCGGCTGCGCGCTGTCCCAGATCGGCAACGTAGGGCCGGACCTCGGGCAGGCCTACATCATCGATTCGTTCATGGTGGTGGTGCTCGGCGGCGTGGGCCAGCTGGCCGGCACCATCGTCGGCGCCTTCGGGCTCGGCCTCATCAACAAGTTCATCGAGCCGTTCTACGGCGCGGTGCTGGCCAAGATCTTCGTCCTGGTGCTGATCGTGCTGTTTATCCAGAAACGCCCGCAGGGCCTGTTCGCGCTCAAAGGGCGCAGCGCGGAGGCATGAGATGCGTAGCTTTCAATCGAAATCCTCGAACGGGGCGCCGTTCCGCCTCTCGGTTCCCGAGCGCCAGCCGCTCTTCTCGCGCAAGGTGTGGCTGGCGCTGGTCATCCTCACGCTGGTGGTCGCGGTCGGCGTGCCGATCTGCGCGCTGGTGATTCCGGAGGGCCACCCGCTGCACCTGTCGGCCTACGCGCTGACGCTGATCGGCAAGATCATGTGCTTCGCGCTGGCGGCCATTGCGCTGGACCTGGTGTGGGGCTACTGCGGCATCCTGAGCCTCGGCCACGGCCTGTTCTTCGCGCTGGGCGGCTATGCGATGGGCATGTACCTGATGCGGTCGATCGGCCGCGAAGGCGTGTACAAGAGCGACCTGCCCGACTTCATGGTGTTCCTCGACTGGAAGGAGCTGCCCTGGTTCTGGCACGGTACCGAGCACCTGCCGTATGCGATGCTGCTGGTCGTGCTGGTGCCGGGCGTGCTGGCGTGGCTGTTCGGCTTCTTCGCCTTCCGCTCGCGCATCAAGGGCGTGTACCTGTCGATCATCACGCAGGCCATGACCTACGCGGCGATGCTGCTGTTCTTCCGCAACGAGACCGGCTTCGGCGGCAACAACGGCTTCACGGACTTCAAGCGCATCGCCGGCTACGCCGTGGCCGCGCCGGAAACCCGCGCCGCGCTGTTCGTGCTGACCTTCCTGGCGCTGCTGGCCGGGTTCGTGGCGTGCCGCTATATCGTCACGTCCAAGCTGGGCCGGGTGGTCACCGCCGTGCGGGATGCCGAGATGCGCGTGATGTTCTCCGGCTACAACCCGCTCGGCTACAAGCTGTTCGTCTGGACCTTCTCGGCCGTGCTGTGCGGGATTGCCGGCGCGCTTTACGTGCCGCAGGTGGGCATCATCAACCCGGGCGAGATGTCGCCAGCCAACTCCATCGAGATGGCGGTCTGGGTGGCCGTGGGCGGCCGCGGTACGCTGATCGGGCCGATCGTCGGCGCCTTCCTGGTCAACGGCGCCAAGACCATGTTCACGGCCTACTTCGCCGAATACTGGTTGTTCCTGCTCGGCGCGATGTTCGTGCTCGTGACGCTGTATCTGCCCGATGGCGTGGTGGGCCTGTGGCGCCGCCTGCGTGGCAAGCGCACGGCCGCCCAGAAGATCCAGGCGGCCACGGGCGAGCCGGTGAACCCGGCCGCCGTGACCCCGCAACAAGGGAGCGAAGCATGAACGCGGCCACTTCGCAACAAGGTGCAAAACACGGCGCGGATCAGGCGGAGAGCGGCGACGCCACCGGCCTGGGCCGCGTCCTGGAGCCCGGCGTCATCGACACCTCGCACGGCCCCATCCTCTACCTGGAGGACCTGACCGTGCAGTTCGACGGCTTCCGCGCCCTGAACAAGCTATCGCTGTCCATCGATCACGGCGAGCTGCGCTGCGTGATCGGCCCGAACGGCGCCGGCAAGACCACGATGATGGACGTCATCACCGGCAAGACCGGCCCGCGCAACGCCAACGTCAGCGGGCGCGTCTTCCTCGGGCAGTCCATCGATCTGATGCGGATGACCGAGCCGCGCATCGCGCAGGTAGGCATCGGCCGCAAGTTCCAGAAGCCCACGGTCTTCGAGCAGCACGAGGTCTGGGAGAACCTGGAACTGGCGATGAAGGCGGACAAGCGCTGGTGGTCGTCGCTGCGCGCGCGGCTGACCGGCGAGGGCCATCGCCGCATCGAGGAAACGCTGGCGCTGACCGGGCTCGAAGACGAGGCGTATCGCCCGGCCGGCCTGCTGTCCCACGGCCAGAAGCAGCGGCTCGAAATCGGCATGTTGCTGATGCAGCAACCGCAACTGCTGCTGCTCGATGAACCCGTGGCCGGCATGACGGACGAAGAGACGATGCAACTGGCCGGCCTGCTGAACAGCCTGCGCGGCAGTTGCTCGATGATGGTCGTGGAGCACGACATGGAATTCGTGGCGGCGCTGGCCGGCGAGTCCGGCAAGGTTTCGGTGCTGGCCGAAGGCAGCCTGCTGGCCGAAGGCACGCTAGACGCCGTGAAGCGCGACGAGCGCGTGATCGAGTCCTATCTGGGAAGGTAACCATGCTGCAGGTCAATGCACTGAACCAGTTCTACGGCGGCAGCCACATCCTGCGCGACATCTCGTTCGAGGTGCCGCAGGGCAAGCTGACCACGCTGCTCGGCCGCAACGGCGTGGGCAAGAGCACGCTGCTCAAATGCCTGATGGGCGTGGTGCCCACACGCAGCGGCCACATCAGCTGGGAGGGCAAGGCCCTCGAGAAGAAGGCCCCGTACGAGCGCGTCTCGGCCGGGCTCGCCTACGTGCCGCAGGGCCGCGAGATCTTCCCGCGCCTGACCGTCGAGGAAAACCTGCTGATCGGCGCCGCCAGCCGCGCGCGCCCGAACGGCGTGCCGGACCGGATCTACCAGCTCTTCCCGGTGCTGCGCACCATGCGTTCGCGCCGCGGCGGCGATCTCTCCGGCGGCCAGCAGCAGCAACTGGCCATCGGCCGGGCGCTGATGAGCGAGCCGCAGTTGCTGATCCTCGACGAGCCCACCGAAGGCATCCAGCCGTCCATCATCCAGGACATCGGCCGCGCGCTGCGCCTGCTGGTGGACGAGTTCGGCATGACGGTGCTGCTGGTGGAGCAGTACTACGAATTCGCCCGCCATCTGGCCGATCACTACGTCGTGATGAGCCGGGGCGAGGTGGTGGCCCGGGGCGAGGGCGCCACGATGGAACAGGATGGTGTGCGGGAGCTGATCGCGGTGTAATCTTCGCCCATGCGTCACCCCGATTTCCCCTCCCAACTCGCCATGCCTGCCTGGCATGCCAGCCTGCGCCTGCGCTTTGCCGCGCGCGCGGGCCGCACGGCCTTGGTCGAACGCCGCCATCAGGGGCCGCTGCTGGTGCAGAAGCCGCTGTATCCCGAGGGCGGCATCTGCCACGTGGTGGTGCTGCATCCGCCCGCCGGTGTGGCTGGTGGCGACCGGCTCGACATCGACATCGCCGTGGAAGCCGGCGCCCATGCCGTGCTGGCCACGCCGGGCGCCACCAAATGGTACAAGTCGCTCGGCCGCGAGGCCGCCCAGCAGGTGCGCATCGAGGTGGCCGACGGCGCCCGGCTGGACTGGCTGCCGCAAGAGAACATCGTGTTCGACGATGCACGCGCCCGCATCGCCACGGACGTCGTCGTGGCGCCCACCGGCAGCGCCATCGGCTGGGATGCCGTGGTACTGGGCCGGCAGGCCTCGGGCGAACGCTGGTCGAGCGGCGCGCTGTGGCTGGACACCCGCGTGGCCGGCCCCGACCGCGCGCTGTGGATCGAGCAATCGCAGGTCGATGCCACCTCGCCGCTGCGCCCCGCCGTGGCGGGCATGGACGGCCTGCACATCCTCGGCACGCTCTGGGCGGTGGGGCAGGGCGCCACGCCGGCGCTGGCCGAAACCCTGGCTGAACAATTACCCTATGTCCCGGACCTGCGCGCCGGCGTGACCTGCCTCGCCGGGTCTGCAGGGCAGTCCATGCTGCTGCTGCGCGTGCTCGGGCGCGACATGGAAGCCGTGCGGCGCGTGATGACCGGCGCCTGGTCCACGCTGCGCGCGCCGATCCATGGCGTGGCGGCGCGGCCGCTGCGCCTCTGGGCCACCTGACAACAAGACAAGCAAAGAACGAGGAACAGAACGATGGAACTGACGCCGCGCGAGAAGGACAAGCTGCTGATCTTCACCGCCGCCCTGCTGGCCGAGCGCCGCCGCGCACGCGGGCTCAAGCTCAACTACCCCGAGGCGGTGGCCCTGATCACCGCCGCGATCATGGAAGGCGCGCGCGACGGCCGCACCGTGGCCGACCTGATGCACGAGGGCACCACCGTGCTGACCCGCGAGGACGTCATGGACGGCGTGGCCGAACTGATCCCCGAGATCCAGGTCGAGGCCACCTTCCCGGACGGCACCAAGCTCGTCACCGTGCACCATCCCATCGTCTGACACCCAATTCCACAACAAGAGAGCAACCATGCACCGATTCCTCCATCGCGCCGCCACCGGCGCCGTGCTGACCCTGGCCTCCGCCTCCGCCTTCGCCCACCCCGGTCATGACGCCGGCACCGTGGGCGCCAGCCTCTGGGCCGGCGTGCTGCACCCGTTCACCGGCGCCGACCACCTGCTGGCGATGGCGGCCGTGGGCGTGTGGAGCGCGCTCGCCACGAATTCGCGCGGCGCCTTCGGGCAAGGCGCGCCGGCCAAGGCCGACCTGCTGCGCCTGCCGCTGGCCTTCGTCGCCATGATGCTGGTGGGCGCGGCGCTGGGCCTTGCCGGCGTGACGCTGCCGGCCGTGGAGCCGATGATCGCGGTGTCGCTGCTGGTGATCGGCCTGCTGGTGGCCGTGCGGGCGCGGCTGTCGGCCATGGCCGGGATGGCCATCGTCGGCGGCTTCGCGCTGTTCCACGGCTACGCGCACGGCGCCGAGCTGCCGGCCACGGCCGGGGCGATGCCGGCGGTGCTGGCCTATGTGGCCGGCTTCGCCGTGGCGACGATGGCGCTGCACGGCCTGGGCATCGGTGCGGGCCTGTTCCTGCGCCGCCATGCGGGCTGGCTCGCCCGCGTGGCCGGGGCTGGCGTGGCGCTGTACGGCGCCGGCCTGCTGGTCGCCTGAGCGGCGGACGTCACGATCAAGGAGCCTTGCGATGATTCCCGGTGAACTGATGCCGCTCGACGGCGAAATCGAACTGAACGCGGGTCGCGCCACGGTGAGCGTCACGGTGGCCAACACCGGCGACCGCCCCGTGCAGGTGGGTTCGCACTTCCACTTCTACGAAACCAACGCCGCGCTCGACTTCGACCGCGAGGCCGCGCGCGGCTTCCGGCTCGACATCGCGGCAGGCACGGCGGTGCGCTTCGAGCCCGGCCAGTCGCGCACGGTGCAACTGGTGGCGCTCGACGGCGACCGCATCGTCTACGGCTTCAACGGCAAGATCATGGGAGCGCTGTAATGAGCGTGAAAATTTCCAGGCAGGCCTATGCCGAGATGTTCGGCCCCACCACCGGCGACCGCCTGCGGCTGGCCGACACCGGGCTGGTGATCGAAGTCGAACGTGACTACACGATCTACGGCGAGGAAGTGAAGTTCGGCGGCGGCAAGGTGATCCGCGACGGCATGGGTCAGAGCCAGCGCATGGCCAAGGACTGCGTCGACACCGTCATCACCAATGCGCTGATCGTGGACCACTGGGGCATCGTCAAGGCCGACATCGGCCTCAAGCACGGCCGCATTGCGTCGATCGGCAAGGCCGGCAACCCGGACATCCAGCCCGGCGTGACCATCGTCGTGGGACCGGGGACGGAGGTCATCGCGGGCGAGGGCATGATCGTCACCGCCGGCGGCATCGACAGCCACATCCACTTCATCTGCCCGCAGCAGATCGAGGAAGCGCTGATGAGCGGCGTGACGACGATGATCGGCGGCGGCACCGGCCCGGCCACGGGCACCTTCGCCACCACCGTCACGCCGGGGCCGTGGTACATGGAGCGCATGCTCCAGGCGGCCGATGCCTACCCGATGAATATCGGCTTCCTGGGCAAGGGCAACGCCAGCCAGCCCGGGCCGCTGACCGAGCAGGTCGAGGCGGGCGCCATCGGCCTGAAGCTGCACGAGGACTGGGGCACCACGCCGCAGGCCATCGACACCTGCCTGACCGTGGCCGACGCCACCGACACCCAGGTGGCCATCCACACGGACACGCTCAACGAGGGCGGCTTCGTCGAGGCCACCATCGCCGCCTTCAAGGGCCGCACGATCCACACCTACCATACCGAGGGCGCCGGCGGCGGCCACGCGCCGGACATCATCAAGGTCTGCGGCGAGGCCAACGTGCTGCCGTCGTCGACCAATCCCACGCGCCCGTACACCGTGAACACGCTGGACGAGCACCTGGACATGCTGATGGTCTGCCATCACCTGGATCCGGCGATTGCCGAGGATATCGCCTTCGCGGAGTCGCGCATCCGCCGCGAGACCATCGCGGCCGAGGACATCCTGCACGACCTGGGCGCGTTCTCGATGATTTCGAGCGATTCGCAGGCCATGGGGCGCGTGGGCGAGGTCATCATCCGCACCTGGCAGACCGCGCACAAGATGGCGGCGCAGCGCGGCAAGCTGCCCGGCGATCCGCACGACGCGCGCGGCGGCCACGACAACTTCCGCGTGAAGCGCTACATCGCCAAGTACACGATCAACCCGGCGCTGACGCATGGCATCGCGCACGAGGTGGGCTCGATCGAGGTCGGCAAATGGGCGGACCTGGTGCTGTGGAAGCCGGCCTTCTTCGGCGTGAAGCCGAGCCTGATCCTGAAGGGCGGGATGATCGCGGCGGCGGCGATGGGCGACCCCAACGCGTCGATCCCCACGCCCCAGCCGGTGCACTATCGGCCGATGTTCGCCTCGGCGGGCGGGGCGCTGCCGCGCTCGTCGCTGACCTTCGTGTCGCAGGCGGCGCTGGCGGCGGACGTGGGCGGGCGCTACGGGCTGGCCAAGACGCTGGCGGCGGTGCGCGGCACGCGCACGGTGAGCAAGCGCGATATGGTCCACAATGACTGGCAACCGAACGTCACCGTGGACCCGGAAACCTACCAGGTGGTGGCCGACGGCCAACTGCTGATGTGCGAACCCGCCACCGTGCTGCCCATGGCGCAGCGCTATTTCCTGTTCTGACGGCCCCGGATTGTGATCAAGATCGACAAACACCTCCCCGCCCCGCACGGCATCGCGCCGGTGCTGGTGCGCCGCGCCCCGAAGCTCGTGCTGCCGTTCGGCGAGCGTAGCAAGAGCCGCCTGCGCGCCGTGCTCGACAACGGGGCGGAAGCAGCGCTGTTCCTGCCGCGCGGCACCGTGCTGCGCGGCGGCGACCTGCTGGTAGCCGAGGACGGTACTTTCGTCGAAGTGCAGGCGGCCCCCGAGTCCGTGCTGCAAGTGACGGCGGCCGACCCGCTGGCCCTGATGCGCGCCGCCTACCACCTGGGCAACCGCCACACCCCGGTGGAAGTCGGCCGCGATTACCTCCGCCTCGAATTCGATGCCGTGCTGGCCGACATGCTGGCCCGCCTCGGCGTGCAGGCCACCCGCGCCGAACTGCCCTTCGAACCCGAAGCCGGCGCCTACGGCGGCGGCCACAAACACGGCCACGACGCGACCTTCGCCGAAGACTACGCAGCGGCGCAGGCGGTGTTCCAGGATCACCATGGGCATTCGCACGGGCATGACCACGGCCACAGCCATGACCACGGGCACGACCACAGTCACGACCATGGTCACGTCCATGACGAGCACTGCGGCCACAAGCACTGAATCCGTCCCAACCGTCCCATGACCGCGCTCCCCCAACTGATTTCGCTGTTGCATCTGGCGTCGCCGGCGTTGCCGATTGGCGGTTTCAGCTATTCGCAGGGGCTTGAGGCGGCCATCGACTGCGGGCTGGTTAGCGATGCGGCCAGCGCCGAGCGGTGGATCCGGGACAACCTCACGCATGTGCAGGCGCACTGCGAGGCGCCGGTCTGGCTGCTGCTTCATCGTGCCTGGCAGGCGCGCGACCTGGCTGCTGTACGACGTTGGAACGACTGGTTTCACGCCACGCGCGAGACGGCGGAGCTTCGGCTTGAAACCGAGCAGATGGGCTGGTCGCTGTCGAAACTGATCGGCCAGATGGGGTGGGGCGAGGCCGCCATGGCATCGGACTTGTCCGAACTGGCGCCGATCTGCCTGCCCACCGCGTTCACGGCCGCCTGCGTGGCGCTTGGCGTGGATGCGCGCGACGGTCTCGCGGCCTATGCCTTCAACTGGGCCGAAAACCAGGTCGCCGCCGCGCTCAAGGCGGTGCCGCTCGGCCAGGTGGCCGGCCAGCACATCCTGCGCGGGCTGCACCCGGCCGTGCTGGCCGTGGTCGACGAAGCGGCGCAGCGCGCCGACGCCGATCCGCCCCGCCTGTCCACTTTTTCCCCGATGCTGGGCCTGCTCTCCGCACGCCACGAGACGCAGTACTCCCGGCTGTTCCGTTCCTGACCCAGCCACAAACATGACCCGAACCAAGAAAAATCCGCCCCTGCGCGTTGGCGTGGGCGGCCCCGTGGGCTCCGGCAAGACCACGCTGCTGGAAATGCTCTGCAAGGCCATGCGCGACCGCTACGACCTGGTCGCCATTACCAATGACATCTATACGAAGGAAGACCAGCGCCTGCTGACGATCTCCGGCGCGCTGCCGGCGGAGCGGATCATGGGGGTGGAGACGGGCGGCTGCCCGCACACGGCGATCCGCGAGGACGCCTCGATCAACCTCGAGGCCGTGGACCGTATGCTGGCGAAGTTTCCCGATGCCGACATCGTCTTCATCGAGTCTGGCGGCGACAACCTGGCCGCCACCTTCAGCCCGGAATTGTCCGACCTGACGATCTACGTGATCGACGTGGCCGGCGGGGAGAAAATCCCGCGCAAGGGCGGGCCGGGGATCACGAAGTCTGACCTGCTGGTGATCAACAAGACTGACCTCGCGCCGTACGTGGGGGCCTCACTCGAGATCATGGAAGCCGATGCCCGCAAGATGCGCGGGGAGCGGCCGTTCGTGATGGGGAGTGTCAAGGCCGGGCAGGGGCTCGATCAGATCATCGCCTTCATCGAACGCCAGGGCCTGCTGACGGTATAAGGCTCAGCGCGGCTGCTTGCGGGCCAGCGCGCGGGCCACGCCGGCCACCACGTCGCGCTCGAAATCGCTCAGTTCGGCCATGTAGCGCATCGTTGCCTGCACGGCCGGCGAGGTGTCGGCCTGATACGGCGAGCGCGGCGCCTCCACGGGCGCGGCGGCGGTTTCGTGGCGCGAGAAGTCCAACATCTCGGGCGGAGCCACGCCGAGTGTGTCAGCTAGAGTACATATGTTATAAAGAGCCACATTACGTGTGCCGCGTTCGATGCCGCTGAGGTACGATCTTGCCAGACCGCTTTCCAGCGACAGGGCTTCTTGTGACCAGCCGCGCTGCTTGCGCAACCAGGTCAGATGTCGCCCGAACAGCTTGAGAGGGTCGCCTGTCATATGCTGCTTTGTGGATTTTAAGTCGCTCAGAGCCTAAGGGTTTGACCCAAGCGTCACGACAACCTATAGTTCGTCGTTCTATCGGTACCAGATCCGCATCATAAGGGATGTGCCCAAAACGGGTACGGAGCGATGGTATTACCGGACGGCACCTAAGCCGTACCGAAACGGGGCAGTCGCGCAGTGAGGGGGGAGGTCGTCGGGCGGGAGATCCGCGCCGCATCGGGCCTGCCGCCATTGCGCATTCCGTGGGACCCCTGCGTCCCAGGCTCCGTTTTGGGGAATGCCATGCAGATTTTTTCGTTTTTCGACGCCGGGTTGTGCGGTGCAACGCCGCCCCTGCCGGACTCTCCGGACCTGAGCGTCGGTTTACAGTTATGTGTCATTCCGGCAACGGCCGGGCTCGGCCACGCCTGCCACCACGTGTTCCTGCGTGCCGGCGACGTGCAATCCGGCATTGTTTCCGCCCCGTCCGAATGGTGGGCCTGCCTGCGCGGCGGCCTGCGCGTGCTGTCCTCCGGGCAGGAACTGGCCGCGCTGGCCGGAGGCGATGTCTTCACGCCCCAGCCGGGGCAGCCGGTCATGCTCCAGGCCGTGCTGGACAGCGTGCTGGTGCGCACCGTGCCGCAGGCCGGCAGCCGGCCCGGCACGCCGAGTTTTGTCGTGATCGAGCCCGGCGAGCCCGACTGGGCCCAGCGGCTGCACGCGCATGACACGATGTGGGCCACCTGCTATCGCGGCACGTTGTGCCTGCAATGGCGCGCCACGCGCGGCACGGCCGGTGTGCGCACCGTCTACCTGCAGCCGGGCATGGCTTTCGCGCCGGACCGTCACGACGACTACTGCATCGACGCCATGGTGCCCGGCGCGGGTCTGCTGTGCTGCGCGCGCTCGCCAATCTTGGAAGCCGAACCCGTGGTCGCGCTGCCCCGGGCGGCCTGAAGGCTGACCGGGATGCAGGCGATCAGCGGCGCTGGTACTGCGTGGCGCCGAACAGGATCTCGCGCTCCGCGTCGGTCCGCATAGGCTTGCGCTCCTTGGCGAGCACTTCCACGCCGCGCTTCACGGCGGGGCGCTCGGCAATCTCGTTGAACCAGCGCTTCAGGTGCGGGTAGTCGTCCAGCTCCACGCCCTGGTTCTGCCAGCTGCGCAGCCACGGGAAGGTGGCGATGTCCGCCACGCTGTAGCTGTCGCCGGCCAGCCAGGCGTGCTGCGACAACTGCTTGTCGATCACGCCGTAGAGCCGCTTGGCCTCGTTGGTGTAGCGGTTCACCGCGTACTCGATCTTCTCCGGCGCGTAGATGCGGAAGTGATGCGCCTGGCCCAGCATCGGCCCCACGCCACCCATCTGGAACATCAGCCACTGCAGGGCCTCGTACTTGCCGCGCACGTCCTCCGGCAGGAACTTGCCGGTCTTGCCGGCCAGGTACAGCAGGATGGCGCCCGATTCGAATAGCGAGATGGGCTGGCCGTCCGGCCCGTCACTGTCGACGATGGCCGGGATCTTGTTGTTCGGGCTGATCTTGAGGAAGGCCTCGCCGAACTGGTCGCCGGCGCCGATGTTGATCGGATGAACCTTGTACTCGAGGCCGCATTCCTCGAGCATGATGTGGACCTTGTGACCGTTGGGCGTGGCCCAGGTGTAGACGTCGATCATGAGGGAGCGCTCTCCTGGCTGCTTCGGAAACTTTCGGAAAATTCCGATGGGGAAGGGGCCCGGCGACCAGCGTCGCCAGGGTCCGAGCGATTAGAGCACAGAAGAAATAAGCCTGCTGGCGGTGCGGTCATCGCGGCGGCTCCCATGAAAAAACGCGCGACCGACAGGCCGCGCGTTTCGGGGAATTACGACTACCAGCGAGGCTCAGGAGCCGCGCGTCACCGGCATCTGGATGCTGTCCGGGTTCAGGCTCATGTGCTTGGCCAGTTCCAGCTTGGCGATGGCGTTGCGGTGCACCTCGTCCGGACCATCGGCCAGGCGCAGCGTGCGCTGGTGCGCCCACCAGTTGGCCAGCGGGAAGTCGCCCGAGACACCCGCGGCGCCATGCACCTGGATCGCCCAGTCGATCACGCGCAGCGCCACATTCGGCGCCACCACCTTGATCATGGCGATCTCGGCCTTGGCTACCTTGTTGCCTACGGTATCCATCATGTAGGCGGCCTTCAGCGTCAGCAGGCGGGCCATCTCGATGTCACAACGGGCTTCGGCGATGCGCTCCTGCGTCACACCCTGGCGGGCGATCTGCTTGCCGAAGGCCACGCGGTCCAGGCTGCGCTTGCACATCAGTTCCAGCGCGCGCTCGGCCACGCCGATGCTGCGCATGCAGTGGTGGATCCGGCCCGGGCCGAGGCGGCCCTGGGCGATCTCGAAGCCGCGCCCTTCACCCAGCAGGATGTTGGCGGCCGGCACGCGCACGTTCTTGAGTTCGATCTCCATATGGCCGTGCGGCGCATCGTCATAGCCGAACACGGGCAGGAAGCGCTTGATCGTGATGCCCGGGGTGTCCGCCGGCACGACGACCATCGACTGCTGCTCGTGGCGGCCGGCATCGGGATTGGTCTTGCCCATCACGATGTAGACCTTGCAGCGGGGGTCGCCGGCGCCCGACGACCACCACTTGGTGCCGTTGATCACGTAATGGTCGCCGTCGCGCTCGATGCGGCAGCTGATATTGGTGGCGTCCGAGGAGGCCACGTCCGGCTCCGTCATCAGGAAGGCCGAGCGGATCTCGCCGCGCAGCAGCGGTTCCAGCCACTGGTCCTTGAGTTCCTCGGTGGCGTAGCGCTCCAGCGTTTCCATGTTGCCGGTGTCCGGCGCAGCGCAGTTGAACACCTCGGGCGACCAGGGCGCGCGGCCCATGATCTCGCACATCGGTGCGTATTCGAGGTTCGACAGCCCCTCCGGCGCCCGCTTCGAGCGCGGCAGGAACAGGTTCCACAGCCCGGCTTCGCGTGCCAGCGGCTTCAGTTCCTCGACCACCTTGGTGGGAATCCAGGCGTTGCCGGCTTCGCGGTTGGCCTGGATCTCGGCGTAGAAGCGCTTTTCGTTCGGATAGATATGCTTGTCGAAAAAGGCCAGCAGCCGGGCCTGCATGTCCTTGACCTTGGGCGTGTACTCGAATTGCATGGGGTCTCCTCGCTACATTCGGGGGTGTGACGGCAGGCATCGCTTGGGAAGGATGCCGACTGGGGCCTACTCTAGCGGACTGCGCGTAATAAGAAAAATGAATTTTCTGGATTGGACAGTATCAATGTCCTGCATTTTCATGCCAGAATGCCGGCCATGCAGCTATCCCGGATCGACCTGAACCTCTTCGTGGTGTTCGATGCCATCTACAGCGAAGGCAGCATCACCGCAGCCGCGCGTCAGCTCAACCTGACGCAGCCCGCCGTCAGCCACGCGCTGGGGCGGCTTCGTACGCTGTTCGACGATCCGCTGTTCGAGCGGCGGGGGCAGGGCATGGCGCCCACGCCGCTGGCGCGCTCGCTGGCGGGCGAGGTGCGCGGCGCGCTGCAGTCGTTCGCGCGCACGCTGCAGGATACGCCGCACTTCGACCCCACCGCCACCACGCGCCGCTTCACTATCGGCATGCGTGATGCGCTGGAGTCCACGCTGCTGCCGCCGCTGATGGCGCGTGTGACGGCCATGGCACCGCACGTGGAGATCGCGGCGATCCGCTTCGACCGTCGCGAGATGGAGTCCGAACTGCTCGCCGGCACGCTCGATGCGGCCATCGACATCCTGCTGCCGGTGTCCCCGGCGATTCACCATGCCGCGTTCATGTCCGATCCGATGGTGGTGCTGGCCCGGCGCGACCATCCGCTGGTGAAGAAGGAGCTGACGCTGGAGCGCTATCTGGCTGCCGAACATGTGCACGTGTCGTCACGCCGGCGCGGGGCGGGCCTGGAGGACCAGGCGCTGCACCGAATGGGCCTGACCCGCCGCGTGCGGCTGCGCTGCCAGCACTATGCGGCGGCGTGCCGCGTGGTCAGTTGCACGGACCTGCTCGCCACCTTGCCGATGCGCTACGCCCGCATCGCCAACGAACCGTACGCCAACCGGCTGCTGGCGTTGCCGTTCAAGGTGCCGGCGCTCGAACTGCATCTTTATTGGCATGCCGGCGGCGAGAACGACGGCGCCAACCGCTGGCTGCGCGAGCAGCTGATGGCGGTGATGACGTCGCTCGGCAATGGCATGGGCGACGGTCCCCCCGCCGACCCGTAACGCGCATTTCCCCCGCGTGCCGCGCGCGCGGGTCACAACGTAAGCCATTGTTAGCAGGCTGGACGGTGCGGGAGGCGCTCCCTAACATCGTCCCGTTCCATCTGCCCCGGACGCCTCATGCCACGCATGACACCGCGCCGCCGCGCGCGCGTCCACACCCAGGCAGCCCCCTCCATCCACGACGACAGAGCCGCATTCCGATGCCAGGGAAACACTTGTCTAACGATTTCATGCCCTCCCGCGCGAACGCCTTCGCGCGACCGATCCCGATGACGATCCTGGCAGCCTGCGCTGCCTTCGCGCTCAGCGCCTGTGGCGGTGGCGGTGGCGGCGATAGCGCCCCCAGCGCGGGCACCAGCGCCGCCCCGGCAGCCGGCGCGGCCAATGCGAGCCAGGCGGCGTCCGGGCAGGCCCCCGCCAACGGCAGCCAGACGGCGACGCTCCCGGCCGGCGCCGACCGCGCCTGCTACACGGTGACCGGCAGCGCGCCGGCGCCGGTCACGGGCAGCGTGAGCCTGCTGCCGGCGCGCGGCACCGGCGTCTCGGGCTATCGCGTGCTGGACGACGCGCGCAGCGCCGGCCTCTGCTACGCCAACTATCGGCGCGAGCAGGTGGGCCTGCCGCCGCTGACCGCGCGCGACGCGCTCAATACCGTCGCCCAGAACCACACCGCCTACATGCTGGCCAACAACCTGCTCACGCACGACGAGCAGTCGGGCAAGTCCGGCTACACGGGCGCCGCGCCGAACGACCGCATCCAGGCCGCCTATCCGACCAATGCCACGGCGGAAGTCGTGGCGGCTGGCAACAAGTGGACCAGCGCGGCGGGCGCCAACCTGTCGATGGCGCCGAAGGACGCGCTCGTGGCGGACCTCGTCAACGCGCCGTTCCACCGCGCCGCGCTGCTGGGCAGCTACGGCTCGGCCGGCAGCGGGTTTGCGGAAAGCGTGGGCGCCGGCAGCAGCGGCGGCACCTCTGCCAGCTACTACCAGACCATCGACCTCGCCGATGCCAGCAAGGGCGGCGCGGACAACCAGGTGGTGGCGTACCCGTACAGCGGCCAGGCGGATGTGCCGGCGAGCTGGGTCAACAATGAGAGCCCCAACCCGGCGCCTTCGTACACGGGCCAGACCATGGGCTACCCGGTGACGGTGCAGGCCATCAACACGTCGCTGGTGTTCAATGCCGATACGTTCACCATCACCGACGCCGCCGGCACCAACGTGCCCTGCGAGAAGGTGGATGCGCGCACGTCGGGCATGTCGAGCTACGCGCGCGGGCTGGCCATCTGCACGCCGCGCGCGCCGCTGGCCGCCCACACGCGCTACAACGTCACCGTCGGCGGCACGCTGAACGGGCAGGGCGTGAACCTGAACTGGTCGTTCACCACGCTGTGATGGCGAACTGACACTATGTATACGGGGCGGCGCCCGCCGCCTCGTTCCCGTGCCTCCGCGCCGGTCATCCCCGATCGGCCAATCAGCCGTTTACAAGCGCATTACCGGTCATCTGCGTCTACAATCGCCTCAGCTTCCCCCCAGGAGAGATGGCATGGCTCGCGCAGTGACGAAGACACCGGCAGTTTCCCCGTCAACCCCCTCCTTGCTGTGGCGCGGCACGCTGGCCGTGGCGCTGGCCGCCGTGCTGGCTGGCTGCGGCACCACCGCCAAGGATGCGGGCACGCCATCGGCATCGGGCACGGCCACGGCCGCGCCGGCCCAGGCGCGGGCGGCTGCCATGCCGCCCGCGCCGGAGGTCTCGTCGGGCTACCGGCCCGACATGACCACCAGCTACGGGCAGAAGCACATGGCCGCCGCGGCCAATCCGCTGGCCACCGAGGCCGGGCGCGAGATCCTGCGCGCGGGCGGCTCGGCCATCGACGCCGCCGTCGCCATGCAGGCCGTGCTGACGCTGGTGGAGCCGCAGGCCACCGGCATCGGCGGTGGCGCCTTCATCATGTACTGGGACGGCAAACGCGTGCAGGCCTTCGATGGGCGCGAGACGGCCCCGGCCGGCGCCACCGAGAACCTATTCATGCGCGCGGACGGCAAGCCGATGGAATTCTCCGAAGGCCAGATCGGCGGCCGCTCGGTGGGCGTGCCCGGCGTGCTGCGCGCGCTGGAGATGGCGCACCGCCAGCATGGCCGGCTACCCTGGGCGCGACTGTTCCAGCGCGCCATCACGCTGGCCGAGAACGGTTTCCCGATGTCCCAGCGGCTCTACACCCAGGTGGCGGCCGACAAGTTCATGATGGGCTCGTCGGAGATGGCCGGCTACTTCCTCGATACGCAGGGCAAGGCCAAGCCGGTCGGCACCCTCGTCAAGAATCCGCAACTGGCCAAGACGCTGCGCGAGATCGCCAAGGGCGGCCCGAACGTGTTCTATAACGGGCCGATTGCGCAGGACATCGCTGCCAAGGTCAACAGCCATGCCAATCCGGGCAGCCTGAGCACGGCCGACCTGAAGGGCTATCGCGCCAAGGAGCGCGTGCCGGTCTGCACGGACTACAAGCGCTGGAAGGTGTGCGGCATGCCGCCGCCGTCGTCGGGCGGCATCGCCATCGCCCAGATCCTGGGCACGCTGGAGGCCCTTGAGAAGCGCGACCCACGCTACGCGCTGGCCAGCCTGAAGCCGCAGCCGGTGAACACCCCGGCGCGTGTGGAAGCCGCGCCGCTGGCCGTGCACGCCATCTCCGAGGCCGACCGCCTGGCCTACGCCGACCGTGGCCTCTACGTGGCCGATGCCGACTTCGTGCCCGTGGATGTGGCCGCGATGGTCAGCCCGGCCTACCTGACCGAGCGCGCCGCGCTGATCGGCGACAAGAGCATGGGCCGCGCCCAGCCGGGCACGCCGCCGGGGGTGAAGGTGGCGTTCGCGCCGGACCGCTCGCCGCCGCGCATCTCCACGTCGCAGATCGTGGCCGTGGACAACCGGGGCGGGGCGTTGTCGATGACGACGACCATCGAGTCGTACTTCGGCTCGCACATCATGGTGCGCGGCTTCATGCTGAACAACGAGATGACCGATTTCTCGTTCACGCCGAGCGAGAACGGCAAGCCGGTGGCCAACCGCGTGCAGCCGGGCAAGCGCCCGCGCTCGTCGATGGCGCCGACGCTGGTGTTCGACCGCCAGAGCGGCAAGCTGGTGGCGGCGCTGGGCTCGCCGGGTGGCTCGCAGATCATCGAGTACGTGTCGAAGACGTTGGTCGGCCTGCTGGACTGGGACATGGACGTGCAGACCGCCGTGGGCATGGGCAACTTCGGCAGCCGCAATGGCCCGACCGAAGTGGAGAAGGGTCTGGTGACGCCGCAACTGGTGGAATCGCTGCGCGGCATGGGCCATCAGGTGGCCGAGATCGAGATGACGAGCGGCACGCAGGCCATCGTGCGCAAGACCCTGCCGAACGGCAAGCCGGGCTGGGCCGGCGGCGCGGACCCGCGCCGTGAAGGGGTGGCGCTGGGGGAGTGACGGGATATTGAAACGCTGAGGGTTTGCTCCTCTCTCCCTGAGGGAGAGGGGAGACAACAAGGGGTCCTTCTTCCGGTCAGCCGTCCAGCTTCACGCCTGCGGCCTTCACCACCTGGGCCCAGCGCTTTTCCTCGGTCGAGAAGAACTTGCTGGTTTCGGGCGGCGTCATGGTCACCACTTCGGCGCCCTGGCCGGCCAGTTGCGCGCGGATTTCCGGGGTGCGGATGATGCGGATCAGCTCGCTCGAGAGGCGGGCCACGAGCGCATCCGGCATGCCGGACGGCGCCATCACGCCCTGCCACGTACCCGATTCGAAGTTCGCCACGCCTTGCTCGGCAATCGTCGGCACCTGTCCGACCAGCGCCATGCGCGTGCGCTTGGACACGGCCAGCAGCTTGAGCTTGCCGGCCTGCACCTGCGGATAGGTCGCCAGCATCCCGTTCATCAGCACCTGCGCGGTACCGCCCACGGTGTCGGCAATCGCCTGCGCGCCGCCCTTGTACGGCACGTACTGCCATGCCGCGCCGGTGGCCTGCTGCACCGCCACGCCCGCCAGATGCGGCGCGCTGCCGATGGCCGTCACGGCGAAGTTCAGCGTCTGCTTGTGCGACAGCGCCACCAGTTCCTTGAGGTTGTTGGCGGGCACCGACGGATGCACCACCAGCAGGTGGGGCGAGTAGGCCAGCATCGACACGCCCTTGAGATCTTTCTCAGGGCTGAAGCTCAGCTTGGTGTAGACGGACGGGCTGATGGCCAGCGCGCCCACATCGCACAGCAGCAGCGTGTGGTTGTCCGTGCCGGCCTGCGCCACCATGGCGGCGCCGATGTTGCCGTTGGCGCCCGGACGGTTGTCCACCACCACGGCCTGGCCCAGCGCTTCGCCGAGCGGCTTGCTGATCAGGCGGGCGATGATGTCCGACGAACCGCCGGCGGGGTAGGGCACCACCAGCCGGATCGGCTTGGTCGGCCACTTGTCGGCAGCCCAGGCCGACGCCGGGGCGAGGATGCCAGAGGTGCCGAAGGCGCCCAGTGCGGCCAGGCCCGATGCCTGGCCAAGGAATTGGCGGCGATTGCTCATGCTGTGTCTCCTAATGCTTATCTGCTTATCGTCTGTTGTCGTACAACATGGCAGCAGTGTAGACGCGATTTAGCCTTTGGTCATCAGGGTTATGGCTAGGGATAGTACTCAGTTGTCTGATGACATGCAGACAATTGCCCCCCAGAAGGCACATCGCCCCGGCGGTGCGGGGCGATGTCGGGCAGGAAGATGCAGGATCAGGCGCCTGATTTCTGCGCGTAGGCCCAGCCCATTTCGGCCATCGGGCGGGCGCGCTTGCCGGCGTCGGTGGCCTGCGCCGACGACGCCGTGCCATCGACCACGCGCTTCATGATCCCCTGCAGGATGCCCGCGATGCGGAACATGCTGAAGGCGAGGTAGAAATTCCAGTCGCCCGTGATCTGGCTGCCGGTGCGCTGCTCATACAGGCGACGATAGGCGGCTTCATCGGGAATGCCCAGCGCCTGATGGTCGAGCCCGGCGATGCCCCGGAACTGGCCCGGCTGGATATGCCAGCTCATGCAGTGATAGCCGAAGTCAGCCATCGGATGGCCCAGCGTGGACAGCTCCCAGTCGAGCACGGCCAGCACGCGCGGCTCGGTGGGGTGGAACATCAGGTTGTCGAGCCGGTAGTCGCCATGGACGATGGTGGTCAGTTCGTCGGCATCGGCCGGAATGTGATTCGGGAGCCATGCGATGAGCTGGTCCATCGCCGGGATCGATTCGGTCTCGGACAGCTTGTACTGCTTGCTCCAGCGCTCGATCTGGCGCTGGAAGTAGTTGCCCGGCTTGCCGTAGTCGGCCAGCCCGATCGCCTTGTAGTCCACCGAATGCAGCGCAGCGATGACGCGGTTCATCTCGTCGTAGATCGCGCCGCGCTGGGCCGGGGTCATGTCCGGCAGCGCCTGGTCCCACAGCACGCGGCCGCTGACGAACTCCATGATGTAGAACGCGCGGCCGATCACCGACTCGTCCTCGCAGAGCGCGAACATGCGGGCTACGGGCACGTCGGTCTGGGCGAGGGCGGCCATCACGCGGTATTCGCGCTCGATGGCATGCGCCGACGGCAGCAGCTTCGCCTTCGGCCCCGGCTTGGCGCGCATCACATAGGTCTGGCCGGGCGTGATCAGCTTGAACGTGGGGTTCGACTGGCCGCCCTTGAATTGCTCGATGGTCAGCGGGCCGGCAAAGCCCTCCACATGCTGGCGCATCCAGGTCTCGAGCGCGCCCATGTCGAAGCGCTGCTGGTCGGCCACGGGGCGGGTCCCTTCAAAATGCGAAACGTTGCTGCTCATGCTGTCTCCGGTCTGTCTTTTTTATGTGGCGATGGCGTCGGTGCGTGGCGCGGGGGGGACTTCAGCGGTAGTTCGGCTTGCGCTTCTCCAGGAAGGCGCTGATGCCTTCGCCCGCGTCCGGGTGGTGCAGCGCTTTCACGAAGCTGTCGCGCTCGGCGGCCAAGTGCTCGGTCAGCGAGGCGCTGCCGGCGTGGTTGATCAGCGCCTTGATGCCCTGGACCGCGTTCGGCGATTCCTTGGCCAGGTTCTCGGCAATGCGCAGCGCCTCGGTCACGGCCTGCCCCGGCGGCACCACGCGGTTCACGATGCCGAAATGGGCCAGTCGTGCCGGATCGACCGGCTTGCCATCCATCATCATTTCACTGGCGAGCTGGCGCGGCAGCATGCGGGCCAGTTCGTAGGAGCCGCCGCCGTCCGGCGTCAGGCCCACCTTCACATAGGCCATGACGAACTTGGCGTCGCTGGCCGCCACCACGAAATCGCACGCCAGCACCAGCGAGAAGCCCGCGCCGGCGGCGGGGCCTTCCACGGCGGCGATGATCGGCTTGGGGAACGCGTGCAGCGTTTCGATCCAGTGATTGAGGATTTCGATGCTTTTGGCCTGTACCTCGGCCGGCTGGGAGCGGTTGCCGAGCAGCCGGTTCAGGTTGCCGCCGGCGCAGAACACGCCGTCGGCGCCGGTCAGCACCACCGCGCGGATGGTGTTGTCGCGCGCCGCCACTTCCAGCGCCTCCTGGCTTGCCGCGTAGATGTCCGGATGCAGCGCGTTGCGCGCCTCGGGGTTCGAGATGGTCAGGACGAGCGTGGCGTCCACGCGTTGGGAAAGCAGCTGAGCGGTCATGGCGGCCTCTTGATGGGCAATGCGGGAGAAAAAAGCGCCCCGTGTCTCGGCGGGGCGCCCGGGAGGATCAGGCTTCTTCGGTCAGCAGCGACAGGCCCAGGCCGGCCCTACGCCACAGCCACGGGCTCGGGCGGTAGCGCATGTCGCCAGTCAGGCGGTCCAGGTTGCTCAGCACTTCGAGGATCTGCGCGGCGCCAATCGCATCGCCCAGCGCCAGCGGGCCCTTGGGGTAGCCCAGGCCGAGGTTCACGGCGAGGTCGATGTCGGTCGGCGTGGCGATGCGTTGCTGGGCGATGTCGCTGGCGATATTGACGATGCAGCCGATGATGCGCTGGGCCACGAAGCCGGCCGAGTCGCGGATCACGGTGACGGGCACGCCATCGCTGGCGAACAGGCCGTGCGCGGCGTCGCGGGCGGCGGCGCTGGTGGCCGGCGTGGTCATCAGCGTGCGGCGCTTGGTGGCTTCGAACGGCAGCAGCGTGTCGATGGCGACCACGCGGCTGGCATCGAGCCCTTGCTGCAGGGCAGTCGTGGTGGCGTCGAGACCCAGCGGGGTGACCACGATCAGTGCGTCGGCGGACGGGGCGTTGCCGCCTTCCGGCGTGACGCCGAGCGCGGTCAGCAGCTTCACGGTCATCGCATGACCACGCTCATTGGCGCGGCTCACCCACACGCTGGCCGGGCGCGCATCGGGCACCGGCTTGGCGGCAGGCACCTGCTTCTGGCCGTCCGGGTAGGCGTAGAAGCCCGCGCCGGTCTTGCGGCCCAGCAGCCCGCCCGTGTAGCGCAGCGCCGTGATCGGCGACGGGCGGTAGCGCGCTTCCTGATAGAACTGGTTGTAGATCGATTCCATCACCGGGTGCGACACATCGAGCCCGGTCAGGTCCATCAGCTCGAACGGGCCCATGCGGAAACCGGCTTGCTCGCGCATGATGTTGTCGATATCGACGAATTCGGCCACGCCTTCCTGGGCGATCTTCAGCCCTTCGATATTCATGCCACGGCCGGCGTGGTTGACGATGAAGCCGGGCATGTCCTTGCAACGCACCGGCGTGTGACCCATGCGGCGCGACAGTTCCATGAGTTGATCGCCGATGGCGGGGTTGCCCGACAGGCCGTCGATGACCTCCACCACCTTCATCAGCGGCACCGGGTTGAAGAAGTGGTAGCCCACCACGCGGCCCGGGTGCCTGGCGCCCACGGCGATGGCCGTGATCGACAGCGACGAGGTGTTCGACGCGATCACCGCGTCTTCCCGGACGATGGCTTCCAGCTTGGCGATCAGGTCGCGCTTGACCTCGAGCTTCTCCACGATGGCTTCCAGCACCATGTCGCAGCCGGCTAGGTCTTCCAGCGCGTTGCACGGCTTCACGCGGGCCAGCGCGGCCTCGCTGTCGGCGGCGCTGATCTTGCCCTTGTCGGCCAGCTTGGCGAACGTGTCCTGCAGGTACTGGCGCGCGGCGGCCACGGCTTGGGCGTTGACGTCGAACAGGTTGACCGTCAGGCCCGCCTGTGCGGCAATCTGGGCAATACCGCGGCCCATGGCGCCCGTGCCGACGATGCCGAGCGTTTGAATAGTGGGTTGGCTCATCGTTCGTCCAAAAAAAGTTGTGGTTAAATTAGCACGATCGTACGATTTCTGCATCTTCCGCGACAGCGGGTAGGCTTACGTGGCGTGCGAAGATCGGCCAGGCGGGGGCGCCTCAAGCGTCCTCGGGTCTACATGGACGCGACCCGGACGATCCATTTCAATAACGGAGAGAGACGACATGCTGAAGCTCTGCGGCTTTGCCGCCAGCAATTACTACAACAAGGTCAAGCTGGCGCTGCTGGAAAAGAACCTGCCATTCGAGGAAGTGCTGGCCTGGATCGGCGAAACCGACCTCGCGGCGACGCCCCTCGGCAAGGTGCCCTACATCATCACCGATTCCGGGCCGCTGTGCGAATCGGAAACCATCGCGGAATACATCGAGGCGACTTATCTCCAGGCGCCGCTGCTGCCGCATGACGCCTACCAGGCGGGCAAGGTGCGCGAACTCGTCACCTTCATGGAGGTATATCTGGAGCTGACGGTGCGCGAGCTGTATCCGGAGGCGTTTTTCGGCGGCAAGGTCAGCGATAACCTCAAGGAGCGCCAGCGCCGCCTGCTGGACCGTTATATCCCCGGTTTCGCCAAGCTGGCGAAATTCTCGCCCTTCGTGGCTGGCGACACCTTCACGCTGGCCGACTGCGCCGCCATCTGCCACCTGCCGCTGGTGTCGTCCTGCACGAAAATCATCTACGGCGAAGATTTGCTGGCGGACCTGCCGGTCAAGGCCTACCTCAAGGCCATGTCCGAGCGGGCGAGCGTGCAGAAGGTCAACGCGGACCGCAAGGCCAACACCGAGCTGATGCTGAGCCGCAACCGGTAAATCGCCGCGATTCACCGGATAGGCTTTGATCAGCATTTTCTGGCGCCCCGCTTGCGGGGCGCTTTGCATTGGCAGGGCCGATGGGAAATGCGCGGCTCGGGATTTTCCGAGTACTCACCATTTGGTGCAAATTAATCAGGATTCTTCTATATACGGCCGATTTTTTCGTCGGTTAGATGGCGGCTCATCTAACAACGAAGGGGCACGTATGGCGGGTCAAAAAGGCATCGTTCGCCGGGGCGATACGACGACACACGGCGGCAAGGTATTGGAGGGCGAGCCCACGTTCGTCTTCTACGGGGAACCGGCGGCCGGCGTCGGACACATGGGCTGGTGTCCGCAATGCAAGGGCACCTTCCCGATCATCGAGGGCGATCCCACCTTCCAGGCCATGGGCCGCGCCATGGCGCTCGACGGCATGCTGACCGCGTGCGGCGCCCGGCTGATTTCCTCGATAGGCGCCCAGGCGACGGTCCGGCACCCGGTGAGCGGAACCTCGGCCGACCCGGCGCCCGATGAAGAGGACCGCTACGACGACCGCTACATCCTGCGCGACAGCGCCACCGGCGAGCCGCTGCCCAACACGGAATACGCGGCGGTCCGGGCCGGCGCCGCGCCCGAATTCGGCACAACCGACGCACAAGGCCGCACCCATCTGCTGGCAGCCCAGCAACGCGCCGACAACGTGACGATCTACGTCGAGGGGTGAGCGATGACCGAAACGCTGACCTCTCCGACCACGGGCAAGACGCTGGTGCGCGCCGGCGTCCGGGCGACTACTTTGACAAGGTTTGATGAAGCGAAGCCGATTCCCGTGCAGCGGGAGTTTATTGAGGTGGTGGTGTTTGATTCGAGGTTGCTTAGCCGTGGCTCGCAGTGGGGGCACGCTGCCATCGAAATTGACGGCACCGTCTACAGCCGTGCCCCAATATTATTCTTCAAGGGCGGGTACAGAAAATATCTGATTGGTAACACGAGGCGATGGAGAACCAAGCCAGACGGCACAATCGGAAAGGGCGTATATCGCGATGCCGTCGGGCTGCTGATGTGGGTATCTCTACGAGAGAAGGCCCTCATTAGAGACGAACTGGAAAGACGTGTGGCGGTCAATGCGAAATACTCATTATTCGATAATTCATGCAGCTCCAACGTTGCCGATGTGCTTGAGTTGGCCGGCATCATGGCGCGCGATCCGCGAGCGTTTGGCGAGCTGACACCGGTCATGCCCGCTGAATTACTCGGCGTATTGAAGAAGTCGAATCGTCTCGTCGAGACGCGAAACTATAAAAAGGGGTGGGAAGGTGGCGCGTCGGCAAACTGGTAAAGCCCGTCACTGGTGCGCCGTGGGGCTTGCCTGCATTGTTGGCGGAATGCTCTATGGATACTGGGCGGGCTATCGCATCCCTCTTAGCACTCACGTTGCGACAATACCCATCGAGCTATACGGAGATGCCGCTGGGATGGTTGAGCCCGTTGAATCCGTCATAGGTAAGGTGCAGGCCGGTGAACGCTGCAGGTTTATTCAGGTGACCATTGCGGAGGAAATGATGTTCTCCTACCGGGTGAAGTGTGGGGATTTGGACGGATGGACTGACGCCGGTGGTGCATTTGCGCCGCGGCTAGATCCGTACGAACTGTTCTCACTGAAATAAAGGGGGGGGGGAAGGTGGCGCGTTGGCAAACTGGTAAGGCGTGGCCATGGTTCGTCGCAGCATTGTTCTGCATCGTCTTGGCTCTGGGATATTGCAGCGGCTACCAAGTACCGATCAGAACGCATGTGGCGACGAAACCCGTCCCCCTCTACGGGAATCCCGAAGGAATGGTGCCTCCAGTTGCCCCCTTGGTTGGGGAAGTCGCACCCGGTGCGCGATGCAGGTTTGTGCAAATCGGCGTTGCAGCGGAAATGATGTACACCTACCGCGTGATATGCGGGGAACTGGATGGTTGGACCGAGGAGGCGTTTGCATTCGAGCCGGCTCTGAATTCCTATGAGCCAGTTCAACAGGAAGAATGGAGGGAAGGTGGCACGTCGGCAACTAACCCATGCAGCCCGGGAGCCGACCACGTTCCCGGGCCGCCGGAATCCCTCAAATCTTCGCCAGCCGATCCAGCGCCAACTTCAGCGTCTCTTCCTTCTTCGCGAAGCAAAACCGCACCACGCCCGATTCGCGCGGTTGCGAATAGAACGCCGACACCGGAATCGCGGCCACGCCGATCTCGCGCGTGAGCCACATCGAGAAATCGGCTTCGCTCATATCGGAAATCGCCGAATAATCGACGCACTGGAAGTACGTCCCGTCCGAAGGCAGCAGCTTGAAGCGCGTCGAGGCCAGCCCGGTGCGGAAGTAGTCGCGCTTGGCCTGGTAGAAGCCGGCGAGGTCCAGGTAGGGCGCCGGGTCGGCCATGTAGTCGGCCAGCCCGAACTGCACCGGCGTGTTCACCGTGAACACGTTGAACTGGTGGACCTTGCGGAATTCGTTCGACAGCGCAGCCGGCGCGGCCACGTAGCCGATCTTCCAGCCCGTGACGTGATAGGTCTTGCCGAAGCTCGACACCACGAAGCTGCGCCGCGCCAGCTCCGGATGGCGCGAGACCGACTCGTGCCGCTGGCCGTCGTAGACCATGTGCTCGTACACCTCGTCCGAGAGCAGCAGGATGTCCGTGCCGGCTAGCAGATCGGCCAGTTTCTGCATGTCATCGGCACGCCAGATGGTCCCCGTGGGGTTGTGCGGCGTGTTGATGAGGATCATCCGCGTCTTGGGGGTGATGGCGGCGGCGAGCTTGTCGAACGGGATGCGGAACGCCGGCGCTTCAAGCGTGACGGGCACTGCGACGCCGCCGGCCATTTCGATGGCGGGCAGGTAGCTGTCGTAGCAGGGCTCGAGCACGATCACTTCATCGCCCGGATGCACTGCGCACAGGATCGCCGTCAGGAGGCCCTGCGTGGCGCCGGCCGTGATCGTAATTTCCGTATTCCAGTCGTACGTGTGGTCGTACAGCGTGGCGATCTTGCCGGCGATGGCCTGGCGCAGCGCGGGCACGCCGGCCATCGGCGGGTACTGGTTGTGGCCGGTGCGCATGGCGTGGGCCACGGCATCGACGATGCGCGCGTCGCAGTCGAAATCCGGGAAACCCTGGCCGAGATTGACGGCGTTCTTCTCGGCGGCCAGCGCCGACATCACGGTGAAGATGGTCGTGCCGACCTTGGGCAGGCGCGACAGCGGCGGGGTCAGGGGTGCGAGCGAGGATTCTGCGGACATGGCGCGGGAAGGAGGCAGGTTAGGGCGGCGGGTTCAGGACAAGCGGGTCATTTTAGCGGGGATCGGCGCCGGCAGTGGATGCCTCGGTCGCGGCGGCCAGCCAGGCGGCGAAAGCCGGCGGCGGCAGGATCTCCACGCCGCTCATGCGGCGCAGGCGGCTCCTGAGCTTCAGCACGGCCTTGTCCTTGGAGACCAGCAGCGCGGCGCGCGAGAAATGCGCCAGTTCGATGAACTTCTGGTCGTCGGTGTCGCGGCACTTGGGCAGCCGCACGGCGTCGAAGTCGGTCTGGTCCGGGGCGGGTTCGAGCGTGGCGAGCCGGTCCACCTGGGCCAGCGCGGCATCGATATCGACCGAAAACCGCGCGAATTGCGGGTAGGCCAGTACCCGGCGCAGCTCCTCCCGGCAGTCGGCGCGGATCACCGGGGCGATGGTTCCGGCGTCAAGCGCGGCGCGGATCGGCGCCACGTGGGGGTCCTGGAATACGAGCAAATCGACCCAGATATTGGAGTCGAGGACCACGCGGGGCGGCGGGGCGGCAAAAGCGACGCAAGGGGCGCCGGCGGTGGTGTCTGTGGGCATTCGCTACAATCTGGTCTTTGTTCCTGCCCGCGATTTTGCCATGCTCATCGTTCTGTCTCCTGCCAAGTCGTTGGATTACGAGACGCCCCCGCGCATCAAGACCCACACGATGCCGCGTTTTATCGACCGTTCCACCACGCTGATCGAGCGCCTGCGCCGGCTGGCGCCGCAGGACGTAGCCGCGCTGATGGACATCTCCGACAAGCTCGCCGTGCTCAACGTCACCCGCTTTGCGGACTGGAGCCCCGAGTTCACGGCGGCCAACAGCAAGCAGGCGGTGCTGGCCTTCAATGGCGATGTTTACGATGGGCTGGACGCGAAATCGCTGTCCACCGATGACCTCGGGTTCGCCCAGAAGCACATTCGCATCCTGTCCGGCCTGTATGGCGTGCTGCGCCCGATGGATTGGATGCAGCCGTACCGGCTGGAAATGGGCACGCGCCTGGACAACGTGGCCGGCAAGGACCTCTATGCGTTCTGGGGCGACGACGTCACGACCCTCCTGAACAAGGACATGGCCGACCTCAAGCACGAGGGCGCGGCCACGCTCGTGAACCTCGCCTCGGAGGAATATTTCAAGGTTGTGCGACCCAAGGTGCTTGCCGCGCGCGTGATCACGCCAGTGTTCGAGGACTGGAAGGGCGGGCGCTACAAGATCATCTCGTTCCACGCCAAGCGCGCCCGGGGCACGATGGCGCGCTATGCGGTGACGCACCGCGTGACCGAGGCCAGCAAGCTCAAGCGGTTTGCCGAAGACGGCTACGCCTACGACAAGGCCGCGTCGGACGACACCCGCTGGGTGTTCCGCCGCCGCCTGGAAGACTGATAAAAGACTGATCGCTGACTGGAGAACCCGATTCCCATGACCTCAGCCCTGCATATCTCCACGCTGTTCGATTCCGGCGCGATCGAAGTCGAGGCGCTGGACCGTGCCGACGATATCCGCCTGCGCATCCGCGCCGACTCCCACGCCGATTTCCGCCAGTGGTTCCATTTCCGGCTGCAAGGGGCGGCGGGGCAGGCGTGCCGGCTCCAATTCGTGAACGCCGGCGAGTGCACCTATCCCGATGGCTGGCGCGACTACCGCGCGGTGGCGTCCTACGACCGCGCGCACTGGTTCCGCGTGCCCACGCGCTATGAGGGCGGCACGCTGACCGTCGAATTCACGCCCGAGCACGACAGCGTGTGGTTGGCCTATTTCGAGCCGTATCCCGAGGAGCGCCACCTGTCGCTGCTGGCCTCGTGCCAGCGCTCGCCGCTGGCACGGCTGTCGCATCTGGGCAGTACCGTCGATGGCCGCGACCTGACCTGCGTGACCGTGGGCCAGCCGGGGCCAGGCAAGAAGACAGTGTGGATGATCGCCCGCCAGCATCCGGGCGAGAGCATGGCCGAATGGTTCTGCGAAGGCGTGCTGCAGCGGCTGACCGGCACCGGCATGTGGGCCGGCGACCCGGTGGCCCGCAAGCTGCTGGACCGGGCGGTGTTCCACATCGTGCCGAACATGAATCCGGACGGTTCTGCGCGCGGCAACCTGCGTACCAATGCCGCGGGCGCGAACCTGAACCGTGAGTGGATGCAGCCGAGCCTGGAAACCAGCCCCGAGGTATGGCACGTGCGCCGCGCCATCGAGGCCACGGGCGTGGACCTGTTTTTCGACATCCACGGCGACGAAGGGCTGCCCTATAACTTCGTGGCCGGGAGCGAGATGCTGCCGGGCTTCACCGATGCGCAGCGCGAGCAGCAGACGCGCTTTATCGACGCCTTCAAGCGCGCCACGCCGGACTTCCAGGACGTGCACGGCTACGCGGCCAGCAAGTACAACGCGGACGCCCTGAAGCTGGCGTCGAAATACATCGGCCACACCTTCGGGTGCCTGGCGCTGACGCTGGAAATGCCGTTCAAGGACAACGCCGACCTGCCCGATCCCGCGGTGGGATGGAATGGTGCGAAAAGCGGCCTGCTGGGCACGGCGATGCTCCAAGCGGTGCTGGAGTATCTGGAATAAGGCTCAAGGTGTTCCTCCCCTCCCCGCAAGCGGGCGAGGGGAGAACCTCCAGCGCTTACTGCTTCTTCTTCGTCTTGGTTGACGTCTTCGTCGTCGATTTTGTCGACTTCGACGACGATGTCGACGCCTTGGCGCTGCTCTTGCCCTTCTTCTTCGACGTCGTCGTCGGCGTGGCCACGGCCGGCGCGGCGGCTGGCTCGGCGATGACGTCGCCGTTGCTGTCGAGCAGTTCGTAGGCCAGCATCATCCCCTCGTCATACCCACAACGCACCCGCACGGGTTGCCATTGCGCCTCGCCGACACGCTTGTGGGCCGAGGCCGCGAACGTCACCACCGAATTCACCGGCACAGCCTGCTTGCCCTGCGAGAACCGGCCGCTCCACGGCTCCACCGTGGCCTGCCCATTGCTCAGCGCGCCGGTGGGAATCTTGAGCGCGTCGTAGGTGGCCGAGCGCGGCACCACCCAGCTGGCATGCGCGGCGCAATCGGCCACGCTGGCCGTCGCGTTCTCGGTCTTCATCAGCTGTTCGCGCATCCGGGTCCGATACTCGGCCAGGCTCACGCGGCCCTTGTCGGGCAACGTCACGGTCTTGATCGGTGGGTTGGTATTGACGACTGGCGGGGGCTTGACAGTCGGTGTGGCAGAAGCGGGAGCGGTAGCGGCGGGCGTGGTGCCCGGGGCGGCGGCGGTGTCGGTGGCCTCATCGCCCGGTGCGGTGGCGCACCCGGCGAGGGCCAGCGCGCCTGCCACTGCGGCGGTCAGCATGCACAGCCGGCCACCAAACAGTTCGGAAATTCGTCGGATCACGGGATCGTCTTTGCTTGTTCAGCAAGGAGGGTTGGCGAAGGATTGCCATGATAGAGGAAAGCCCCGCGCCAAAGTTCCGAAATGTTGTTACGTTCCGTTCGAATTGCGCGTAACGGCAGCGCAACCGCCGTGATCACGCTGCGTTCATGCGGGATCGGCTCCGTTCCAATATCAGAAAAGGCGCACGCGGCGCAAGTCAGGCGAACCCCGATGCAGTGCACGCGATGGAATGATCCCCGCCCGCGAGCGCGGGCGGGAACGGTCAGGGATGACCTTGGGGAAGACCTCAGGCGGTGCGCGTGAAGCGCAGCAGGTCGTCCATCAGCGCGTTGAGGTCGCGCTTGAGCTTGTCGAAGCCGGCGTTGGGCGCGAGGCCGACTTCATCCATGTACAGCTTGCGGTTGATCTCAAGCTGCAGGCTGTTGCGGTTGGCCTGGGGCTGGCCCAGCACCCGCACGATCTCCACGCCCTTGTAGGGGTGGTTGCGCCAGACGTCGTAGCCCATCTCCTTGAGCACGCCTTCCACCCGGTCGGTGAAACGCGTGTCGCAGGTGGTGCCGTCACGGTCGCCCACCACGAAATCCGGGTGTTGCAGGCCGGGGTGCTCGGTCGCGTACTGGGCGGCCTCGCTCGGCATGGAATGGCAGTTGATGTGCCAGACCTTGCCGTGGCGCGCCACGCCTTCGTCCGCCAGCCGTTGCAGCTGGGCGTAGTAGGGCACGTAGTAGCGGTCGATGCGGGACTGGAGTTCGGCCACGCCGAGCTTGCGGTCGTAGATCGGCTCGCCGGTGTCCAGCACGCGCCAGACCAGGCCCTTGCCGAGGCGGGTCTTGGAAGTTTCCTGCTTGGCGCCGGGCCACGGCGCGTCCAGCAGGACTTCGTCGATCTCCCCCAGGCCGCGGTTGGCGTCGAGGTAGCTGCGCGGGAAGCCGGCGCAGAGCAGTGGGATGCCGCGCCCGGGGGCGTCGGCATAGAGCGCATCCACGAAGGTGTCTTCCGCCTGCCGCAGCAGCGGCAGGGGCAGGTTGCCGGCGTAGCGGAAGTCCGCCGGATACGTGGTGCAGCTGTGCGGGGAATCGAGAAAGAGCGGGCTGCTCTCGCCTTCCGGCATGTGCAGGAAGTACGGGCTTTCCGCGGTCTTTCGGTCTGCTTCAGTCATGCTGTGCCTGGGTTTGTTCCGTGGATTAGTCCAGGGAGATCTTGGCGGCGGCTGCCACGCGCTTGTTCTTGGCCACTTCGGTGGAAATCTGCTTGGCGAACTGCGCCGGGGTGTCGCCCACCGGGGTGGCGCCGAGCTTTTCCAGCTTGGCCTTCACTTCCGGCATCGCCAGCACCTTCACGGCGGCGGCGTTCAGCTTGGCCTGGATGTCGGCGGGCAGCTTGGCCGGGGCGATCAGGCCGAACCATGCCGAGTCGTTCACTTCGCCCAGACCCAGTTCGGCGAAGGTCGGCACGTTCGGCAGGGCAGCCACGCGCTTCGGCGCGGCTACGGCCAGCGCGCGGAGCTTGCCGCCTTCGATGAACGGCAGCGAGGAGGGCAGGTTGTCGAACAGCACCTGGACCTGGCCGGCCAGCGCGTCGTTCAGCGCCGGGCCCACGCCCTTGTACGGCACGTGCAGCAGTTCGGTGTGGCTGCTCATCTTGAACAGTTCGCCCATCATGTGCGAGACGCTGCCGTTGCCGGCCGAGCCATAGGCCATCTTGTTCGGCTCGGCCTTGGCCAGCGCGATGAACGACTTCATGTCGGTGGCCTTCACACCCGGGTGGATGCTCATCACGTTCGGCACCGAAGCCAGGTTTGTGATGGGGGTGAAGTCCTTGGTGGCGTCGTATTGCAGGCGCGGGTACACGGCCGGGTTGATGCCGTGGGTCGAGGCGGTGGCGATGCCGAGCGTGTAGCCGTCCGGCGCGGCCTTGGCGAGGTAGCCCGTGCCGATGCTGCCGCCGGCGCCGCCGCGGTTATCCACGACTACGGCCTGGCCCAGTTGCTGGCCCAGCTTGTCGGCCACGATGCGGGCCACGATGTCGGTGGTGCCACCGGCCGGGAACGGCACGACCAGCGTGATCGGCTTGGTCGGATACGTGCCCTGGGCAAAGGCGGGCAGGGTCAGGCCAGCGGCCGCGAAGGCAGTGGCGGCGGCGATGGCTTGGAGCAGGGGACGGCGTTGCATCAGGTCGATTCCGAGGAGGGAAAGAGGGGGAAGAGAGGGAAGAGATTCGAAAAGAACGGTTTTTCCGATTCTGCGCGTGCGTGCAAGGGACTGGCAAACGAAATAAAATCCCCGGATCATTCCAATTGGTATTGAAGGGGTTAGATTTGGGAGGTGAAGCATGCGCCGCTTATGTCCGTCAATGACGGAGTTGCAGGCCTTCGAAGCGGCGGCGCGCCACAACAGCTTTACCGTCGCCGCACGTGAACTACATGTCACACAGGGGGCCGTGAGCAAGCAGGTGCGCAGCCTGGAGGCGTTTCTGGGCGTGGAATTGTTCGAGCGTGTCCGCCAGCGCCTGATGCTGACCGACGCGGGCGAGCGCTATCTGGAGCGCATCCGCCCCAGCCTCAACGAGATCGAGGCGGCCAGTGTGGAGTTGATCGCGCGACAGGGCCGCGGCGGCATCCTCCACATCGCCAGCATGCCTACGCTCGGCGCCAAGTGGCTGATACCGCGCCTGCCGCAGTTCTTCGCCCGGTATCCGGAAGTCACGCTGGAGTTCGTGCCCCATGCCCAGGGCTACGATTTTTCCCAGCCCGATCTCGATGCGGCGATTCGTTTCGGCGATGGGGTCTGGCCGGGGAGCCTGGCCGACTATATGACCGGGCGCGAGGTGCTGCCAGTCTGCCGGCCCGGCCTGCTGGCCCAGGAGCCCGACGGGGTGGCGCGCACGCCGGCGGTGCTGCTGGGCTACCCGCTGCTGCACCACACCACGGTGCCCGAGGCGTGGCCAGACTGGCTGTCCGAGCTGGGCGTCTCCACTCGCCAGGCTTGGAGCGGCGCCCGCTTCGACCAGTTCTCGCTGCTCACGCAGGCGGCGATGTCGGGGCTGGGCATCGCGCTGATTCCGCGCTGCCTGATCGAGGAGGAGTTGGCCACCGGCACGCTGGTGGTCGCCCATCCCGCGCGCGTGCTGGCGCGGAAAGGCTACTACCTGTGCTACCCGGAACAGAAGGCGCACCTGCCGGCGCTGCAGACGTTCCGGGCGTGGGTGATGGAAGGGGTGGACGTGGTGGCGTGAGGGGAAACGAGGGCCTGAACTACTTCGACAGCACCTTCATCGCCTGTTCCAGCCCGGCCAGCGTCACCGGATACATCCGGTTCTTCATGATCTGGTTGATCACCGTGATGGACTGGCGGTACTGCCACAGCCCCTCCGGCTCCGGATTGAGCCAAACAAAGCGCGGGAACTGCTCGATCATCCGATTCAGCCACACCGCCCCGGCCTCGGGGTTGTTGTACTCGACCGAGCCGCCCGGCTGAAGAATCTCATAGGGGCTCATCGTGGCATCGCCGACGAAGATCACCTTGTAGTCGGGCGTGTACTTGTGGATCAGGTCCCAGGTGGCGATCTTCTCGGCGTGGCGGCGCCGGTTGTTCTTCCACACGTAGTCGTACAGGCAGTTGTGGAAGTAGTAGTACTCGAGGTGCTTGAACTCGGTCTTGGTGGCCGAGAACAGCTCCTCCACGCGCTTGATGTGGTCGTCCATCGAGCCGCCGACGTCCATCAACATCAGCACCTTGACCTTGTTGTGGCGCTCTGGCCGCAGCTTGATGTCCAGCAGCCCGGCGTTGGCGGCCGTGGAGTGGATGGTGTCGTCGAGGTCCAGTTCGGTATCGGCCCCCTCGCGCGCGAAGCGGCGGAGGCGGCGCAGCGCCACCTTGATGTTGCGCGTGCCCAGTTCGACCTGGTCGTCGTAGTCCTTGTAGGCGCGCGACTCCCAGACCTTGATCGCGGTACGGTTGCCCTTGGACGGCCCGCCGATGCGGATGCCCTCCGGGTTATAGCCGCCATGGCCGAACGGCGAGGTGCCGCCCGTGCCAATCCACTTGTTGCCGCCCTCGTGCTTTTCCTTCTGCTCTTCCAGCAGCTGCTTCAGGCGTTCCATGAGCTTGTCCAGCCCGCCCATGGCCTCGATCTTGGCTTTTTCCTCGGCGGACAGTTCGCGCTCGAGCGTCTTCTGGAGCCAGTCGAGCGGAATGTCGCTCTTCCAGTCCACCAGACTCTCCACGCCCTTGAAATAGGCGGCGAAGGTCTGGTCGAATTTGTCGAAGTGCTTCTCGTCCTTGACCAGCGTCATGCGCGACAGGTAGTAGAACTCGTCGATCGACGGCGAGATGACCTGCGCGCGCAGGGCCTCCAGCATGGTCAGGTATTCCTTGACCGAGACCGGCAGCTTGGCGTGCCGCAGCGAGAAGAAGAAGTCGATCAGCATCGCATTTCCCTTAATTTCTGGCTGCGATCAGCGCGGCCGCTCGAGCTGGAACTGCAGATGCGCGCGCACGGTGGGCCATTCGCTGGCGATGATGGAGAACACCACCGTGTCGCGCAGCGAGCCGTCCGGCATGCGCGAGTGACTGCGCAGCACGCCGTCCTGCTTGGCGCCCAGCCGGGCGATGGCGGCGCGGCTCTGGTGGTTCATCCAGTGCGTGCGGAATTCCACGGCGATGCAGTCGAGCGTCTCGAACGCGTGGCGCAGCAGCATCAGCTTGCATTCGGTGTTGAGCCCGGTGCGCTGCACGCGGCGCGCGTACCAGGTCGAGCCGATTTCCACGCGGCGGTTGGCACCGTCGACATTCATATAGGTGGTCATGCCGGCCAGCCGGCCGGCGGCGTCGCGCACGGCGAACGGCTGCATCAGGTCGCGCGCCTGGAGGTCCAGGCGGCGCCGGATCTCGGCCTCCATGCCTTCGGGCGTCGGCACGCTGGTGTACCAGAGCTGATGCAGTTCGCCATCGGCGGCGGCTTCGCGCAGGCCGGCAGCGTGGTCGGGCGAGAGCGGCTCGAGCGTGGCGTGGCGCCCGGTCAGCGTGACGGGTTGGACGAAAGCCATGCCGATCAGCGGTTCGCGCGGTTCATGAACACCAGGCGCTCGAACAGGTGCACGTCCTGCTCGTTCTTCAGCAGCGCGCCGTGCAGCGGCGGAATCGCGGCCTTGCGGTCGGGGCTGCGCAGCGCCTCGGCGGGAATGTCCTCGGCCATCAGCAGCTTGAGCCAGTCGATCAGCTCGGACGTGCTCGGCTTCTTCTTCAGCCCCGGCAGGTTGCGCATCTCGTAGAACGCGTCCAGCGCGGCGGCCACCATCTCGCGCTTGATGCCCGGGTAGTGGACGTCCACGATCTGCTGCATGGTGTCCGCGTCGGGGAACTTGATGTAGTGGAAGAAGCAGCGGCGCAGGAAGGCGTCCGGCAGCTCCTTCTCGTTGTTCGAGGTGATGATGACCATCGGCCGGTGCCTGGCCCGGATCAGCTCGCGCGTCTCGTAGACGTAGAACTCCATGCGGTCCAGTTCGCGCAGCAGGTCGTTCGGGAATTCGATGTCGGCCTTGTCGATCTCGTCGATCAGCAGCACCACGGGCTCGTCGGCCTCGAAAGCCTGCCAGAGCACGCCCTTGACGATGTAGTTGCGGATGTCGTGGACCTTGTCATCGCCGAGCTGGGAGTCGCGCAGGCGCGACACCGCGTCGTACTCGTACAGCCCCTGCTGGGCCTTGGTGGTCGACTTGATGTGCCATTGCAACAACGGCATGCCCAGCGCCGCGGCCACTTCCTCGGCCAGCATGGTCTTGCCGGTGCCGGGCTCGCCCTTGATCAGCAACGGCCGCTGCAGCGTGCGGGCGGCGTTGACGGCCAGCTTCAGGTCATCGGTGGCAACGTACTGGGCGCTACCCTCGAAGCGCGTGGACGGGGACGGATTGGCGTTGGCGGGCGTGGACATGAGGCAACCTGTTTTAGGCGGAATGGGCCAGTATAAAAGCAGAAACCGATTCGCGTTTAGTGGGGGACACCCGGGGCTGGTCGTCTGGACTGCCACGTGCCGCCTGCGGTACAATGCGCCGGTTTGACGCGCCCCCAAAGTCAAGTTCCCACATGCCCGGCAGTCTGCCCGTTGTCATGCAGATCCCCCGGTGCCGGCAACAAGCGCGAGATGGTTGCAGAATGGTGTCAGAGCACCCGCGGCACATCCACAACGCTTTTCCGCGATTGCATCCCCACCCCCGTTCCTAAACCGTCTCCGGCCAGCAGGGCAGGTCACGCACGGTTTAACACTTCCCAATCATCTAAAGACAATGAAAAAGCTCCTCACGATGGTGGTGTTGGGCGCGGCCGCAACGGCTGCGCAGGCCCAGGACGCAAAGGGCAATGCGGACACTGCCAAGGACAAGGTTGCAATGTGCATTGGTTGCCACGGCATTCCGGGCTACCGTGCATCGTTCCCGGAGACATACGAAGTACCGATGCTGGGCGGCCAGACCGCCAAGTACATTGAAAACGCGCTCAAGAGCTATCAGAAGGGCGATCGCAAGCATCCGACGATGCGGGCGATTGCCGCGAGCCTCTCGGACAAGGACATTGCAGACGTGGCGGCCTACTACTCGCAGCAGAAGGCCGATACCAAGAACAACACGCTGAAGTAAGAGGCTCAGAGACATGAAGACGCTGATGACGCTGAACAAGCTCCGATTTGCGGTGGGCGCGCTCGTGCTGGGCGCTGCCACCCTCCCGGCCGCCGCCGCCGACATCGCCGCCGGCAAGGCGCTGGTGGAGAAGGGCGCCTGTGTGGCCTGCCACGGTGCGGGCCTGAACGCCCCGATTACGCCCGACTATCCCAAGCTGGCTGGCCAGCATGCGGATTACCTCTACCACGCGCTGGTGTCGTACCAGATCAGCGGCAACCCGCAGGTGGGTCGTACCAACGCGATCATGGCTGGCCAGGTCAACGCCAACCCGGCCGTGACCGACAAGGCCGGCAAGCCGCGCCCGTTCACGCGCAAGGAGTTGAAGGACATCGCCGCGTATATCGAGTCGCTGCCCGGCGACCTGGTACTGAAGAAGTAAGTCCCCACGCGGGGATGTAAAAAAAGCCGCTTCCGAGGAAGCGGCTTTTTTGTTGCGCCGGCGCTGAAGCTGGAGCGCCCGCAGAGGCTTCAGTTGCCGCTGCCGGTCACCAGGCGGCGCTGCTTCACCGCATTGGCCAGGGTTTCGAGCACGGTCACGGAGTCGTCCCAGCCGATGCAGGCATCGGTCACGGACTGGCCGTAGGTCAGGTTCTCCACCGGGGTGCCCTGCACGTGGTCCTGGCGGCCGCCCACGAGGTGCGACTCCACCATCACGCCGACGATGCGCTGGTCGCCCCCGCCGATCTGGCGGCCGATGTCCTCGCAGACCGGGATCTGGTTCTCGTGCTTCTTGCTGCTGTTGGCGTGCGAGGCATCGACCATCAGCCGCGCGGCAAGACCCGCCTTCGAGATGGCGTCGCACGCTTCCTGCACGCTGGCGGCGTCATAGTTCGGCGTCTTGCCGCCGCGCAGGATGATGTGGCAGTCCTCGTTGCCGGACGTCGACACGATGGCCGAGTGGCCGCCCTTGGTCACCGACAGGAAATGGTGCGGCTGCGAAGCGGCCTTGATCGCATCGACGGCGATCTTGACGTTGCCATCGGTGCCGTTCTTGAAGCCCACCGGGCACGACAGCCCCGACGCCAGCTCGCGGTGCACCTGCGATTCCGTGGTCCGGGCGCCGATCGCGCCCCAGCTGACCAGATCGGCAATGTATTGCGGGCTGATCATGTCGAGGTACTCGGTGCCGGTCGGCACGCCCAGCTCGCTGATGTTCAGCAGCACTTCGCGCGCGGTACGCAGGCCGTCGTTGATCTTGAAGCTGCCGTCCATGTGCGGGTCGTTGATCAGCCCCTTCCAGCCCACCGTGGTGCGCGGCTTCTCGAAATAGACCCGCATCACCACTTCCAGCTCGTTGGCGAAGCGGTCGCGCTGCACCTTGAGCATCTTGGCGTATTCCAGCGCGGCACGGGTGTCGTGGATCGAGCAGGGTCCGATGATGACGATCAGGCGGTCGTCCATGCCGTGCAGGATGCGATGCATGGCCTGGCGGGCACCGTAGATCACGTCGGACGCTGCCTCCGAGCAGGCGAACTCGCGGATCAGGTGCGCGGGCGGCAACAGTTCCTTGAGTTCGCGAATACGCAGGTCGTCGGTGTTCTTCAACATGATGGCTCCGGGTCTTTGTGAGGTCGTTAGTCTGGTGGTGGGTTGCGACGCGGACGTGGCGGGGATAAAAAAAGCCGCCAGGTTCGCTGGCGGCTTTTTCTGAATTTCGGGCTACTTACAACTGTCCCTCTCCATCCGCCAGCGGTGCGAGATCGCTAAAAAAGTAAAAGTAAAACTTGGCGGACATGGCGGTGTTTCGGGTCAGCTTGTGTCGGAATCTGGGTGATGCGTCGAATTTATGCTGTGGTGCGCGATGAAAAGGCATTTAATTGCGCGGCCATCGGTCAAATCATGGCTCGCAATCGCCACACGCCCGACAACGAAGCATCTTTATATCGCTTTTCAAGATCGATGGCAAGCGTCAATCGCGTGGAATCGCAACAGATTTCGCCAAAAACGGCAGGCCGCCGCCATCGATCCCGGTCCGTCACAGACTTCAGGCGGTGCCGCCCACGGTCATGTTCTCGATCCGCAGCGTCGGCTGGCCCACGCCCACCGGCACGCTCTGGCCTTCCTTGCCGCACACGCCCACGCCCGAGTCCAGGCGCATGTCGTTGCCGATCATGGTCACGTCCTTGAGCGATTCGGGGCCGTTGCCGACCAGCGTGGCGCCCTTGACCGGCGTGGTGATCTTGCCATCCTCGATCAGGTAGGCCTCGCTGGCCGAGAACACGAACTTGCCGTTGGTGATGTCCACCTGGCCGCCGCCGAAGTTCACCGCGTACAGGCCGCGCTTCACGCTGGCGATGATCTCCGCCGGGTCCTTGTCGCCGTTGAGCATGTAGGTGTTGGTCATGCGCGGCATCGGCAGGGCGGCGTAGCTCTCGCGGCGGGCGTTGCCGGTGACCGGCATCTTCATCAGGCGCGCATTGAGCGTGTCCTGGATGTAGCCGCGCAGGATGCCGTCCTCGATCAGCGTCGTGCATTGCGTCGGGTTGCCCTCGTCGTCGAGGTTCAGCGAACCGCGCCGGTTGGCCAGCGTGCCGTCATCGACGACGGTCACGCCCTTGGCCGCCACGCGCTCGCCCATGCGCCCAGCGAAGGCCGACGAGCCCTTGCGGTTGAAGTCGCCCTCCAGCCCGTGGCCGACGGCCTCGTGCAGCAGCACGCCGGGCCAGCCCGGGCCGAGTACCACGGTCATCGCGCCGGCCGGGGCGGGGCGCGCCTCCAGGTTCACCAGCGCCGACGCCACGGCTTCATCCACATACTTGGCCAGCAGTTCGTCGGTGAAGTAGCCGTAGGCGTAGCGGCCACCGCCGCCCGAGGAACCCACCTCGCGCCGCCCGTTCTGCTCGGCGATCACCGTGACCGACACGCGCACCAGCGGACGCACGTCGGCGGCGATCACGCCGTCGCTGCGTGCCACCAGCACCACGTCATATTCGCCGGCCAGCCCGGCCATGACCTGCACCACGCGCGGGTCCTTGGCGCGCGCCATCTTCTCGATGCGCTCCAGCAGCGCCACCTTCTCGGTGGCGGTCATCGAATCGAGCGGATCGTTCGGCGTATAGAGGTTGCGCCCGGTCTGGGAGGCCAGCGCGCCGGCCACCTTCACGCGGCCGCTGCCGCTCTTGCCGATGGTGCGCGTGGCCGCCGCAGCCTGCGACAGCGCCGGCAGGCTGATGTCGTCCGAATAGGCGAACGCGGTCTTGTCGCCGGATACGGCGCGCACGCCTACGCCCTGGTCGATGCTGAAGCTGCCCGACTTGACGATGCCTTCCTCCAGGCTCCACGCCTCATTGCGCGTGTACTGGAAGTACAGGTCGGCATAGTCGACCTTGTGCGTGAAGATGTCGGCCAGCACGCGCTGGAGCTTGGCCTCGTCGAGCCCATACGGCGCCAGCAGCAGTTGCTGCGCCGTGGCCAGGTTGCGGATTCCGAGATCACCGGCGTTCATGATTGTCCTTTCAGCATTCATTGAAGCCGGCACGGGCCGGCTTCAGATCGTAGTCGTTGGGGTAGATGCTACAGCACCCGATGGCGCAGCGCCGGCAGGTTCTGGCGGACTTCCGCCAGCCGCGCCGGGTCGATCACGCCGGCCACCACGCCTTCGCCCTCGGGCAGCACGCCAAGCACCTCGCCCCACGGATCGACCAGCATCGAGTGGCCCCACGTGCGGCGGCCGTTTTCGTGCTTGCCGCCCTGTGCGGCAGCCAGCACATAGCACTGGTTTTCGATCGCCCGGGCGCGCAGCAGGATCTCCCAGTGCGCCTGGCCCGTGGTGTAGGTGAAGGCGGCCGGCATCAGAATCAAGCTCGTGCCGCCGCCGGCGGCCAGATGGCGGTACAGCTCGGGGAAGCGCAGGTCGTAGCAGACCGACATCGCCACGCGTCCGCACGGCGCCTCGAAGGCCACCGGCTCGGTCCCGGCCAGGATGGTGCGGGACTCGTCGTAGCTTTCGGTGCCCTTGGTAAAGCCGAACAGATGGATCTTGTCGTAGCGCGCCACGCGCTCGCCGCGCGGGTCGAAGGCGAGCGAGGTGTTGTAGACCCGGCCTGCGTCGCCGCAGTGCAGCGGCAGCGTGCCGCCCACCAGCCAGATCCGGTGGCGCCGCGCGGCATCGGCCAGGAATTGCTGCACCGGCCCGTCGCCGTCCTGCTCGCGAATCGCGACCTTGTCGGTCTCCTGCCGGCCCATCATGCCGAAGTACTCGGGCAGCAGCACCAGTTCGGCACCGCCGCGCACGGCTTCGGCGATCAGCGCGTCGGCGCGGACGAGATTGGCATCGAGCGATGTGCCCGTCACGGTCTGCACGGCGGCGACGCGGAACGGGGCCGAAGGTGTGGCGGAAGGTGTGGCTGAAGGCGGGGCGGAAGCGGTCATCGTGGGGCGTCCTGTGTCTGGGCGGCCAGCCGGTTCCTAGCGAAGGAACTCGGTCGCGCGGTCCTGGATCGACGGCTGTCGGGGCTTATTGTCCTCCACTTTCGTGATCTTGGGATCGGCCCAGGATCCGGACACGTGATAGTGCAGCGTGAACACCTTGGAGAACTCGTCCGCGAACAGCAACTGGGCGGCCAGCGTGCCGATGCCGAGCACCGGATTGATGAACGCGGCCGCCACCGAGGTAGTCGTGGCGTTGATGCGCGGCACCACCGAGACCTGGAGGTCCTGGGTCTCGCGCAGCAGGTTGGCCGTGCCGCTCATCGACGCCATCATCTGGCTGCTCTTGAGCTGGAATTCGTCGATCTTGCCGACGCCGTTCTCGATCGTGCCGCTGCCGGTCAGGTCGTCGAAGACCACGCCCCGGTTGGACAGGCTGCGGAAATCGAGCGTCGCGAACTTCAGCAGGCTTTGCAGGCTCAGCACGCCCAGCAGGCGCGCGGCGCCCGGCTCCACGCTGAGGATCTGGCCATTTTCCAGTTTCAGCGAGAGCCGGCCGGACAGCGACGGGTAGTCGATCGACAGCGGCGAGCCGCGCCACGCGATGCGGCCTTCGAACGCGCCCTTGCCGTCGCGCAGCGTGTGCGCCATGCCCATGCGGTCCAGCACGTCGCCGGCGTCGCGGATGTCGAGCTTGAAGTTCAGCAGCGTGCGGCGGCCCTCGGTGGGAGAGGCGTTGCCGCTCGCCACGGCATCGCGCAGGCGGCGCGGTACGCGCCAGGTGCCATTGCCGGTCAGCGTGGCGCCCGGCTGTTCGATGGTGAGGTTGTCCAGCGTCCAGACTGGCTCGTTGCCGGCGTGGCTGGTGTGCGCCTTGACTTCCAGCTTGCCGAAGTCCTTGCCGCGCAGGATGAACTTGTCCGCCACGAGGTCCAGGGCGGGCAGTTCCTCGATATTGCGCGCCATGGTGTCGACGGCATGGCCGTCATCGGCGGCTTCGGGGATGTCCAGCCGCGACAGCCGCACGGACAGCGCGCCGGACGGCGTGTTGGCATCGCGCCGCCATTGCGCCGTGCCGGCGATCTGGCGCGAGGTCATCTGCGCGTTCCAGCCGCTGCCTTCGCGGGTGGCGTCGAGCGAGACGTCGTCGAGGCTGCGTCCGAAGGCATCGAGCGCCTTGGCGCGCACGGTCACGCGCTCGGGCAGGAAGGGCGAGTTGCGATCGACGTTGTTCGGGTTGTCGCGGCCCGGCGCGGCCGGCGATGGCGCCGTGCCGCCCAGCGCGTTGCGCCAGGCATCGACGTCGAACCGCTCGGCGGTCAGTGCGGCCGTGACGCCGGTCGCCGGCTGAGGCGCCGGCTGGCCCACGCCGATGCCGCCCGAGATGACCTCCAGGCCCTCGGCGCCGCGCCGCAGGACATAGCGCGCCGCCACCGCGTTGCCCAGTTGCACGGTCAGATCGTCCTGCCCGGCGCGGGCCG
Organism: Cupriavidus sp. 10L43_2; assembly: GCF_056395265.1. Lineage (NCBI taxonomy): Bacteria > Pseudomonadati > Pseudomonadota > Betaproteobacteria > Burkholderiales > Burkholderiaceae > Cupriavidus > Cupriavidus sp. 10L43_2. The sequence goes on from NZ_JBFTJE010000005.1 coordinate 196,816, forward strand.
CCGCCGTGGCGGGACGCAGGTCGAAACGCAGCGGCATTTCCTGCGCAGCCGTCTTGACCAGCGGCGCCGGCAGGTTCAGCGCCATGCCGACGAGGCTGGAGCCCACCTGGATCTGGAGATGCTTGTCGCGGATGCCGATCTCGGCGTTGTAGGCGGTGGCGCCTTCCATATGCGTGCCCGCGCTGCTGCCCGCCGCGGCCAGCGCGTCGCGCAGGCCGGCCGCCGTGGCGGTGCCGCCCACGGTCACGCGCGTGGTGCCGTCGGACTGGGTGCCGCCCCCGATCCGCGTCTCGCCGCCAAGGAAGCGGCCGCGCACGTTATCGAGCCGGAAGCCGTGCTCGTTGAAGGCCACCACGCCGGTCGCGCCGTAGAGCGTGGGCAGTTCCGGGAACAGCGTCACATCGTTGCCGGGGAAGCGGAACTGGCCGTCGACCTTGGTGCCGGCTGCGTGATGCAGCGGCAGGTCGAGTTTCAGCTTCAGGTCGCCCTGACCGGGTGCGTGTGAGTTTTCCGTCACGTTTCCGGTCCAGCCCTTGACCGGGGTATTGGCGATGAAGCGCAGGAAGCTCTGCACCGGCCCGTTGGCCATGCCATCGATCATCAGGTGGCCGTGGTCGCTCAGATCGTCGATGCGGCCGTTGACGTTCTGCAGCACCACGCCCGGCACGCCGCGCACTGCCGCGCGCTTGGCCAGGAAGGTCAGGCTGCCGCGCTCGAACATCACATTGCCCTGGATGTCGGTGAAGTCGGGCCAGGCCGTGCCGGCGTTGGCATTGCTATTTCCGTTGCCGTTGGTCTTGCCGTGGCCGTTGCCATTACTGTTGCCGGTCACGCCACCATTCACGTTCGGCCCGGTCTCGTGTGGGGCCACCTGGTAGCTCACGTTCTGCACCGGAATCTCGGCGCGGAAGTCGCCCGCCTTCTGGAACGGGGGATGGAACGGGAAGTGGGCCAGGTCGCCCTTGATCAGGAACTTGGCGCCGGTGGCCTCACCGCCGACCAGCGCGCCGCCCAGGTAATGGCGCGTGCTGGGCAGCGTCAGCGGCAGGTAGCGGACGATGCGGTTGGCCAGGGCGCGGTCCAGTTCGCCCGAAATATCGGCGATGCCGCCATGGCCGTCGCCGCCGGCGTGCCAGCCGCCGCGCACCGTGCCGGCCGTGTCGGCGTTGGCAAAGCGCACGCCATCCGTGTGCACCGCGAGCTTGCCGGACTCCTGCGTCCAGCGGATCTCGCCGCGCAGTTCGTCGAACGGGATGCGCGGCTCCTCGAACACGCCCGGGAACATCAGCGCGGCATCGGTGCTGTCCACGCGCGCGGTGCCCTGGCGGTCATCGAAACTGAAATTGCCCGAAATCTGGGCGAAGCCGGGCGTGCCGGCGCGGGGCAGGCCATCGGCAGCCATGGCCGGCACGGCCGGCTGGCTGTTCACCGAAACCTTGCGCAGCGTGCCCTGCACTGCGTAGTGGGATGCCCCCGGGGCGCGTGACAGCATCCCGGCACGGTCGCGCGACCACGCCACGTCGAGGTTGTCGATATGGCCGGCCGGCTGGAGCGCGCGCAGTTGGCGTAGCAGCGCGGTGTCCAGCGGCAGGGAGGTGGCGAGCGCGCGCACCGTGTTCAGGTCGAACGTGGGCGCCTTGAGCGCGAACTTGCGCAGTTCGCCCTGGTTGTCGCGGGTCCAGTTCACGGTGACCTTGCGCATGCCTTCGCGCCAGGACGTATCGGCGCTCGAAGGCGGCCCGGCCAGCGGCTCGGGCTGCCAGAGCAGGGTGTCGATGGTCAACTGGTGGTTGCCGGCACGGTCGCCCTTGTGCAGCAGCAGCGCCTGCGCGTTGGCCAGCTTCAGCGGCTCGGCGGCGCCGGCCAGCTGCAGGTCCACGCCCGTGGCGCGCATCCGCATCTGGCTGCCGATCAGGTGGCCTTCGCGGAAATCGACCGACCCGGACGTGCTGAAGACGCCGCTGTCCACGTGGTCGAAGATGGCGAGGTAGCGCTGCACCACCGGCAGCTGCATCTGGCTGAAGTCCCAGTTGGCCTGGCCGGTCCAGTGGCGCCAGTCGCCGGTGGCGCGCAGGTAGTCGTGACGCAGCGCGGCCTGGAAGACCAGTGGCTGGGGCGCCAGCGAGGCGCTGCGTGCCTCCAGCCGGACCGTGTGCTGGGCGCCGTTGCGGTGCGCGGTGAAATGGATGTCGGCCACGTCCAGTTGCGGCAGGCGGGCCTTTTCGTCGAGCCAGCGCAGGTTGCCGCTCATCAGCTCGATATGGCCCTGGGCCAGCAGCCAGTTCAGGAACGGATCGTCATTGGTCGTGGACGGGTGCGCCTCGATCGGCACGCCGGCCACCAGCAGGCGGCCCTCGGGCGTGCGGCGCACGAGCACATCGGTGCGCTCGGCCATCAGGCTGGCGAACTGCAGGGTCAGCGCCGGCACGGAATGCCAGGAGAGCTTGCCGTCGAGGATGCCGGCGGAGAGCAGCACGCGCTGCTGGCTGTCCACGGCGCGCACGTTGCGCGCGCGGAACGCCGGATGCCAACCGTCCCAGAATGTATCCAGCTCGCCGATGGTCAATTGGGCGGTCAATGCCGCCGAGCCTTGCTGCTCCAGCCACTGGCGCGCAGTATGGGCCTGCGGCCACAGCACGAAGCGGATCAGCAGCACCGCCATCACGGCGAGTGCGGCCAGCGCCAGCACGATGCGCACCAACATTCGCCAGAGCCGGGGCCAGACCGGATGCACGACGCCGGCACACAGCGCGCGCCAGCCGCTACGGGCGGCCGCACGCAGCCGCGCACCCACGCCGGACGCCACGCTGGGCGCGGGTGCGGAGGAGGATTGAGAAGCCTGGGAAGCCTGCCCGGCGGTGGCGGCGGACGCCTCGGCAGCGGCGCTGGCGGACGTTGAACCGTCGGCGGGCGCGGCAGGGGCGGCGGGGCGTCTGGACATGCGCAGATTATCCGACAATACTAGCCGCTCTCCAAAGTGGTCGATAAGGGTGCGTTGTTGCGCCACCGCGTATCGCCACGGCGCCTGCCCGCATTGCAAAGTTACTGGAATGACTGTCCCTGATCCGACGAGTTCCGCCGCGGGCGCCGCCCCGGCTCACCCCCTTCCCACCGAGGCGCCGGATGCGCCGCCTGGACCCATCGGCAACATGGTCGAAGGGGCCTATGCCACGGTGATGGCCAGGGAGTTACCCGCCACGGATTCCAATGCCGCCGGCGAGGGCGACGTATTGTACTCGGGGCAGGCCTCCCATTACGCCCGCCGCGTGCTCCAGGCGCGCCCCGAACTGGCCGCCGTGGTGGCCGATGCCGCCCGGGCGCCCCTGACGCGTGCGTGGATGGAGTCGCGGCTGCAGGCGCTCCACGCCCCGTCCGCCGATGCCGAAGCCGCCGCCGCCCAGGCGCTGCGCCGGCTGCGGGCCGAAGTCATGTGCGTGGTAATCGAGCGCGACCTGCGCGGGCTGGCCCCGCTCGGCGAGATCACGGGGGCGATGACCGACCTGGCCGAACTCGGCATCCAGTTCGGCCTGCGCGTGCTCGGCGACGACCTGGTCGCCACCTACGGCCGGCCCACCGGCGCCCAGAGCGGCGAGGTGCAGGAGCTGGTGGTGGTGGGCATGGGCAAGCTGGGCGGGCGCGAACTCAACGTCTCGTCAGATATCGACCTGATCTTTCTTTATGACGAGGATGGCGATACCCAGGGCGGGGCGCGCAGCCTCTCGAACCACGAATATTTCATCCGAGTGGGGCGGCGCCTGATCAACCTGCTGTCCGAGGTGACCGCCGACGGCTACGTGTTCCGCGTGGACATGCGGCTGCGGCCCAATGGCGATGCCGGCCCGCTGGTGTGCAGCCTGGGCATGCTCGAGGAATACCTCGTCGTGCAGGGCCGCGAGTGGGAGCGCTACGCGTGGATCAAGGGCCGCGTGGTGTCCGCGCTGGACACGCCGCACGCCACGCGCACCGCCGCGCTGCTGGGCCGGCTGACCACGCCGTTCGTGTTCCGGCGCTACCTCGACTATGGCGTGATCGCCGCCATCCGCGCGCTGCACGCCCAGATCCGTGCGGAAGCGGCCAAGCGCAGCGGCGGGCTGGCCGGCCACGGCGTGAACCAGCGCTCGTTCAATATCAAGCTCGGGCGCGGCGGCATCCGCGAGATCGAGTTCATGGCGCAGGTGTTCCAGTTGATCCGCGGCGGCCAGGACCCCGCGCTGCGCGTGCGGCCGACGCTCGAAGTCCTCGACGTCGCCGTGGCCCGCAACCTCCTCCCGGCGGGGCAGGCCGAGCAGTTGGCCGATGCCTACCGCTTCCTGCGCCAGCTGGAACACCGCCTGCAATACCGCGACGACGCCCAGACCCACCACCTGCCGACCAGCGAGGATGAACAGCTGGCCGTGGCGCGGATGATGGGCTACGAGGACTGGCCTGCGCTGGTCGCCCAGATGGATGGGCTGATGGCGCCCGTGGCGCAGCAGTTCGAAGCCACCTTCGCCGATCCGTTCAGCGACCCGGACGCGCCGCAGTGCGAGGCGCTCTGGCCCGAGATCGTGCGGGAAGGGCAGGGCTCGCGGCCCACGCAGGACGGCCCGGACGAGACCGATCCCGAGTCCTCGCCATGCCAGCGCCTCCAGGCGGCCGGCTTCAGCGACTGCACCGGCCTCTACGACCGCCTGCGCGCCATCGCCACCTCGGTGCGCTACCGCGCGTTGTCCGAGTCGAGCCGGGCGCGCTTCGACCAACTGGTCAACCGCGCGCTCGACCTCGCCAACAAGCAGGACGATGCCGACAGCACCATCGCCCGTTTCCTCGATTTTCTCGATGCGATCAGTCGGCGAGCCTCGTATCTTTCGCTGCTGTCCGAGTACCCGCAGGCGATGGATCGCGTCGCCCAGACGCTGCATGCTTCGCGCTGGGCGGCGGCCTACCTGACGCGCCATCCGCAACTTCTGGACGAACTGCTCGATAGCGAGGCCCTGGCGAGCGCGCCGGACTGGCCCGCCTTCCGTGCCCGCGTGGCCGAGCGCCTGCAGGTGGCGCACGGGCAGATCGAGATGCAGATGGACATCCTGCGTCGCGAGCACCATGCCGAAACCTTCCGGATCCTGCTGCAGGACCTGCACGGCCTGCTAACGGTGGAGCAGGTGGCCGACCGTCTCTCAGATCTGGCCGATGCGATGCTCGAAGTCACGCTCGGGGCGGTCTGGGCCCAGTTGGCCACGCGCCACACCGAGACACCGCGCTTCGCGGTCATCGCCTACGGGCGGCTGGGTGGCAAGGAGCTGGGCTATGCGTCCGACCTCGACATCATCTTTCTTTATGACGATGACCACGAGCGCGCGCCTGACGTCTACGCAGCCTACGCTCGCCGCCTGATCACGTGGCTCACGAGTCACACGGCGGCCGGGATGCTGTTCGACGTGGACATGCGGCTGCGGCCCAACGGCGCGGCGGGGCTGCTCGTGACGAGCTTCGACGCGTTCCGGCGCTACCAACTGCGCGAGGGCGACAACACGGCCTGGGTCTGGGAGCATCAGGCGCTCACGCGGGCGCGCTGGTGCGCCGGCGACAGCGAGATCGGCGCGCGCTTCGAAGCACTGCGCGAAGAGGTGCTGCGCCAGCCGCGCGACGCCGCCGCGCTGCGCGACGAAATCGTGCAGATGCGTGCCAAGGTGGCCGAGGGCCATCCCAACCCCATGCCGCTGTTCGACCTCAAGCACGACCGGGGCGGCATGGTCGACATCGAATTCACGGTGCAGTACCTCGTGCTGCTGCACAGTGGCGCGCATCCGTCGCTGACCGGGAACAAGGGCAATATCGCGCTGCTGCGCATGGCCGGCGAGTTGGGTTTGATCGACAAGACCGTCGCTGTGGCCGTGGGCGATGCCTACCGGCTATTCCGCGCACGCCAGCACAAGCTGCGGCTCGATGGCCAGGACCAGGCGCGCGTGCCGCCGGCGTCCGTGGCGGAGCAGGCCACGCAGGTGCGAGCCCTGTGGAGCGCAGTCTTCGGTGAGTAGTTCGGCCCCGCCCCAGCCCGACCACGGCTGGCCGGCCATGCTGGCGACCATCGCCGGTGTGGCCGGGGTGGCCGCGCTGTTCACCTTCGTCCCCTGGCTGCACGCCCACGGGCTGTACCTGCGCGATGCCGTGCGGCTGGACGGCCAGTGGTGGCGCCTGGCCACGGCAATGTGGGTCCATCTGGACTGGCGCCACTATCTGGTCGACTTGGCCGCGGCCGCAGGCTTGCTGCTGCTGGCCGGCCGCGCCACCCGCATCCGCGAGATGCTGGCCGTGCTGGTCATCAGCGGGCTGGCCGTGCAGGTGGCCTTGCTAAGAATCCCCTCGGTCGGCTGGTACGGCGGGCTCTCCGGCGCGCTCCACGGCCTGGCCCTCTGGACCGGCCTGCGCCTGCTGCAAGCCCCAGGCGTCTCGCGCGTGATCGGCGTCATCACCTGCCTGGTGGTGATCGGCAAAGTCTGGACCGAGCAGTCCTGGCTCGCCGCTCTCGTCTTCGACCCCTCCTGGGGCTTCAGCATCGTCCGCGCGGCCCACGCAGCCGGCGCAATCGCCGGGCTGGCGTGCTGGGTCCTGCAGGAATGGTGGCGCACGCGGCGCGGGAATGACGCGGGGCGCTAGCGAACCCGCCGCCGCATCCCAAATCCCACCACACCAATTCCCAGCAACACCACCGCGCTCCAGGGCGCGATGGCCCCACCGCCACCACCACCGCCTCCGCTATCCGAGGCCACCGGCGCGGGGGCGGGGGTTGCCGTGGCGGCCGGGTTCGCGGCGGCCACCAGCGCGCCGTCGGCGTCCAGCAATCCTGCGCCGCATTTGCCGACGTTGGCACTGGCCGTGCAGTAGGTATTGGCGGGATGGGCGCGCGCGGAGCTTTTCAGGCCAGCGGTGACCTGGGCTGGCGTCAGCGCGCCGTTGACCGCGAACATCATCGATACCACGCCGGAGACCATCGGCGCGGCGAAGCTGGTGCCGGCCGAGTTGCTGATGACGAAGTTGCCGGCGGTGGTCGTGCCGGAATTGCTCAGCGTGCGGATCAGCGACGAGCCGCCGGGCGTGGAGCAGGTGGGTGTGTTGCCGACCATGACCACGCGCGAGTTGCCGCAGCCGCCGCCCGGGGCGCTCAGGGCGACCTGCGGGCCGACGTTGGCGAAGCTGGCGTTCTCGCCATCGTTCGCGTGAGCGGTGACGGCGATGACGCCGGTGCAGTCGGCGGGGGCTTCCACGGCACCGGCCGAATTGCCGGCTGCGGCCACGACCACTACGCCGGCGGCGTTCAGGTCGTTGACGGCCTGCTGTTCGATGGACGAGCAGCTGCCGCCGCCCAGGCTGATATTGACGACCTTGGCGGGCGTCGGATTGGCCGGCACGCCGGGCACGGCGAGCCCGCCGGCCCAGCGCATGCCATCGACCGTATCGGACAACAGCGCGCCGCAGCGGCCCGAGACGCGCACCGGCTGGATCCGCGCGGCCCAGTCCACGCCGGCGATGCCCACGCCGTTGTTGGTCAGCGCGCCCAGCACGCTGGCCACGCGCGTGCCGTGCCACGTGCTGTTGGCCTGTCCGCTGCCGTCCTGACACGTCTGGCCGGCCGGCACGAAATCGCCCGGATCGATCGGATCGCTGTCGCGGCCATCGCCGTCATTGGAGACGGCGGTGGTGCTGATGAAGTCGTAGCCAGGCACGAGCCGGTCGATCAGGTCCGGGTGGGGCAGGTAGCCGGTGTCGACCACGGCCACCACGATGCTGGCGTTGCCGCGCGAGCGGTCCCAGGCGCGTGTGAGGTTGGCGGCGCCCACGACCTGGCTCGGCAGGGCCATATAGGTCTGGGCGCTGGCGAATTCGGGGTCGTTGGGAATGGAGTCGTGCAGGCGCAGCCAGCGGTCGGGCACCGCATCGGCGATGCGCGGGTCCTGGCGCAGTCGCTTCGCCACCGTTTCGGGGTTGTCGCCCTTGGTGTCGGTCACGCTCATCAGTTGCAGCGTGCCCGCCATCGACCGCTTCACGCCGAGCGCCAGGCCCGTGTTGGCCTCCACGTTGCGCATCTGGGTGGACATCTGGGTGGAGGTGGCGGGCTGGCTGCCGTCCCGCCAGCGCACGATGTAGTTGCCCGTGTAGACCGGCGCGGCCCGCGCTCCGGCGGCGCCCTGCGCGGTCGCCGGCAGGCTCCAGCAGGCGGCTACCGCCAGCAGTGCGGCGGACAGCCCTTGGGCGGCGCGACGGCCGCGCTTCAGCGTGTGGTGTGGCATCTACGACTCCTGGGGGCGTTGGTAGTGCGATGCGAACTGCTGAACTGCTGAGCTACAACCTACAGGAAAACGGGCGCTTTATTGCGCAGGCATGTCCCGGCTGGTGGGCATGGTGCGATGCGGCTTGAGCGTGCGGTCCGACGTGGCCGATTCCACGCGCGGCGCGGCCTGGAGCGTGGTCACAGCCTGCTCGAGCGTGATGTCGGGCGCGGCCGTGATGGCGGTGACCAGCCACACGCCACCGGACATCGGCCGCTTCACCACGTACCGCACCGGGCCCTCGATCGTCGCCAGCAGCTTGCCGGCATCCTCGGACACTGTCACCTCGGGTGGCGTGAACTTGACGAGGATGTCGCCGATGGCGCGGTCGTCGGTGATGCTGCCGCGCGGCGGGGCGAACGATTTCGACTCCGACGCGCAGCCCGAGACGGCGCCCAGCGATGCCAGCGAAGCAGCGGCGGCCAGCGCCATCGCCAGGACCTTGCGGCGGGGGTGTTGCGGGGACTGACCAGCGGTCATGGGGCGAAGCTCCTGAAATCTGTATCTATATATATAGCGGGATGCGGACGTGGCGACGGTGCGGCTTTAGCCAGCAGCCCGGCGCGGGCGGCGCGAGCCCCCTTCGCGCGGGGTGGTGCTGGCCTGGTTGGCCGCAGGACTCGCGGCCAGTTCCGCAGCGCGTGCCCCTTGCGCCAGCATCTCCTGCGCGTGTTGCGTCGTCGTGGCGGTCACCGTGGCCCCGCCCAGCATGCGCGCGGTCTCGTTGACACGGCCCTCGGTGTCGAGCACGCGGATCCTGGACCGCGTGACGGCGGCCCGGGCCTTCGTGGCGTCGGCCGTCTCCTTGCTGACCAGCAGGTGCGTGCCAGCCTGCGCCGCCACCTGCGGCAGGTGGGTCACGCAGAGCACCTGCCGCGCGCGGCCCAGTTCCTGCAGGCGCCGGCCCACCACCTCGGCCACGGCGCCGCCGATGCCGGTATCCACCTCGTCGAAGATCAGCGTGGGCGTGGGCGCGGCTTCGCTCGTGATGACGGAGATGGCGAGGCTGATCCGCGCCAGTTCGCCGCCGGACGCCACCTTGGCCAGCGGGCGGGCCGTCACGCCGGCATGGCCGGCGACGAGGAATTCCACCTGCTCCAGCCCGTGGCTCTGGCCTTCGGCCTCGTCGAGCGGGTTCAGCGCCACCACGAAGGTGCCGCCGGCCATCGACAAGCCCTGCATGGCGTCCGTGACCGCGCCGGACAACGCCTTGGCAGCGGTCTTGCGTGCGGCGGACAGGTGCCGCGCCAGCGTCAGGTAGGCGGCGCGCGCGGCGGCCTCGCGGGCCAGCACCTTGTTGAGGTCCTGCGCGGACTGCAGGTCGTCGAGCTGCTGGCGGCGGGCCAGTAGCTCGTCCGGCAGTTGCTCCGGCGGCAGGCGATACTTGCGCGCCGCCGTGTGCAGCGCCTGCATGCGCGCTTCCACGGCCTGCAGGCGTTCCGGATCGAGTTCGAGCCGGTCGACGTAGCGCGTCAGCGAATGCGCGGCTTCCTCGACCTGCACCTGCGCCGGTTCCAGCGCGGCGAGCACGTCGCGTAGCGCGGGATCGACATCGGCCAGTTGCTGGATGCGGTGCACCACGCTGTTGAGCACGGACAGCACGGCGCCATCGGCCTCGGACAACGCGTCCAGCGCGGCGCGGCTGCCGTCGATCAGGCCGGCCGCGTGCGAGAGGCGGTTGTATTCGCCCTGGATCTCTTCCCACTCGCCCGCCTGCGGCGCCAGCTTGTCGAGTTCGCCAACCTGCCATTCCAGGCGCTCGCGTTCGAGCTGCATTTCGCGCGATTGCGACTCCACGGCTTCGCGCTGGCGCACGCAGGCGCGCCAGGCCCGCCACGCCTCCGCCACCGCGCCGGCCTGTTCGGTCAGGCCTGCGTGGGCGTCGAACAGGTGGCGCTGGGCGTCCGGGCGGAGCAGTAGCTGATGGGCGTGCTGGCCGTGGATGTCGACAAGCTGGTCGCCCACCTCGCGCAACTGGGTCAGCGTGGCCGCCGTGCCGTTGATGAACGCCTTGCTGCGCCCGCCCGCATCGACGGTGCGGCGCAGCAGCACGGTGCCTTCGCCGTCCAGGCCGGTTTCGTCGCCGGACAGTTCGCGCTCGGCCAGCCAGGCGTCCAGCGCCGCGTGCGTGCCGAAGGTGGCGCTGATGCTTGCGCGGGTGCTGCCTTCGCGCACCACGCCGGCGTCGGCGCGTTCGCCGAGCACCAGGGCCAGTGCATCGATCAGGATGGACTTGCCGGCGCCGGTCTCGCCGGTGAAGACGGTGAAGCCGGTGGTGAAGTCGAGGTCGAGCGTATCGACGATGACGAAATCGCGGATGGACAGGCTGCGGAGCATCGTGGCCTTGGGGGGAGTGGGGGCCGGCTCAGAGCCGGTTGTCCTCGGTCGGGTATTCGTGCCAGTGCAGCTTCTTGCGCAGCGTGGCGTAGTAGTTGTAGCCCACCGGATGCAACAGGGTCACGGTCTTGCTGGAGCGGCGCACGACGATCCGGTCGCCCTGCAGCAGCGAGGTCAGAGACTGCATGTCGAAATTGGCGCTCGCGTCGCGCGCGGTGGCCACCTCGATCGTCACTTCGGCGTCGTGCGGCAGCACGATCGGGCGATTGGACAGCGCGTGCGGAGCAATTGGCACCAGTACCAGCCCAGACAGCGTAGGATGCAGGATCGGTCCGCCGGCGGCCAGCGCGTAGGCGGTGGAACCGGTGGGCGTGGAGACGATCAGGCCGTCCGAACGCTGGTTGTACATGAAATAGCCGTCCACCGAGACGGCCAGCTCGACCATGCCGGAAATGCCCGAGCGGTTGACCACCACGTCGTTGAACGCCAGCGCGGAGAAGATCACGCCGTCGTCACGGATCACGCGGGATTCCAGCAGCATGCGGGTCTCGGCCTCGTAGCGGCCGGCCAGCATCTCGGGCAGGGCGCGCGTCACGTCTTCGAGCGGGATGTCGGTCATGAAGCCCAGCCGGCCATGGTTCACGCCGATCAGCGGCACATTCAGCCCGGCCAGCTGGCGGGCCAGGCCCAGCAGCGTGCCGTCGCCGCCGAGCACCACGGCCACGTCGGCCTCGCGCCCGATCTCGTCGGCCGAGAAGACGGGGTAGCCGGAGAGGCCGGTCGCCTGCGCGGTTTCGCGCTCGAACACCACGTCCTGGCCGTTGCGCGAGATGACGGCGGCCAGTTCCTCGAGCGGGCCCTCGATGCCGGCGGTCGCGTACCGGCCGACCAGGGCAACGGTCTGGAACGCGGCGCGGGGCGCGGCGGCGGGGGCGATGGCTGGGTTCTGGGGGGCAGACATGCCGGGATTAGACCATACCGCCGTGACCATTGTCAGTAGGCGGGCACGCACCGGTGCGAAGCCCGCCCGAACCGGGGAAAGTTGTTTAAAATCGGGGCACTATGGACGAACGTTCGAAAACGCTTCTCAAGACCCTGATCGAGCGCTACATCGCCGAAGGCCAGCCCGTGGGCTCGCGCACCCTGTCCAAGTACTCGGGTCTCGATCTCTCGCCGGCGACCATCCGCAATGTGATGTCCGACCTCGAGGAAATGGGGTTCATCGCCAGCCCGCATACGTCGGCCGGCCGGATTCCCACGCCGCGCGGATACCGGCTGTTTGTCGATTCGATGCTCACGGCGCGCCCGCTGGAGGGCGGCACGATCGAAATGACCGCCGAACTGGCCGCGCTGACCGGCCAGATCCAGGGCCAGCTGGGCGGACAGCAGCTGGGGCCGCAGCGGATGATCACGGCCGCCGCGCATACGCTGTCGAACCTCTCCCGCTTTGCCGGCGTGATCATGACGCCGCGCCGGGGCCAGTCGTTCCGCCAGGTGGAGTTCATGCGCCTGTCGGAGAAGCGCATCCTGCTGATCATCGTCAGCCCCGAGGGCGACGTCCAGAACCGCATCATCCAGACCGAACTGCCGTACACCCCCGCCCAGCTGATCGAGGCGGCCAATTTCTTCAATTCCCACTACGCCGGCATGAGTTTCGATGCCGTGCGCAGCCATCTGCGCGTGGAATTGCAGGACATCCGCCGCGATATGTCAGCGCTGATGCAGGCCGCCGTGGAGGCGGGCAGCAGCGCCATGGCCGAGGATGACGACCAGGTGTTCATCTCCGGCGAGCGCAAGCTGCTCGAGGTGGAAGACCTGTCGTCCAGCATGGACAAGCTGCGCCGGCTGTTCGATGTCTTCGAACACAAGACCAACCTGCTGCAGCTGCTCGATGTCTCGAGCCACGCGCAGGGCGTGCAGATCTTCATCGGCGGCGAAAGCCAGCTCGTGCCGCTCGAAGACATGGCCGTCATTACCGCGCCCTATGGTGTCGATGGGCAGATCGTCGGCACGCTCGGCGTGATCGGCCCGACGCGGATGGCCTATGAACGGGTCATCCCGATCGTCGACATCACCGCGCGGCTGCTCTCGAGCGCGCTCTCCCAGAACTGATGGCAGCTTGCGGGCACGCCACGTGACAGCGCGTGCGTGGCGCCCGCCATTTCCGGAAACCCTATGACGTTCTCGGCAGAACCGGCTTACCAGCATGGCCAGGCGCCCCGCACGGCCATCCTGCTTATCAACCTGGGCACGCCGGATTCGCCCACGCCCAAGGCGGTGGGGCAGTATTTGAAGGCGTTCCTGTCCGACCCCCGTGTGGTCGAGATCCCGCGTCTGGCCTGGCTGCCGATCCTGCACGGGCTGATCCTGCCGTTCCGCTCGCGCGCTTCGGCCATGAAGTACGAATCGATCTGGCTGCGCGAGGCGCACATGACCGGCTCGCCGCTGCTGGTGCACACCGAGCGTCAGGCCCACGCGCTCCAGCAGCACATGCACCGGCTCGGCCACGACGTGACCGTGGCCTGCGCCATGCGCTACGGCAATCCGTCGATTGCTTCGGTTATGGAGGCCCTGCGCCGGCAGGGTACGGAACAAGTGCTGTTATTGCCACTTTATCCGCAGTATTCCGGGACGACCACGGCCACCGCGTTCGACGAGGTCTTTCGCGTGCTCGCCGGCTGGCGAAATCAGCCGGAATTGCGACTGATAAAGCACTTTAACGATCATCCGGCCTATATTTCGGCCCTGCAGCAGCAGGTGAGGGGTTATTGGGCGCAGCACGGCATGCCGGACTTTGCCCGCGGCGACAAGCTGATCCTGTCCTTCCACGGCCTGCCGCGCCGATTGTTGGATCTGGGGGACCCCTACCATTGCGAATGCCTGAAGACCGGGCGGATGCTGGGCGAGGCGCTCGGCCTGCAAGCGGGCCAGTATCAAGTGACGTTTCAGTCGCGTTTTGGCAAGGCGGAATGGCTCCAGCCCTATACCGCGCCGACGCTGACCGAACTCGGCAAGGTCGGCACGCATCGCGTGGACGTGTTCTGCCCCGGCTTCCCGGCCGATTGCATCGAGACGCTCGAGGAAATCGCCATGGAAGGGCAGTCCGAATTCCGCGTGGCGGGCGGCCAGGAATTCCATTTCATTCCCTGCCTGAATGATGCGGACTACTGGATTGCCGGGCTGGCCGAGATCGCGCTGCAGCATCTGCAAGGTTGGCCATTGCGCCAGCCGCATCCGCACGAGTTGGAAGCGCGGCGCTCGCGGGCGCAGACCCGCGGTGCCGCGGCGTAAGGAATCAAGGAGTTAGACGATGGATGTGGACTTCGAGGCGGGTGCCCGGCAACGCATCGACAAATGGCTGTGGTGCGCCCGGTTCTTCAAGACGCGCTCGCTGGCGGCCGAGGCCGTGGAGCGGGGCCGGGTGGAGGTCAACGGCCAGCCGGTCAAGAATTCACGCGAAGTGAAGCCCGGCGACGCCGTGATGATCGACGCGCACCAGCAGCGTTGGGAGATCGAGGTGAAGGGCGTGGCCGCCTCGCGCGGGTCGGCGCCCGTGGCGCAGACGCTGTATGCAGAAACGCCGGCAAGCCAGGCCCGGCGTCAGGAAGAGGCGGAACGGCGGCGCATGCAGCCTGAGCCGACGGCGCAGCTACAGGGCCGCCCGACCAAGCGCGACCGGCGCCGGATCGACGATTTCAGAAATTAGGGATTCAGCGGTTGTACGGGAAGTACGGAACGATGTAGTGCTTGAACACCGCCTTGCCGCTGCCATACTCGGTTTCACGCGGCGTGAACGCGCCGGAGGCGCAGATGAAGAGTGTCATCACCGACAGCGCGGCGAGTAGGCACACGGTAACAACAGGCAGCTTGTGCATGGCGAACCTTCCGAAGGATGCACCAAAATGATTCACAGCGTGCTCCCGTTATTTTTGTCATTTTTCATTGATAGATCTTAGTCATTGCGTTGCAGCAAAGCAATGAACACCAGATTGCATCAATCACGGCTTTGTAACCGCGTATTTCGGCGTCTCGCCCCCTTCACACTTGAAAAAACGGGGAGTGGCGCCAACTGCGGCTAGACTTGCCGGTTTGGCATCCCGACCCACCCGACGGCCTGCGCCAGGCGGGCCGAGTTTTAGATTTGATACGGATCGACATGGAAGAACAGAACCAGACCCAGACGCCATCCTCAGCTTCGAGCGCGCCGCAGGCGGCGGACGATGCCCTGCGCGCCCAGCAGCCTGGCACGGACGCCCCGGCCGGCGATGACGTGGCCCGCCTCACGCAACAGGTGGCCGACCTGGAGGCCAAGGCCAAGGAAAACTACGAGCTGTTCCTGCGCGCCACGGCAGAGGGCGAGAACATCCGCCGCCGGTCGCAGGACGAGGTCAGCAAGGCACACAAGTTCGCGATCGAGAACTTCGCCGACAACCTCGTGCCCGTGATGGACAGCCTGCAGGCTGCGCTGGCCGACAACACCGGCGACCTCAAGAAGCTGCGCGAAGGCGTGGAGCTGACCGCCCGCCAGCTGGCCGCCGCCTTCGAGCGCGGCAAGATCGTCGAGTTGAACCCGGTGGGCGAGAAGTTCGACCCGCATCGTCATCAGGCGATTTCGATGGTGCCGTCCGAGCAGGAGCCCAACACCGTGGTGAACGTGCTCCAGCGCGGCTACATGATTGCCGAGCGCGTGCTGCGCCCGGCACTGGTGACGGTCTCGGCGCCGCGCTAAATCCCGCGCAAGCCGGAAACCCCCAAGCCTGACCCGACGCCCGGTGCCTGAACGCCCGGGCGTTGTTGTTTCCAGGAACCCTGCGATGTCAGACGACGCTCAATCCCCCCATCCCGATCATCTCGATCACCGCGCCTTCGACGCCTTCGCCATGCAGGCTGTCGACGGGAGCACCATCGACGCGGCCATCGCCGCCGCCGGCGAAGACCTGGTCTGCGTGTTCTTCTGGGGCGTGGACTGCTTCAACTGCGAGATGGCCAAGAAGGCGATGCTCGCCAACCCGGACCCGATTCGGGCGCTGAACCTGCGCTGGCTGCACGCCAACGTCTACGAACACCCCGAGCTGGGCAAGCGTTTCGGCCTGCACGGCATTCCGGTGTTCATGTTCTTCCAGCGGGGCAAGAAGCTGGGCCGCGCCACGGGCTGGCACGGCCACGGGCAGTTTGCGTCCGCCGTGGCTAACGCGCGGCTCAAGGCCGAGGGCAAGCCGCTGGCCGGTTGATCAGCGCGACAGCGCGTAGCCGATACGGAACTGCCACGGCGTCTTCTGGTTGTAGTCGAGCAGGCTCTCGCCGTAGCCGTAGAAGTAGCCGGCCATCAGGTATCCCGCCGTGCCCGGCAGCAGCCGCGCGAGCGGGTAGGTGAGCTGCGCGTCGACGCTGCCATAGCCTTTGCGCGTGCCCTTGCGCAGCGTGGCGGCGAACTCCCACGAATCGGGCCGGCCATAGGCCACCAGCAGGTCCATGTAGCCGCGATAGTGGGCGATGTCCTCGTTGTCGCTCTTGCCGACGTAGGCGTACACCTTGGGCGCCACGCGCCAGTGCCAGTCGGTCTGGTCGCCGAAATACATGGTCGGCTTCAGGAACAGCGTGTTGACGCTGCGCGACTGGTCGCCATCGCGCCCGTTCGACTCGTGCTCGAAACCGGTGGCCAGCGAGAGTCGGCTGATCAAGCTGTTCTTCACGCCCGTATCGGACAGGTAGTAATAGAGGCTGGGCCGGTAGTTGGTGTCGCGGAACGGGCGCGATTCGTCGTGCAGGTCCCATAGCGAGAACTGCGTGTAGGCGAAGTACAGGTTGTCCAGCACGCTCTTCGAGGTCGGGTTCTCGCCCTCGAACAGGCGGTACTTGAAGCTGATCTGGAACTTGGCGTTGGCGCCGTCGTGGCCGCCGAACATCAGGTACATCGGCTCGTTGAACGAGAGGCGCTGCGCGTCGCGCAGGTCGGCCGGCGAGGGCCCCGGCGTGCCGCCGTTGGCGGCGGTGACGATCGGCGTGACGGGTACGGTTGCCCCATCCGGCTGCGGCGTGCCTTGGGCGGAAGCCAGATCCTTGTGCTCCGTCGCGGCGGTGCCCGGGGCCGTGGCCGCTACGGCGGGTGCAGCGGGGACTTCGCCCGGCAGCGGCGCGCGGTTCAGCGAGACGACGACCGGCGCGGCGTCGATGCCGGCCACGTCGAGCCGCACCTGGCCACGCATGCCGGCCGGCCAGTCGGCGGTATAGGTGATGGTGCGGATGTCGCCGTGGCGCAGGTTCAGCACGGACGGGCCGCCGCCGGTGCGCTTCATCTCGATCCGCACGGGCGCGGCGAGATCGCCGGTGGCGCTCACCTGGAGCGTATCGGGCACCGCGTAGCGCCGCGTCGACTGGTCGGCGCTGACCAGCAGCGTGAGCGTGAAGGGGCGCGTGCCGTCGATCACGCGCGGCGGTTGCAGCAGCGAGACGGCGGCGTGCGCGGAAATCGGGCCCAACAGGGCGAACGAAAGGAGAGCCGCGCTGCCGAAGCCGGCGCGGCGAGGCACGGAGAGAGACATGGATCGTGCGCGTCGCGTCGGCGCAGGGGCCGGGGACACGTCAGAGTTTGGAATGCCCGACAGCCTAACACGTGGCTCGCGGGCATCTTGTGACGAATTGTTGGTGTGAAAAGTGCGGGGTAAGCCGGTCAGCCGGCAGCGCGGCGGCGGATATTGTCGACGTAGGCCTGCCCATCTGGCGGCATACCGGTGCGCTGTGCATTCCAGAGCATTTCGCCGAGGCATTCCATGATCTGGTGCTGGGCCTCGTGCTGGGAATCGAGTCGCCGCGAAAGTGCCTCATACGCCGCGCGAATGCCGGGCGGCTGATCGATCGACACCTGTTCGGAAATCGACAGGTGCATCGCCAGATGCAGGAACGGATTGGTCTGGCCGCCTTCGGGCGTGTAGTCGCGCGTGAGCGCGCCTTCGGTATCGGTCAGCAGCGGGTGGTATTCGGGATGCTCGTCGATCCAGTCGACGGCAATCACTTCGAGCGGGGTGAGGACATTGCCCGCCACCCGTTTCTGCCACGCGTCGCAGAAGAACCGGCGGACTTCTTCTCTTGAAGGATTGAACATGATGGGCGGTATTGTAAACGAGCCCTCCGAACGCTGCCGGCCGCCCGCCGCGCACAAGTAGAATGCGGGCTTCCTGGTGTCTCCTTCCCGCTTCTTCGCACCGCCCATGACCGCTTCCGCCACCCTCGGCCAGGCCCGCCACACGCTCGCCGGCGTGCTGATGATTGCGCTGTCCGCCAGCGCCTTTGGGGCCATGGCGATCTTCGCGCGCTACGCCTATGCCGCCGGCGCTGATGTCTATGGCCTGCTGGCGGTGCGCTTCGTGCTCGCCGCCGTGGCAATGGCCGTGGTCATGCGCACGCGCGGCATCCGTCTGCCGCCGTGGCGGCGCGTGCTGGCGCTGGCGGCGATGGGCGGCATCGGCTACGTCAGCCAGTCCTACTGCTTCTTCACGGCGCTGAACTACGCGCAGGCCAGCCTCGTGGCGCTGCTGCTCTATCTCTACCCGCTGTTCGTGACGATCCTCGCGGCGATCTTTCTCAAGGAAAAGCTGACCAACGCGGCGGTGATTGCGCTGGTGCTGTGCTCGGTCGGCGCCGGCCTGACAGTGGGCGGCGGCGAGGGCAGCCCGCTCGGCATCGCGCTGGGCGTGGCGGCGGCGGTGATCTACTCGATCTATATCGTGGTGGGCGCGCGCGTGACGGCCGGCGTCAACGCCATCGCCACCACCACGGTCATCTGCACCGCAGCAGCGGTGGTCTATGTGACGGTCGGCATCCTGCGCACTGGCGCCGGCGTGCCGCCGCAGTTTCCGGGCGACGCCGGCGGCTGGCTCGCCTTGATCGCCATCGCGCTGGTCTCCACGGTGCTGGCCATCCTGACCTTCTTCGCGGGCTTGCAGCGGCTGGGCGCTTCCAAGGCGTCGATGCTGTCCACGCTGGAGCCGGTGGTGACGGTGCTGCTGGCGGCGATGTTGCTGGGCGAGCACATTGGCGCCACGCAGGCCATCGGCGGTGGGTTGATCCTGGCCGGGGTGCTGTGGCTCACGCGTCGCGCCAGCGGCACCGCCCAGCCAGACACCGCCGTCGACGAAAGGATTTGAGGGACATCGTGAAAGCCGTTGTTCGGCTTTCCGCGCATCGATCGGTACAATCGCGCTTTCTTTCATCCAGAAACCGGGAAGACGCGCAATGAAATCGATCGATCAGGCAGCAGTCGCACAATTGTTCACCGAAGCCCGCACGCACAACGTGTGGCAGGACAAGCACGTGGACGACGCCCTGCTGCAGCAGATCTATGAAGCGATGAAGTTCGGCCCGACCGCCGCCAACAGCAGCCCGGCCCGCATCGTGTTCGTGAAGTCGGCCGCCGAGAAGGCCCGGCTGCTGGAATGCGTGTCTGCCGGTAACGTCGAGAAGACCCGCTCGGCGCCTGTCACCGCGATCATCGCCTTCGACAACCACTTCCACGACCAACTGCCGAAGCTGTTCCCGCATGCCGACGCCCGCGCGTGGTACGCCGGCAACACCGAAAAGATCGCGCGCGATGCGCTGATGAACAGCTCGCTGCAAGGCGGCTACTTCATCCTGGCCGCCCGCGCGCTGGGCCTGGACTGCGGCCCGATGGGTGGTTTCGATGCCGCCAAGGTCAACGCGGCGTTCTTCCCTGACGGCAAGTGGTCGGTGAACTTCCTCGTGAACCTGGGCTACGGCGACGCTGCCCAGCTGCATCCGCGCGGCCCGCGCCTGTCGTTCGACGAAGCCTGCCGGATCGTCTGATCCCCGCCGGCGCCGGGGCTTACGCCTTCGGCGCCGGGGTTTTCTCGCGGAACTCGCACAGCGGCTCGATGGCGCAATGCCAGCATTCGGGCTTGCGTGCCTTGCAGACGTAGCGCCCATGCAGGATCAGCCAGTGGTGCGCGTCGTGCAGGAACTCCTTCGGCACCACCTTGAGCAGCTTCTGCTCGACGATATCCACATTCTTGCCCGGCGCCAGCCCCGTGCGGTTGGAGACGCGGAAGATGTGCGTATCCACGGCGATGGTCGGCTGGCCAAACGCGGTGTTGAGCACCACGTTGGCTGTCTTGCGGCCCACCCCTGGCAGGGCCTCCAGCGCCTCGCGGTCCGGCGGCACGCGTCCGCCATGCCGCTCCACCAGAATCCGGCAGGTCTCCATCACATGCTTGGCCTTGGTCTTGTAGAGGCCAATGGTCTTGATGTAATCGATCAGCCCCGCCTCGCCGAGCGCCAGCATCTGCTGGGGCGAGTGGGCCACCGGGAACAGCAGGCGCGTGGCCTTGTTCACGCCAACGTCGGTGGCCTGCGCGGAGAGCAGCACGGCAATCAGCAGCTCGAAGGGCGAGCTGTATTCGAGTTCCGTGGTCGGGGTCGGGTTGACGTCTCGCAGCGTTTCGAAGATCGCGCGGGTCTTGGCGGCGTTCATGCGTCGGGAGTCTTCTTGTTGTTGTCGGGGGTTGCCTGCGTCAGGCCGGCCTTGGCGCGGCGGGCTTCGGCGGCATCGATCTGGGCCTGCACGGCCGGCGACACATTCTCGGTGTTGCGCGGCGCGGCGGCCGCCTGTTTCTGGCGCGCGCGCTCGATCGCGGCCTGGATGATCGCCTTCTTGCGGTCCTGGGCGGCGCGCTCGGCATCGGAGATGACGGGTTCCGCCTGGAGCGCCTCCAGCTTGGCCGCGGCCTTGGCGGCCAGGCGCGCGTCGTTCTCCTCGCGCTCGCGCACCAGCCGGGCGCGGCGCGCCAGGTAGCGCGTGTGGGCGGCGTCGGCCTGCGCGGGCGACCACGCAGCCCAGCCCGTCTTGTCGCCCGTCACCGGAATCATGTCGATGCAGTCCACCGGGCACGGTGCCACGCAGAGATCACAGCCGGTGCACCAGTCGGGCAGCACGGTGTGCATCTGCTTGGCCGCGCCGGCGATGGCATCGACCGGGCATGCCTGTATACAAAGCGTGCAGCCGATGCAGCGCGATTCGTCGATGCGCGCCACGGCCCGCGACTGCTCCACGCCATGCTCCGGGTCCAGCGCACGCGGCGCCACACCGAGCAGGGCGGACAGCCGCACGATGCCCTCGGCGCCGCCCGGCGGGCAGCGGTTGGGTGTGGCCTCGCCCCGGGCCATGGCCTCGGCGTACGGGCGGCAGCCATCGAACCCGCATTTGGTGCATTGGGTTTGCGGCAGCAGGGCTTCTAGGCGGTCCGCCAGCGTGGCGGCGGCGTTGAGGGTGATGGTCACGACTGCGAGGAACGATGTGAGGGACGACTAACGCTTCTGCACGCCTCTGCGGGCGTGTGCGCGGCAAGGATTATCCCCGATTTCCCGAAACGGCAGAACCGGCGATGATTGGCGCGCCACGCCGTCGCCTCACCCGTTTGGGCGATATGTGGCGGATCTTTGGACGAGGCACGAGCAATATATGCTCGCCCGTGCCATATAATCCCGCGCAACCGACCGACTCCGGAACCCATGTCAAACGAGCCAAAAACCAAGCGGGATCCCGAAGGCACGCGCCGGCGCATCCTGGCCGCCGCCACTGAAGAATTCGCAAAGGGCGGACTGGCCGGCGCACGCGTCGACCAGATCGCCCGGCGGGCCGAGACCAACGAGCGGATGCTCTATTACTACTACGGCAGCAAGGAAGGTCTGTTCCTGGCCGTGCTCGAAAAGCAGTACGCCGAGTTCCGTGCCGCCGAGGAACAGCTTCACGTGACCGATGAAGACCCGGTCGCTGCTGTCCGCACGCTGGCCCGCTTCGTTTGGGACTGGTACTACCAGCACCCCGAGTTCATCCGCCTGGTCAACAGCGAGAACCTGCACGAGGCGCGCCACCTGAAGAAGTCCGCCCAGTTGCACCAGCTGATCAATCCGGTGGTCAACGTGCTGGCAGACATTATCCGGCGCGGCCAGCAGCAGGGCGTGTTCCGCGATAACGTGGACGTACCTCAGTTCTACCTGACCATTTCGGCGCTCGGGTACTACGTGCTGTCCAACCGCTACACCATCAGCGCGGTAATTGGCCGCGACGTGGCTTCGGAAGACGAGCACGCGCGCTTTGCCGAGTTGCATACGGACATGCTGCTGGCCTTCCTGCAGAAGCGCTGAGCGGTTATCCCGGTCGGAAAAACAAAAATGCCCGCGAGATCATCGCGGGCATTTTTGCATTCGGCGTCCGGCTGGCTTCAGCGCGATTTACGGATGAAATCGCGCAGTTCCGGATAAATATTCTCGCGCCAGCGGCGGCCCGAGAAAATCCCGTAGTGGCCGGCCTTCGGCGCGGTGATGTGATGCCGCTTGGCCTTGGGAATGCCGGTGCACAGGTCGTGCGCGGCGGCGGTCTGTCCGGCGCCTGAGATGTCGTCCAGTTCGCCTTCGATGGTCAGCAGGGCCGTGGTCTTGATGTCCTGCGGACGCACCGGCGCGCCGTCGATCTCCCACGTGCCGTTGGCCAGTCGGAACTCCTGGAACACTTCCTTGATGGTGTCGAGGTAGTACTCGGCGGCCATGTCGAGCACGGCGTTGTACTCGTCGTAGAAGCGCACGTGCGCCTCGGCATCGTCGGCATCGCCCTCTACCAGGCTCAGGTAAAAGTCATAGTGCGAGGACAGGTGGCGGTCCGGGTTCATCGCCACGAAGCCGGCATGCTGCAGGAAGCCCGGGTAGACGCGGCGGCCGTGGCCCGGATAGTTCGCCGGCACGGTGTAGATGACGTTGTTCTCGAACCACTCGTACGACTTGTTGGTCGCCAGCGAATTGACCGCCGTGGGACTCTTGCGCGCGTCGATCGGGCCGCCCATCATCGTCATCGTGCAAGGGGTGGTTTCCTTGTTCGACGCCATCAGCGAAATCGCGGCCAGCACCGGCACCGTGGGCTGGCAGACCGAGATCACATGCAGGTTATCCGCGCCGATATGGCGGATGAATTCCTGAATGTAATAAATGTAGTCAGACAGGTGGAACGGGCCGACATCGGACGGGACCATGCGCGCATCGACCCAGTCGGTCACGTAGACCTTGTGGTCTTGCAGCAAGGTGCGCACGGTGTCGCGCAGCAGCGTGGCGTGGTGGCCGGAGAGCGGGGCGCAGACCAGGACGACGGGTTCGTCCTTGAGCAGCTTGATGGTCTCGGGGTCGTCCGCGTAGCGCTTGAAGCGCACCAGCTTGCAGAACGGCTTTTCGAAGACGGTTTGCTCGACGATGGGGATGTCCCGGCCGTTGGAGCGCACCGACTTGATGTCAAACGACGGTTTCTCGTATTCTTTGCCGAGCCGGTAGAGCAGTTCGTAGCCGGCCGCGAGGCGAGGTGCGCCCGGCACCAGGGAAAGAGGACTGAGCGGGTTGGTGAAGGTCTTGGCCGTCGCCTGAGCCCAGGCGGTCAGCGGGTTCAGCATGGAGCGCTGGAATTCGTGCAGTTGGTAAAGCATGCCGGTACCTGTTGCCTTTCTGTCGGGCGTTTGTGCCCGATGGATTATGCCCGCAATCGAACGGTCGTGCTTTGCAGCATACGCTTCCAAGTTACGCCGCCAAGCGGGGAAGACAATAGGACATTGGCTTGAATTCGTGGTGACAGACACCTACAGACACAAAAAGGCGACCGGGAGTGACCTCCCCGTCGCCTTTTATGTGGCACTGCGTCAGAACTGGTGCAATCGGCGTGTTGCTTTTTGGTGCAATGCGCCGAAGCCTTCGTGCTGTGATGCTTAGTACACTGCAGCGATGGCGTTGACCACCGCGTCGATGTTGCGGCTGTTCAGCGCCGCCACGCAGATCCGGCCCGTACCCACGGCGTAGATACCGTGGTCGTTGCGCAGGCGGTCCACCTGGTCAGTGGTCAGGCCCGAGTACGAGAACATGCCGCGCTGGGCCTTCACGAACGAGAAGTCACCCGGCACGCCCTTGGCGGCCAGCTTGTCCACCAGCGCATGGCGCATCAGCTTGATGCGATCCCGCATTTCGCCGAGTTCCTGCTCCCACATGGCGCGCAGCTCGGGGCTGTTCAGCACCGTGGCCACCACCGTGCCGCCGTGCGTGGGCGGGTTGGAGTAGTTCGTGCGGATCACGCGCTTGACCTGCGACATCACGCGCTGGGATTCTTCCTTGCTCGTGGTCACGATCGACAGCGCGCCCACGCGCTCGCCGTACAGCGAGAAGCTCTTCGAGAACGAGCTGGAGACGAAGAACGGCAGGCCGGAATTGGCGAACAGGCGCACGGCGGCGCCGTCCGGGTCGATGCCATCGGCAAAGCCCTGGTAGGCCATGTCCAGGAACGGGATCAGGTTGCGTTCCTTGACCAGTTCCACCACCTGCTTCCACTGGGCTTCCGACAGGTCCACGCCGGTCGGGTTGTGGCAGCAGGCGTGCAGCACGACAATGGTGTTGGCCGCGTAGGACTTCAGCGATTCCACCATGCCGGCGAAGTTCAGGCCATGGCTGGCGGCATCGTAATAGGCGTAGTTCACGACCGGGAAGCCGGCCGATTCAAACAGCGCGCGGTGGTTTTCCCAGCTCGGGTCGCTGATGGCGACCTTGGCATCCGGGTACAGGCGCTTCAGGAAGTCGGCGCCAATCTTCAGGGCGCCGGTGCCACCAAGTGCCTGGGCCGTCACAACGCGGCCTTCGGTGATCAGGGCCGATTCCTTGCCGAACAGCAGGGTCTGCACGGCCTGATCATAGGCGGCGATGCCTTCGATCGGCAGGTAGCCACGCGGCGTGGCGCTGGCCAGGCGAGCCTTCTCGGCCTCCTGCACGGCGCGCAGGAGGGGAATTTTCCCTTCGTCGGTGAAGTACACGCCAACGCCCAGGTTCACCTTGGTGGTGCGGGTGTCGGCATTGAAGGCTTCATTCAGGCCCAGGATCGGGTCGCGCGGGGCCATCTCGACGGCAGAAAACAAACTCATTTGGATTCTCGTGGTCAGCTGTGTAACAAAACGGAGGGCGTAGAATGCTTCGGGCTGCGCTGGCGGATCGCGTCGATGGCCCTACTGACAGGAACTGACAGTAGCGTGATGCCACAATGCTTGAAGCGGGTCCGCGCAACCCCAAGATTCTAGCGTATCCGCCAGTTTTTCCTCAGGTTTTTCCCTACCCTATGACGAATCTCGCCGAAGTCGCCCCGGTCCTGGACGAAGACAAATTCGTCACCTTTCCGGGCTCCCCGTTCCAGCTCTACCAGCCGTTCCCGCCCGCGGGGGACCAGCCCCAGGCCATCCGCCAGCTTGTGGAGGGCGTCGAGGATGGCCTGTCGTTCCAGACCCTGCTGGGCGTGACCGGGTCCGGCAAGACCTTCACCATGGCCAACGTCATCGCGCGCATGGGGCGGCCGGCCATCGTCTTTGCGCCGAACAAGACACTTGCGGCCCAGTTGTACTCGGAATTCCGCGAGTTTTTCCCGCGCAACGCGGTCGAGTACTTCGTCAGCTACTACGACTACTACCAGCCTGAGGCCTATGTGCCGCAGCGCGACCTGTTCATCGAGAAGGACTCGTCGATCAACGAGCATATCGAGCAGATGCGGCTGTCGGCCACCAAGAGCCTGCTCGAGCGGCGCGACACGATTATCGTGGCGACCGTGTCCGCGATCTACGGGATCGGCAATCCGAGCGAATACCATAAGATGATTCTGACGTTGCGCACCGGCGACAAGCTGAGCCAGCGCGACATCATCGCGCGGCTGATCGCCATGCAGTACACGCGCAACGAGACCGATTTCCAGCGCGGCACGTTCCGCGTGCGCGGCGACACGCTCGACATCTTCCCGGCCGAGCACGCCGAGATGGCCGTGCGCGTGGAGCTGTTCGACGATGAGGTCGACTCGCTCCAGTACTTCGACCCCCTGACCGGGCGCGTGCGTCAGAAGATTCCGCGTTTCACGGTCTACCCGTCGAGCCACTACGTCACGCCGCGCGATACCGTGCTGCGGGCGATCGAGGACATCAAGGTGGAACTGCGCGAGCGGCTCGATTTCTTCTACAAGGAGAATCGTCTCGTGGAGGCGCAACGGCTGGAGCAGCGCACGCGCTTCGACCTGGAAATGCTCTCGGAACTGGGCTTCTGCAAGGGCATCGAGAACTATTCCCGGCACCTTTCCGGCGCCAAGCCGGGCGAGCCGCCGCCGACGCTGGTCGATTACCTGCCGCCGGACGCGCTGATGTTCCTCGACGAGTCTCACGTGCTGATCGGCCAGCTCAACGGCATGTACAACGGCGACCGCGCGCGCAAGACCACGCTGGTCGAGTACGGCTTCCGCATGCCGTCCGCGCTGGACAACCGGCCGCTGAAATTCGACGAATTCGAACGCAAGATGCGCCAGGTGATGTTCGTCTCGGCCACGCCGGCGCAGTTCGAGAAGGACCATGCGGGGCAGGTGGTGGAGCAGGTGGTGCGGCCGACCGGCCTGGTCGACCCGATCATCATGGTGCGCCCGGCCACGACCCAGGTGGACGACCTGCTATCCGAGATCAACATCCGCGTGCAGGCCGGCGATCGCGTGCTGGTGACCACGCTGACCAAGCGGATGGCCGAGCAGCTGACCGAATTCCTGTCCGAGAACGGCGTCAAGGTACGTTATCTGCACTCGGACATCGATACCGTGGAACGCGTGGAGATCATCCGCGACCTGCGTCTTGGCACGTTTGACGTGCTGGTGGGGATCAACCTGCTGCGCGAGGGCCTCGATATTCCCGAGGTGTCGCTGGTGGCCATCCTCGATGCGGACAAGGAGGGCTTCCTGCGCGCCGAGCGCTCGCTGATCCAGACCATCGGCCGCGCCGCCCGGAACGTCAACGGTACCGCCATCCTCTATGCCGACCGCATGACGGATTCGATGAAGCGCGCGATCGACGAGACCGAGCGGCGCCGCATCAAGCAGATCGCGCATAACGAGGCCCATGGCATCACGCCGCGCGGCGTGGTCAAGCGGATCAAGGACATTATCGACGGGGTCTATGACCCGAACGAGGTCCGGGCGGAACTGAGCGCAGCCGCCGAGCGCGCAAAATACGAGGACATGAGCGAGAAGCAGGTCGCGAAGGAGATCAAGCGGCTGGAGAAGCAGATGCTCGACCATGCCAAGAATCTCGAGTTCGAAAAGGCGGCCCAGGTTCGCGACCAACTGGCCAAGCTGCGCGCCCAGGTGTTCGGGGCGAGCGGCGATCACATCCTATAGTGTCTAGGGTGTCCGGGGGCATCCACGCCGGACGGAGCCGGTCAACAACGAGGAGCGCGCCATGGTGACACAGTTCGAATACGGTGGTTACGCGGTGGTGGCGCGGGCAATTCCGCATGCCGGAGGCGGGTTTTCGGGCGTTGTGACGATCGCCGACGCGTTCGGCGAGGTCAGCGGTCCGACATTCGAATCGGAGACCGGCGCGGCGGCCACCCCGGAGGCGGCCCTGGCATTGGCCGAAGCTGCCGCCATGCGCACAATCGATGCCGGCGAGGTGAACTGACCCGGGCCAAGGGTCGCCGGCAGCACAGGAGACAAGACATGGCCTATAGCAGTGAATGGAAAAAGAGGGTTTTCGAGACGCACGAGATCCAGGTGCAGGTGAAACCCCGTTCGTCGATCGAGTGGGAATACACGGTGCGCGTCTGCCGCCCCGGCACCAATATCCGCGCGGCCGGCACGCTGGTGGAAACCGCGCCACCGACGGACCACTTCAAGACACCGGAAGAGGCGGAAGCGGCCGGCTGGGAGAGAGGGCGGGAGCTGGCGGTGCAGTTGGCATAGTGCCGACATCATCGGCAAAGTAAAATCATGCCGATGAAAAAATTCGCCATCCTGATGTGCTGCATGGGCAATATCTGCCGTTCGCCGACGGCGGAAGGCGTGCTGCGCGCCAAGTTGATCGCCGCGGGTCTTGCGGAGCAGGTCGAACTGGATTCCGCCGGTACCCACGACTATCACCTCGGGCGCCCGCCCGATGCCCGCAGCCAGCGCTACGCGCTGCAGCGCGGGTATGACCTGTCCGCGCTGCGGGCGCGCAAGGTGGGGGTGGCGGACTTCCAGCGCTTTGACCTTGTGCTGGCGATGGACCACGCCAATATGTCCACGCTACGCACACTGCATCCCGAAGTCAGCCCGGACAAGCTCCGGCTGCTGATGAGCTTTGCCACCCGGCACCCTGCCGAGGAAGTGCCCGATCCCTATTACGGCGAGGGCGATGGCTTCGAAACCGTGCTCGACTACGTCGAAGACGCCTGCGACGGTGTGGTAGCCATGCTGCGCGAACGGTTGGCGCCCACCCGCTGAGGTCCCCGCCAAGCCCCGCAGCCCCAGGCCGGCACGTTGCCGGCCCTCCAGAGATATCCATGGTTTTTTCCCTGTTCCGCAAATGGCGCAAGTGGCGCGAGTCACGCAATGCGAGCTTGCAGCTCGACGCCATCCTGGCCTCGGCCAATCCCGACGCCTTGCTCGCGGACCGCAACGCCTGGCTCGTCGAGCTGGGCTACTGGCTCCGGCGCGACGGCAGCCTGGCCGTCGATCCCGATCCGGATACCCACCCCGATCAGGCCAACGCCCCGGCGCGCAGCTATCCCGCCCACGTGCGGCTGCGTTACCTGCTCCAGGTGCTGGCGCGGCACCCCGATTGGGCGGATCGCTTCGCGCGCACCATCCGCTCGATCGTCCGTGACAACGATCCCACCTCGCTGTTCTGCGATACCGGCGTGGCCTCCCACCCCGGTTTCTGGGGCGAGATGGTCGATCGGCTCCAGGCGCGCTTCCTGCCGCCGCCGCCCAACCGCAACGACATGGTCGGCCTGTTCGCGCTGGTCTTTGCCGATGAGGCTGATGCGGATTGGGTCGATGGACTCGATGCCGACCTGATCGAGCGCATCGCGTCAGCGCTGCAATCGGGCGCCGGGGGCGATCGCATCCAGCTCGAGGACACGCTGGCCGCAAGCATCCAGGTGCTCGCCAGTCAGGTGCGCGCCACCGGCCTGAGCCAGTCAATTCGTTCGCGTCTGCCCGGCCGCGTGCAGGACACGCCATTTTTCCGGCTCGACATGGCCATCGCGGCGTTGTGCGAAGAGGGGCTGGCCCATGACAACGAGGTCTTCGGCCATCGGCTCAACTATTTCCGCGCGCTGCTCGATGGCTGTCTGGCCGCCGCGCAGCATGTCTATGCCGATCTCGAGGAGAACGGCGTCTCCGTCGAGGTGGTGTTCCAGATCGAGCGCATGAAGGTCCGCCTGGCGCGGATCGACCTGCTGCTCAACGCCTGGGTGGACCCAGGCCGCCACAGCCGCCACGCGCACCTGATGGCCGAGCTGATCCGCTCCACGCAGGCCCGGCGCAGCATCGCGCATCTGGCCGGCTCATCGTTCGCGCAACTGGCGCGCAAGGTGGTGGAGCGGTCCGCCGA
This sequence comes from Cupriavidus sp. 10L43_2, assembly GCF_056395265.1. Lineage (NCBI taxonomy): Bacteria > Pseudomonadati > Pseudomonadota > Betaproteobacteria > Burkholderiales > Burkholderiaceae > Cupriavidus > Cupriavidus sp. 10L43_2. The sequence continues at coordinate 225,875 of NZ_JBFTJE010000005.1, forward strand.
GACCGGCGAGCACTACATCACGCGGGACCGTAAGGAGTACGGCGAGCTGCTGCGCGCGGCGGCCGGCGGCGGGCTGGTCACGGTGGTCACGGTCTATCTGAAATTTCTGATCTACGGCCTGCATCTGGACAAGTTCCTGGAGGGCCTGCTGGCCTCGCTGAACTATGCCGGCAGCTTCCTGGCGATCCATTTCGCGCATTTCACGCTGGCCACCAAGCAGCCGGCGATGACCGGCCCGGCGCTGGCGCACCGGCTCGATGGCGTAGGGCGGCCAGAGGGGCGCGAGGCCTTCGTCGACGACACCATCGCGATGATCCGCTCGAACGCGGCGGCGATTTTCGGCAACCTGGCCGTGGTGTTCCCGGTGGCACTGCTGGTGCAGTGGCTGGCCGGAAGGCTGCTCGGCGCCAATCTGATCACGCCGGCCAAGGCCATTGCCACGATCGAATCGTTCTCGATTCTCGGCCCCACGCCGCTCTACGCCGCGTTCACCGGCGTGCTGCTGTGGCTGTCGAGCCTGATCGCCGGCTGGGCGGACAACTGGTTCGCGCTGCACCGCGTGCACGACGTGATGGCCTACCACCGCCGGCTGCGCTACGTGCTGGGGCAGGGCGGGGCGATGAAGCTGGCGGATTTCTGGAAGCGCAATCTGTCGGGCATCGCGGGCAATGTGTCGCTGGGCTTCCTGCTTGGGCTCGGGCCGGAGATCCTGAGCTTCTTTGGACCGCATATGGAAGTGCGCCATGTGACGCTTTCCACCGGTTCCGTGGGCACGGCCATCGGCGTGCTCGGCATGGATGCACTGCGCATGCCGTCGCTCTGGCTGGCCGTGGCCGGTATCGCGCTGATGGGGGTGTTGAACGTGGCAGTCAGCTTTGCGCTGGCATTCTATATGGCGATGCGGTCGCGCAACCTGCCTCGCGTGGATCGGCGCGAACTCAGTGCGGCGGTGCGCAGGCGCATTGTGCGGCACCCGATGTCGCTGCTGATTCCGCCGCGCGCGGTGCCCGTGGCGGCGCCTGCGCCGGGCGATGTGGCCTGAAAAGCGTCGTGCCGGATACCGTGCACTGCAGCAGGGGTACTTGACTGATTTGGTCGGATAAATTTATACTTGAGCGAAACGATCAAGTATTTCCTTCTCCCCGAGCATCATGAGACTGACCACCAAAGGCCGTTTTGCGGTAACCGCCATGATCGACTTGGCCATGCGCCAGGATCAGGGGCCCGTCACGCTCGCTGGCATCAGCCAGCGCCAGAAAATCTCTCTGTCCTACCTGGAGCAGCTGTTTGGCAAGCTGCGCCGGCACGAGATCGTGGAAAGCGTGCGCGGTCCGGGGGGTGGCTACAGCCTCGCCCGCAAGGCCGAGGACGTCACCGTGGCGGACATCATCATCGCCGTGGACGAGCCACTGGACGCCACGCAGTGCGGCGGGAAGGGCAATTGTAACGGAGATGACGGATCCGGGCGATGCATGACACACGAGCTGTGGGCCACGCTGAACCAGAAGATGGTCGAGTACCTCGACTCCGTCTCCCTGAAGAACCTCGTTGACCAGCAGCGCGCCCGCCAGCCGGCGGTGCTGCACGACATGCGCGAAGACGCCGCGCAGCCCGTGCCGGTGACGCGCAGCAAGGCCGAGAAGCAGGAAAAGCCGGCGCGCCCCCGCGTGGTGAACTCGGTGTTCAGCCTCGCGCAGTCCTGAGCAGATTTCAGATAGTTGGTTTAAACTATCGGTAGACAGTAAGCGATTAGCGGTCCCTATAAGGCAGTCATAACGATGAGCACCCCACATTTCCCCATCTACATGGATTATTCGGCCACGACGCCGGTGGACCCGCGCGTAGCCGACAAGATGATTCCGTACCTGCGCGAGCAGTTCGGCAATCCGGCCTCGCGTAGCCACGCCTATGGCTGGGAAGCCGAGCGCGCGGTCGAAGAAGCGCGTGAGCAGGTGGCCGCGCTGGTGGGCGCCGATCCGCGCGAGATCGTGTGGACGTCGGGCGCAACCGAGTCGAACAACCTGGCCATCAAGGGTGCCGCGAACTTCTACTCGGGCAAGGGCAAGCATCTGATTACGGTGAAGACCGAGCACAAGGCGGTGCTGGACACCACCCGCGAGCTCGAACGCCAGGGCTTCGAGGTGACCTACCTCGACGTCAAGGACGACGGCCTGATCGACATGGACGTGTTCCAGCAGGCGATTCGCCCGGATACGATCCTGGTGTCGGTGATGCTGGTGAACAACGAGATCGGCGTGATCCAGGACGTGGCGCAGATCGGCGAAATTTGCCGCGCCAAGGGCATCATCTTCCATTGCGATGCGGCCCAGGCCACCGGCAAGGTCACCATCGACCTGAACACGCTGAAGTGCGACCTGATGTCGTTCTCGGCCCACAAGACCTACGGCCCGAAGGGCGTGGGCGCGCTGTATGTACGTCGCAAGCCGCGTGTGCGGATTGAGGCGCAAATGCACGGCGGTGGTCACGAGCGCGGCATGCGTTCGGGCACGCTGGCCACGCACCAGATCGTCGGCATGGGCGAAGCGTTCCGCCTGGCCCGCGAGGAAATGGCCACCGAGAACGAACGGATCCGCATGCTGCGTGACCGCCTGTGGCGCGGCCTGTCGGGCATGGAAGAGGTGTACCTGAACGGCTCGCTGGAACACCGCGTGCCGCACAACCTGAACGTGAGCTTCAACTTCGTGGAAGGCGAGTCCCTGATCATGGCGATCAAGGACGTGGCCGTGTCGTCGGGCTCGGCCTGCACGTCGGCCTCGCTGGAGCCGTCGTACGTACTGCGCGCCCTGGGCCGCAACGACGAACTGGCGCACAGCTCCATCCGTTTCACGGTGGGCCGCTTCACCACCGAGCAGGAGATCGACTACACGATCGAACTGCTGAAGAACAAGATCGGCAAGCTGCGCGACCTGTCGCCGCTGTGGGAAATGTTCAAGGACGGTGTCGACCTGAACTCGATCCAGTGGGCCGCCCACTGAGCAGCGCCCAAAACAATAACGACCCCCATTCAAGATTCGTCAGAGGTAGCCAAAATGTCTTACAGCAACAAGGTTCTCGACCACTATGAAAATCCGCGCAACGTCGGTTCGTTCGACAAGAACGACGACGCGGTGGGCACCGGCATGGTCGGCGCTCCGGCCTGCGGCGACGTGATGAAGTTGCAGATCAAGGTGAATGAGGCGGGCGTGATCGAAGACGCCAAGTTCAAGACCTACGGTTGCGGCTCGGCCATCGCGTCGTCGTCGCTGGTGACCGAATGGGTCAAGGGCAAGACCGTCGACCAGGCCCTTGAGATCAAGAACACGCACATCGCCGAGGAACTGGCGCTGCCGCCGGTGAAGATCCACTGCTCGATCCTGGCCGAGGACGCCATCAAGGCGGCGGTCGACGACTACAAGAAGAAGCACGGCGTTCCCGCCGCGCAGCAGGCTGCCTGATCGGCGGACTGGCTTTTTCGTTGGAAACTGCCGCGCCCGGCGCATTGGCCGGACGCGGTGTCTGACAGCAAGGCAACGATGATCACAATGACCGAAAAGGCGGCGAAGCACGTCGCCCGCTACCTGGAACGCCGCGGCAAGGGCGTGGGCCTGCGCGTGGGTGTGAAGACCACCGGCTGCTCCGGCCTGGCTTACAAGCTTGAATACGTGGACGAAGTGCTACCCGAGGACCAGGTCTTCGAGACGCGGGGCCTCAAGGTGATCGTCGACCCGAAAAGTCTGCCGTACATCGACGGCACTGAACTGGACTTCGCACGCGAAGGGTTGAACGAGGGTTTCCGCTTCAACAACCCGAACGTCAAGGACGAGTGCGGCTGCGGCGAGTCGTTCCGGGTCTGATATCCGGCGACGTGCTGAAGTGCGCTGAAGTGCAATGAAGTGCGAAAGGGGGGCGGCGTGGCCGCTCCTTTTTGTTGGGGAAGGTTTTGAAAGACGATTTTTTCTCGCTGTTCGGCTTGCCGGTGCGCTTCGGTGTGGATCAGGCATCACTCGATGAAGCCTACCGCACCGTGCAGTCTCAGGCCCATCCGGACCGCTTTGCCAACGCCGGCGACGCCGAGCGGCGCGTGGCGATGCAATGGGCCGCGCACGCCAACGAAGCCTATCGCACGCTGCGCCAGCCGCTGAAGCGCGCCATCTACCTGCTCACGCTGCGCGGCGTGGACATCCAGGCGGAGAACAATACCGCCATGGCCCCGGCCTTCCTGATGCAGCAGATGGAATGGCGCGAGGCGCTGCAGGAAGCGGTGGAAGACCGCGCAACGGACCGGCTCGACGGCCTGCTGCGCGACCTGCGCCAGGAACGGCGCGAGCGCCTGGAGGCGCTCGGCGCGCTGCTCGATGCCGGCAGCAATGAGGCAGCCGGCGCTGCGGCGCGGCAATTGATGTTTATCGAGAAGATCGAACACGACGCCAGCGAGGCGATCGACCGGCTGGAAAACTAGGCGAATCGCCAGTCTCCCGGCACGGTCCTCCCCGGCGAAGTCCGGACATCGCCCCACAAGAACACGCGAAGAATCATCATGGCACTGCTCCAGATTTCCGAACCCGGCATGTCGCCGGCCCCGCACCAGCGGCGCCTGGCAGTCGGTATCGACCTTGGCACCACCAACTCGCTGGTGGCTGCCGTGCGCAACAGCATTCCCGAAGTGTTGTCCGACGAGCGCGGCCGTCCGCTGCTGCCCTCGGTCGTGCGCTACCTGCCGGACCGTACGGCCCACATCGGCTATCGCGCGCAGGACGAAGCCGTGCGCGATCCCAAGAACACCATCGTCTCCGTCAAGCGTTTCATGGGCCGTGGCCTGCGCGACGTGGCCAATATCGAGCACAGCCCGTACGACTTCGTCGATGCGCCGGGCATGGTGCAGATCAAGACTGCCGCCGGGGTGAAGAGCCCGGTGGAGGTGTCGGCCGAGATCCTGGCGACGCTGCGTCAGCGCGCCGAGGATTCGCTTGGCGACGATCTCGTCGGCGCCGTGATCACGGTGCCGGCCTATTTCGATGACGCCCAGCGCCAGGCCACCAAGGACGCGGCCCAACTGGCCGGCCTGGAGGTGCTGCGCCTGCTCAACGAGCCGACCGCGGCGGCCATTGCCTACGGCCTCGACAACGCGGCCGAAGGGATTTACGCGGTTTACGATCTCGGCGGCGGCACCTTCGACATCTCCGTGCTCAAGCTGACCAAGGGCGTGTTCGAAGTGATGTCCACCGGCGGTGACTCCGCGCTTGGTGGTGACGATTTCGATCAGCGCCTGCTGTGCTGGATCGTGGAACAGGCCGGCCTGCAGCCGCTGTCCGCCGAAGACACCCGGCTGCTGATGGTGCGCGCCCGTGCCGCCAAGGAAGCCTTGTCCGAGAGCGACAGCACGGTGATCGACGCGGTGCTGGCCAGTGGCGAGATCGTTCACCTGCCGCTGTCCGCCTCGGTTTTCAACGATATTACGAAGCATCTGGTGCAGAAAACGCTGGCGCCGGCGCGGAAGGCGCTGCGCGATGCCGGCGTCGAGACGCAGGACGTGAAGGGCGTCGTGCTGGTGGGCGGTGCCACGCGCATGCCGTCGATCCGCAAGGCTGTGGGCGACTACTTCGGCCAGACGCCGCTGACCAACCTCGATCCGGACAAGGTCGTGGCCCTCGGCGCCGCCATGCAGGCCAACCTGCTGGCCGGCAACCACGCGCCCGGCGAGGACTGGCTGCTGCTCGACGTGATTCCGCTCTCGCTGGGCGTGGAAACGATGGGCGGACTGGTCGAGAAGATCATCCCGCGCAACAGCACGATTCCCGTGGCACGCGCCCAGGAATTCACGACGTTCAAGGACGGCCAGACCGCGATCGCGATCCACGTGCTTCAGGGCGAGCGCGAACTGGCGAGCGATTGCCGCTCGCTGGCGCGCTTCGAGCTGCGCGGCATTCCGCCGATGGTGGCCGGTGCCGCGCGGATCCGCGTGACCTATCAGGTGGATGCCGACGGCCTGCTGTCGGTGGCCGCGCGCGAGATGCACTCGGGCGTGGAGGCGTCAGTCTCGGTCAAGCCGTCCTACGGCCTGGCTGACGACGACATCGCGCGCATGCTGCAGGACAGCTTCCGCGAGGCCGAGCACGACATGAAGACCCGCGCGCTGGCCGAGGAGCGCGTGGAAGCCGAACGGCTGGTGGAAGCCACCACGCGCGCGCTCGAGGTGGACGGCGACCTGCTGACCGCCGAGGAGCGCGCGAGCGTGGAAGTGCTGATGGCCAATGTGCGACAGATTGCAACAGGCGACGACCACCACGCGATCAAGACCGCCGTGGAGCGGTTGTCGCATGGCACGGACGAATTTGCCGCACGCCGCATGGACCGCTCGATCAAGAGCGCGCTGGCGGGGCGCAAGGTGCAGGAGCTCGGCTGAGCCGCACCGAATTGAGAATAGTCATACCAGGACAGACATGGCACAAATCATCGTATTGCCTCACGTGGAACTGTGCCCCGAGGGGGCCGTGTTCGAGGCACCCCAGGGCACCAGCATTTGCGACGCGCTGCTGAGCCAGGGCATCAACATCGAGCACGCCTGCGAGAAGTCTTGCGCCTGCACCACGTGCCACGTGGTAGTGCGCGAAGGCTTCAATTCGCTGGAAGACGCCGAGGAAAAGGAAGAAGACCTGCTCGACAAGGCCTGGGGCCTGGAGCCGAACTCGCGCCTGTCTTGCCAGGCGCTGGTGGCGGACGCGGATCTGACCGTAGAAATTCCAAAATACACGATCAACCACGCCAAGGAAGGCCACTGAGATGAAATGGACTGACACCTTCGACATCGCCGCGGCGCTCTACGACAAGTACCCCGAGGTGGACCCAGTGACGGTCCGCTTCACGCAACTGCGCCAGTGGGTCCTTGAACTGGACGGCTTCGACGACCTGCCCGAGCGCTCGGGTGAGAAGATTCTCGAGGCGATCCAGGCTGCGTGGATCGAGGAAGCGGCGTAAAGCTGCACCTATCGTAGATCGATGAAAAACGGCCGCGCTGGCATCCACCAGCGCGGCCGTTTCGCTTTCCCAGGGGAAGCGCTTACCCCCGCTTACCCCGTTACCAGCACGCCACGTTCCATGTGGACACGCTGGCCCACATCTACCCCCGGCGGGTTCTTGTAGGTGAAGGTGCGGCGCGTGCCATCGTCCATCTGCACGCTGACGCGGTAGGCCTTGTCCTTGTTCACGTGCTTCTCGACCACGTTGCCGGCGTAACCGCCCGCCGCCGCACCGGCTACGGTGCCGAGAATCCGGCCGTTGCCGCTGCCGATCTGGTTGCCGAGCAGGCCGCCCACCACGGCGCCGCCGACCGCGCCCACGCCGCTGGTGGGCTTCTCCGATTCCACGACGCTCACGGCCGTGACGCGGCCAGCCGTATGGCTGGGCCGGGTGGCGGGACGCTCCTCGGCCTGAGCCTGCTGCGCGGGCGGCTCGTTACGCGCCTGCTGGGATTGTTGGGATTGCTGGGCCTGTTGAGCCTGTTGGGCGTCATAAGCCGGCGGGCGGGTGGTCGAACCCGGCGGGGGGGTAATGGGCTGGGTGGCGACCGGGGCCGGGTAGTCGGCTGGCCCCTGGTTCGCCTTCGTGAGCGGCAACACGCCGGTCACGGCCGCCACCGCGGTCAGGCTGGCCACCACTACGGCGACTGCCGCGGCGCCGACCAGCGGGTGCAGGCGGCGCTGGGGCGGCAGCGGCGGGGTGGGCGAATTCGACGGATGGGCGGTAGCGGGAGTGGGGTGCTGCATTTGTTGTTCTCCGGGTGACCGGACTTGCCGGTCGATACCCCAAGTGTGGCCGAATCGCGCCCCGATTGCCGTTCGATTTTGTAAGCATTCGTAGCGCGGAAAACCCTTGTCAATCATGGGTTTGTCGCGCTATCGGAGTGCGTCCTACAGGCGCTCCAGTAACAAATTTGGCTCATGGAAGCGGGCGCTCCCTCTAACATTTTCCCTCATCCTCAAGCCCGTAAGTACATGCGAAGGGGTCGTACCATTTGTTCTTTCCATAGTAGACGTAGACCTTATCGCCTCCGTGCGTCCATACCAGTGTTGCCGTCCCGCCGGAATATAGGCTCCACGCCCCGGTACTGCTGTCCCCGAACACGACGGTGCCCGTGGCATAACATGGGGAGTAGTAGTCGTGGAGCACCATGCGCGCCTGGACAGGGTATATCTTGGAAAAGAAGTTCTTTACCTGCGTCACCGTTGGCCGGAATCTCTTGCATAGCTCGGCTGTCCGCGGATCTCCATCTGGTAGCGATTGGCCGACTTCTTCAATCACCACTTTTCTGACATCTCTGGCTGAGCAAAGCGCGGCCGTCATGCACAGCAAAACAAAGGCAGCGGATCTCAAGAGGGGAAGAGTTCTTGATCTCACCATTTTGCGGTCCTCGCTTCGGTCAGGTTCTTGTAGGAAATATCGGGGTGCCGATAGACTTCCCGCGCCGCCACCGCAAAGGTGTCCATGAGCTCTGAGATCAGCCAGTCCAATGAAGAGTTTTGAGCGGCAGTTCCATCCTCGTAAACTTCCTTGTTCTTGGGTCCGATGGCCATGCCTACCAGCTCTATGCCTATCGAGTCATGATTGGATGGAAATCGGTTGGGCCATTTTTTCTTTACTTCGTGTCGATGTAGCGCACCAGTTCCGAGCTTGGATATCTTGTCTAGCTCGATGGGAGAGCACTGTTTGGTCAAAATGCAGCGCGACCGGAGTCGTCCGACGTGATTCGTCACTCTCCGCAAGGATGCGGTTTGATAGATGATGCCGTCCTTGTCTATCAAGAAGTGAGCGCCATTGGCCGCAACATCGCCATAGCTGTTAAATGTATGGGACGACTCCGGGGCGCTTGTCTGGTGTACAACGATCCCATTTACGGTATCCATCGGTCCGCGCTCGATCTTCGGGAAAATCTTCACCCTCACTCGCTCCGCGTCGACATGCCCTTGCTTCGTAATAAATAGCATCCTCGCTCCTGGTTAGGTCGCCCTTATCAACTGGGGGCGGCCATCAACCTAGCAGGAGCGAACACAGGGAAACAATCGCTGATTCCTTAAACCGCGGGTACAGAGACGTTCGCATTTCGGTCGCCACAAAGAAAAACCCCACACTCGAAAAAGTGTGGGGTTTGTCAGTGGTCTGCCACCTGCCACGCATGCGGTGGGTTGTCTGGGTGCGTACCTGCGGTTCAGTCCTCGCGGCGCAGGTGCGGGAACAGGATGACGTCGCGGATGTTCGGGCTGTCGGTCAGCAGCATCACCAGACGGTCGATGCCGATGCCGCAGCCACCCGTCGGAGGCATGCCGTACTCGAGCGCGCGGATGTAGTCGGCGTCGAAGTACATCGCTTCCTCGTCGCCGGCGTCCTTCTGCTCCACCTGCTTGCGGAAGCGGTCAGCCTGATCCTCGGCATCGTTCAATTCCGAGAAGCCGTTAGCGATCTCGCGGCCCGTGATGAACAGCTCGAAACGCTCGGTGATGCCCGGCAACGTGTCCGAGGCGCGCGCCAGCGGTGACACTTCGACGGGGTAATCGACGATAAAGGTCGGCTCCCACAGTTGGCTCTCGGCCGTTTCCTCAAACAGCACCAGCTGCAGCGTGCCGAGGCCGGCGTTCAGGAACTGCGGCGCGCTCGTATTCACGCCAAATTTCTTCAGTTCGGTGCGCAGGAAATCGGCATCGGTCAGTTGCGCGTCGGTGTACTCGGGCGCGAACTTCTGGATCGCCTGGCAGATCGTCAGGCGATGGAACGGCTTGGCGAGATCCAACTCGCGGCCCTGGTAGGTCACCGTGGCGCTGCCGCGCGCATCGATGGCCGCCTGGCGGATCAGGTTCTCGGTGAAGTCCATCAGCCAGCGGTAGTCCGTGTAGGCCGCGTAGAACTCCATCATCGTGAACTCGGGGTTGTGGCGCGGGCTCACCCCTTCGTTACGGAAATTACGATTGATTTCGAACACGCGCTCGAAGCCGCCGACGACCAGGCGCTTCAGATACAGCTCGGGCGCGATGCGCAGGAACATCTGCATGTCCAGCGCGTTGTGGTGCGTAATGAAAGGCTTGGCCGCCGCACCGCCCGGAATCGGGTGCAGCATCGGCGTTTCCACTTCCATGAAGCCGGCGTCGGCCATATGGCGGCGCAGCGACGAAATGGCATTTGTACGAGCCCGGAACGTGGCGCGTGTCTCGGGCGAGACGATCAGGTCCACATAGCGCTGGCGGTACTTGGTCTCCTGGTCGGCCAGGCCGTGGAACTTGTCCGGCAGCGGGCGCAGCGACTTCGACAGCAGGCGTAGTTCGCGCACCTGCACCGACAGCTCACCCTTATTGGTGCGGAACAGCTCGCCGCGCGCGCTGATGATGTCGCCCAGGTCCCAGTGCTTGAACGCGGCGTAGACGTCTTCGCCCACCTTGTCACGCGTGACGTAGAACTGGATCTGGCCGCTGCCGTCCTGCACGGTCGCAAAGCTGGCCTTGCCCATCACGCGCTTGAGCATCATCCGGCCGGCGATGGCCACTTCCACGGGCTGCGCTTCCAGCGTGGCCTGGTCGGTCTCGCCGTGCTCGGCGTGGAGCGCGGCGGCCTGATGCGTCGGGCGGAAGTCGTTGGGGAAGGCCACGCCTTGCTGGCGCAGGGCCTGCAGTTTCTCGCGCCGCTCCGCGATGATCTTGTTCTCGTCGGCGGCAGGCGTATCGGCGGCTGGGGCGCGGGTCGGTTCGTTCATGATGTGTCGGTGGATCGCTCCGGCTTGGCGCCGGCGCGGTTCGGTTCAGTTCGGTTCAGTAATTGCGGATGTCGTCGAGTTCGGTCTTGCCGAAGTCGGGACGCTCCAGGTAAGCCACGATGCGCCGCGCCGTGTCTTCGGGCGAGGCGAGCTGGTCGTTGGCCTTGAGATCGCGGAAGCGCTGCACGGCCGCGAAGTCCGCACCGCGGATGGTTTCCTGCATGTCGGTATCGACCACGCCCGGCGCCAGCGCCACGGCGCGCACCGCGCGCGGCTCCGGCACGCTCGCGTACTCGGCGTTAACCGAGCGGATGAACATGTCGAGCGCGGCCTTGCCGGCGCAATAGGCGCTCCAGCCCGGCACCGGGTTGCGCGCGGCGCCCGACGAGATCGCCAGCACCTTGCGCGCGCAGTCAAAGCGGGCAGTGTGCTCGATGAACGCGCCTGTCATGGTCATCGGCGTGGCCAGGTTGGTCAGCAGATGGGGGATGAGCGTGGTCTCGTGCAGCGCCGTGATCGGGCCAATCGGCTCTACCACGCCGGCATTGAGGATCAGCGTCACGCTGGCCGGGGTATCGTCCACGGCATCAAGCACGCTGCCCAGCCAGCCGGCGGCCGCGCTGGGCTGGGACAGGTCCTGCAGGTGCCAGGCCACCGGCACGCCGCTGGCGGCGATATCCGCCTCCAGTTCGGGGCTGCGGCTGCGCGCCACGCAGATCACCCGGTTGCCCGGTTTCAGCAACGCGCGGGTCAGTGCCGCGCCCAGGCCGCGCGATGCGCCCGTGACGATATAGAGATGGATACCTGCGCTCATGGTGCCCCGGATGTCCTGGTGGTCTTGGTGGTTCGAAGTTGAAGCGGAATGCGTCGAAGTTGGCCGGCGGAAACCGGCGCGCCACCCCGGGGGCGGCGCGCTGGTCTGCTTACAGGCCCTGTTTCAGGCTGGCCTCGATGAACGGATCGAGGTCGCCGTCCAGCACCTTCTGGGTGTTGGACATTTCCACATTGGTGCGCAGGTCCTTGATCCGGCTCTGGTCCAGCACATACGAGCGGATCTGGTGGCCCCAGCCCACATCGGTCTTGCCGGCTTCGAGCTTGTCGGCCTCGGCCTGACGCTTGCGCATCTCATGCTCGTACAGGCGCGACTTCAGCATCGACATGGCCTCGGCACGGTTACGGTGCTGCGAACGGTCGTTCTGGCACTGCACGACGATGCCGGTGGGGATGTGGGTAATCCGCACCGCCGAATCGGTCTTGTTGATGTGCTGCCCGCCCGCGCCCGATGCGCGGTAGGTATCCACGCGCAGGTCGGCCGGATTGACTTCCACCTCGAACGAATCGTCCACCTCGGGGTAAACGAACACCGACGAGAACGACGTATGGCGGCCGCCCGACGAATCGAACGGCGACTTGCGCACCAGGCGGTGCACGCCGGTCTCGGTACGCAGGTAGCCGAACGCGTAGTCGCCCTCGATCTTGATGGTGGCGCTCTTGATGCCGGCCACGTCGCCCTCGGACTCTTCGAGCACCTCGGCCTTGAAGCCCTTGCGCTCGCAGTACTTCAGGTACTGGCGCAGCAGCATCGACGCCCAGTCGCACGCTTCCGTGCCGCCGGCGCCGGCCTGGATGTCGATGAAGGCGTTGGCCTGGTCCATCTCGCCCGAGAACATGCGGCGGAATTCCATGCCGGCCACGATCTCCTCGAAGCCCTTGACGTCGGTTTCGATGGATTCGAGCGTTTCATCGTCGCCTTCCTCGCGCGCGAGCTCGAACAGCTCGTCGGCGCCAGTCAGGTCGTCCGTCAGCTTGCCGAGGACCTGTACCACGGCCTCGAGCGCTTTCTTTTCCTTACCCAGGTCCTGGGCCCGCTTGGGGTTGTTCCAGACCTCGGGGTCTTCCAGCTCGCCGTTGACTTCGTCCAGGCGTCCTACTTTGACATCGTAGTCAAAGATACCCCCGTAGATCTTCCGTCCGGGAACGGAGATCGGAGATGGCACCGGAGATGGCGTTGAGGCGTTCTGCTTCCATGATGTTCCTGCGCTTCCAAAACCTTGAATTATAGCGGATTGGCGCCGTAAATCCCGGGAGGGATCGTCGCGTGTGGCGAACCGTTCGCGATGCGAACGGTCTACCAGGGGATCGCGGCGCCACTTGGCAACACTTCGGCGACAATATCGGTGAATAACAGGAGTGAATTCGGACGCATGACAGCAAGCAACTTCGCCAGACCAGACGTGTCCGCGGCCCGCCGCCGCGCGCTGGGCCGCCTTGGCGCGGCAACGATGGCCACGCTCACGGCCACGCTGCTCGCCGCCTGTGGCACGACCCCGACAGAACCGGCGCCGGACGGCTTCTACCGCGTGGAACGCGGCGACACCATGTACTCGATCGCCCGGCGCAACCGGCGCTCCGTGGCCGAACTGGCCCGCTGGAACGACCTGACGGACACCAACCAGATCGAGGTCGGGCAACTGATCCGGGTGCGGCCGCCAGCCGCGGCGGCGGCAGCGTCGGCATCGGCACCGTCCAAATCATCAGAAAAATCTGAAAATTCGGCCAAACAGGCTGATACCGCGCCGTCGCGCCCGCCGGCCAACGCCATCAAGCTGCAATGGCCGGCCGACGGCCGCGTGACGGGCCGCTTCGCCCTGCCGGCCGAGAAGGGCCTGCGGATCGAGGTGCCGGCCAACGGCAAGGTCCGCGCTGCCGCCAGCGGCTGGGCCATACACGTCGGCACCCTGCGCGGCTACGGCATGCTGGTGATCGTGAAGCACAGCGACGACTGGCTGACCGTGTACGGCAACCTCGACAAACCGCTGGTCAAGGAAGGCGCCCGCATCACCACGGGGCAGGAAATCGGCAGCATGGCCGGCGCGGCCGAGCTGCACTTCGAGGTGCGCGGCAACGGCAAGCCGGTGAATCCAGCCACCTACCTGCCGGCGCGCGGGTAGGGAGATTGCCTGCGGCAGGCTATTGGGCGCCTGGATCTTTCGGTTTGGGCGCCTTGAATGGCTTGATCACGTATTTCTCGCCATGCTTGCGGCAGTCATTGGCGACGGCGCGCCACCAGGCTTCGGTGACGAGGTAGGTGCTGCCGTTGATGTCGTCGGGGGTAGGGACGGTGTCCCGGCCCAATTTCAAGGTGCGATTCGCAGCCGTCAACCCGATGTCACGCATATCCCGATACAGATTTCCCCGCCATAGCATGAGGGTTTGCTCCTCGTCCCATAGCACCCAAGCCTGGGACGTGCCGTCTGGCCATTTGTAGCCAACGGCGCAGAAGCGATTGGTTCGACCATTCTTTCCGGAGCTCAATAGAACATGCTTCATGGCGTGGAGTGGCTGTCGATAATAGGGATTCGTTGATACCTTAATTCGGCTGCTCGCCACTTCGGCAATGCCAGGCGGCAGCGGGCCTGCTGCCTGGGTGCTGAGGCAGGCAAAGGCCAGTATCACGGGCAAGATGAATCGTTGCTTCATCGCCTTGCCTCCAGTGCTCCGCTGGTGTTCGGCGTCAATTGAGCCAGGAATGCGTCGGTCAGGGTATAGAAGTCCTGGCCGCCCTTGGCGCGAAACTTGACGAAGTTGTGCCCTGGGCTATCCGAGCCTTCAGTTTTCCATGCGTATAGCTTCTTGGGGCAAGGGTCGGCGCCGGCCTTCGTGCCCTTGGAGACGGCGATAGCATGTTCCACAAAGATCTGATGAGATCTGTAACGATTGTCTGCACCATCGTGCGCCAGATTGAGTATGGCGTTCAGTGTGACGTTCTGCGCTGGAGGCAGTTGTGGATATTGCTCAAAGCCTTCGACCTGTCGTTGAGCCTTGATCAGCGTGGTCAAAGTGGAGGCGCCCCGAGCGGAGAAGTGTTGCGGCCCCAACTTCAGACGGTTCCGAAGTACGTGCACCATCCACTGCATGCTCTCCAGCGACTCATCCAGGCTCACAAACTTGGGATGGCTCGGGGCGGCGTTCTCGACAATCAACATCCGCGCGAGAATCCCTGCCTCGGTATCCGCTTCCGGGAGCTTGAGTCGCGGCTCAAGCTCCACGGTCAGCCGTGCCGTATTGCTGTCCTTATGTTGCAGTCGCCCCTGTGCGTCTGTTACGTAAGCGTCCAGATGGACGACGCGTCGGCTGACGATGCTGTGATCCTGCACTTCCAGTCGGAGCACCTGCTCGGCTCTTCTGTCATCGACCCTTAGCGGCACGACGCTTAGGACGCTGTCAGTACTCCGGAGAACGAGGTGTTTCCTATTTGGACCGAGTCCGGAAACCTTGAACTGGAGTCGATTCCCCGGAAAGAGGGTGATTTGCGCGCCGAGTGGCGCGCCGTTGCTGCGCAGGAGTTTGGCCATATTGCTTCAACCATGAGGGAGGAAGCGGCCATTGTTCAGGCCCGCGACTGCGCGCGTAAATCGTAGAACAGCGGAAATGTGTACCAGTTTTCCGCAGTCCCGCCAGCGTCTGCCGATTTACTGCGCGTGTTCGATCACCAGTTGCACGCGCGTGACCCCGTTGAAGGTGTTGTTGTCCAGCCGGTAGGCCACCGTCGCGCTGGCGCCGTCGAGGGCGTCGGCGTGGTTGAACCAGATCGCGTCGAAGCGTTGGCTGCCGCGCCCCAGTTGCAGCTTCAGATGCTTGCCCTTGAGCACGGTCTGGCGCAGGACATCGAATTCCCCGCAGAACGTGGGGGGCGGGAAGCCCTGGCCCCAGACCTGACCTTCTAGCAATGCGACGAATTCCGGGCTGAAGCACGATTCCTCGATGTCGCCATCGGTCTCGATCACGCGCGCCAGCTGGTCGTCCGTCAGCCATTCGCGGCCAACGGCTTCGAACGCCGACATGAAGGTGTCGAAGTCGGCCGAGCGTACGGTCAGGCCAGCCGCCATCGCATGTCCGCCAAATTTCACGAGCAGGCCGGGGTGCCGCTTCGACACCAGATCGAGCGCATCGCGCAGGTGGAACCCGGGGATCGAGCGGCCCGAGCCCTTGATGTGTTCCTCGTCGCCCGGTGCGAAAGTGATGGTCGGGCGGTGGAATTTCTCCTTGAGCCGCGACGCCACGATGCCGATGACCCCCTGGTGCCAGGTGTCGTTGAACACGCTGAGCGTGTAGCGCGATGCCGGATCCAGTCCCGCCAGCGGCTGTTCCAGGATCTGCAGGGCCTCCTGCTGCATGCCGGCCTCAATATCGCGCCGCTCGCGGTTCATGCCGTCCAGTTCTTGGGCGATTTCCCACGCGCGGTTCGGGTCGTCGGTCAGCAGGCATTCGATGCCGAGCGACATGTCGGCGAGCCGTCCCGCCGCATTGAGCCGGGGACCCAGGCCGAAACCAAGGTCGAACGTGTTCGCCCGCGTGGCCTCACGCCCAGCCGCGCGGAACAGCGCCGCCACGCCCGGATGCATGCGCCCGGCGCGCATCCGGCGCAGCCCCTGGGCCACGAGGATGCGGTTGTTGGTGTCCAGCTTCACAACGTCCGCGACGGTACCGAGCGCGACGAGGTCAAGCAGGGTTTGCAGCGGCGGCTGGGTCGCCTGGGTGAACGCGCCGCGCCGGCGCAGCTCCGCACGCAGGGCCAGCAGCACGTAGAACATCACGCCCACGCCCGCCAGGTTCTTGCTCGGGAACTCGCAGCCGGGCTGGTTTGGGTTGACGATGACCGCCGCCTCCGGCAGCTCCGCGCCGGGGAGGTGGTGGTCGGTCACCACCACGTCGATGCCGAGCGCATTGGCCGCCGCCACGCCGTCGACCGATGCAATGCCGTTGTCGACGGTGACGATGACGTCCGGCTGCTGCTGGGCGGCCAGCGCCACGATCTCGGGCGTCAGCCCGTAGCCGTACTCGAAGCGGTTTGGTACGATGAAATCCACGCGCGCGCCGAGCATCCGCAGCCCGCGCACGCCCACGGCGCAGGCCGTGGCGCCGTCGCAGTCGTAGTCGGCCACGATCAGCAGCTTGCGGTTGGCGGCGATGGCATCGGCCAGATACTCGGCCGCGTGGCCGATGCCCTTCATCGTCGTGGGCGGTGTCAGTTCCGGCAGTTCGGTGGCCAGTTCGGACGGATGCAGCACGCCGCGCGCCGACAGG
The DNA here is from genome assembly GCF_056395265.1 of Cupriavidus sp. 10L43_2. Lineage (NCBI taxonomy): Bacteria > Pseudomonadati > Pseudomonadota > Betaproteobacteria > Burkholderiales > Burkholderiaceae > Cupriavidus > Cupriavidus sp. 10L43_2. The sequence goes on from NZ_JBFTJE010000005.1 coordinate 242,697, forward strand.
ATGCGGGCCAGCGTGGGGTGCAGGCCCGACTTGGCCAGCACATCGGCGTGGGGTTCGGAATAAGAGCGGATGGCGATCCGGGTCATGGTCGTTCGTCCAGAAAAGCGGGCGCGAAAGCGGAAAACGCGCGGATCAGGCCACCATGGCCAAGTCGGAAAGCAGGGCGCGCCAGTCGCCGCGCGCGCCCATGCCACGCCAGAACTTGCGCAGGTCGGCACGCCGCACGGTGAACTCGGCGTAGTGGTTGTCGCCGCCCAGCACGAGGGTGACGCCCATGATGCGGCCATCGGCCAAGGCCGCCAGTACCGGGGTGAACCACTCGGCGTCGAGTGCGTGCATGCGCTCAAGCCAGAGGCCCCAGTCCTGGGCGATATGGGCCTCGGTGGCGGTGTCGAGCATCGCCATGACATGGCCGTCGGCTTTCGCAATTTCCTCGAATTTGGCTGGCTGCGGGTCAAGCAGGCTATCGCTGGCGAGGGCCAGGCCAGCCAGGAACGGGTCGTCCGTCAGCACGGCGTCGGCCAGCCGGTTGACGAGGCTCAGCTTGCCCCCGCCGTGGAGCCACACTGAATTGATGGTCAGGCGGCCCTCGGCCTCGCGCGCCTGGTTGACCGGATGGTCGTGCCAGGTCATCTGGATCTCGTTCTGGAGGCGTCGCCAGTCGCGCGCCCGCGCGCCGGCTTGCAGCCAGATGTCGATATTGCGGCCCGTGGCGCGCACCGGCGTGGTGGCTTCCAGCTCGCCGAATACATCGTCGGCCACATACCAGCGGGCGGGGTGGGGCGCGTCCAGCGCAATGCCGGACTCACGGAGCAGGTCGTCGATGGCGGCGCGCAGCGCAGCGGCCTCGTCGGGGCGGATCTCAAGCTGGTCCGGATGCATCAACACAAGGTGATCCCGCGCCGCGTGGATATGAACCGGCTGGAGGCAGGCCCAGCCCTGATCGCCGTTCTCTTCCCGGATCAGGGCGGCGGCAGGCGGCGCCTGGGCGGGGTCCGGCAGGCGGTCCGCGGCACGTTGCCGCAGGTCGGCCAGGCGCATAAAAGGCGCAGTCGGCACCTGCCGGGTGTCCAGGCCGGCCCGGCCGGCCAGCCAGCGCTCCTGCGGCAGGGTGCGCAGGAACGGATCGTCGTGGGTCTCGCGCGGGCCCGGGGCGGCGCGGGTGAGCAACTTTCCGAGCGCCGGCAACTCCAACTGCCGCAGCAGCGCGCTGGAGACGACGTCGTCCGCGGCGTCGTTGCCGGCGCCAGGCGGGACGGAAAAGGGCACAATCAGGGTCAGGTGCGTCATCATGGTTGCCGAGATTGTAAACTTCCGGCTGGCCGGCGCCAGTTTTCCGTCACCCAAGGGGGGCGGATGGCCCGCCGGCGCGACTTCCGAACAACAGGATTCCTCTTGAACTTTCCCTACGAGTGGCAGATCGGCTGGCGATACACCCGCGCAAGCAAGCGCGCCAGCCGCAATACGTTCATTTCGTTCATTTCCATGATCTCGATGTTTGGCATCGCCCTCGGTGTGGCGGCGCTGATTGTCGTGCTGTCGGTCATGAACGGCTTCCAGAAGGAAGTGCGGGACCGCATGCTGTCGGTCCTCGCCCATATCGAGGTCATCGCCCCAGGACCGTTGCCCGACTGGCACAAGACCGCCGCCGAGGCCATGCGGAACAAGGAAGTGGTGGGGGCGGCGCCCTACGTGGCCGCCCAGGCCATGCTCACCCGCGAAGACGCGGTGCGCGGCGTGCTGCTGCGTGGTGTGGATCCTGCCGAGGAGCCGAAGGTCTCCGACGTGGGCAACCAGTTCCGCGCCGGCAGCATGAACGCGCTGGTGCCGGGCGGCTTTGGCATCGCGCTCGGCAATGAACTGGCCAACGCCATGGGCGTGCGCGTCGGCGACAAGGTGACGCTGGTGGCGCCGCAGGGCACCATCACGCCGGCCGGCGTACTGCCGCGGCTCAAGCAGTTCACCGTAGTTGGCGTGTTTTCGTCCGGCCACTACGAGTTCGACAGCGCCCTGGCCCTGATCGACATCGAGGACGCCGAAACACTGTTCCGCCAGTCCGGCCCCACCGGTGTGCGGCTCAAGCTGTCCGACATGCAGCGGGCCCCCCAGGTGGCCCAGGAGCTGGCCGGCACGATGAGCGGCGAGCTGTACCTGCGCGACTGGTCCAAGCAGAACCGCAACTGGTTCGCCGCCGTTCAGACCGAGAAGCGCATGATGTTCATCATCCTGACGCTGATCATCGCCGTGGCGGCGTTCAACCTCGTCTCCACGCTGGTCATGACCGTGACCGACAAGCAGGCCGACATCGCCATCCTGCGCACAATGGGCGCCCAGCCGCGCTCGATCATGAAGATCTTCATCGTCCAGGGCGTGGCGATCGGCTTCATCGGCACCGTCCTCGGCGTGCTCGGCGGCACGCTGATCGCGACCAATATCGACGTGATCGTGCCCTTTATCGAACGGGTGCTGCATGTGCAGTTCCTGCCACGTGACATCTATTTCATTAGCGAACTGCCTTCGGACCCTCGCGTGAACGACATCGCCACCATCGGCATCATCTCCTTCGTGCTGGCCACCCTGGCCACGATCTACCCCAGCTGGCGCGCCGCGCGCGTGAACCCGGCGGAGGCGCTGCGCTATGAGTGACACCTCCCTGCTCCAGGAAGCCGCCACCCTCCCGGCAGTGCCCGGCCTCGCCGTGCAGTCCGGCACGCCGGTGCTTGTGGCCGAGGGCCTGTCCAAGCGTTTCCGCCAGGGCGGCCTCGACGTGGACGTCCTGCGCGGCGTAGACGTGCGCGTTGACGCTGGCGAGAAGGTTGCCATCGTCGGCGCGTCCGGCTCCGGCAAGTCCACGCTGCTGCACGTGCTGGGAGGGCTGGACAACCCCGACGCCGGCCGCGTTGCACTGCTCGGCAAGCCGTTCACCTCGCTGCGCGAGAGCGAGCGGAATACCGTCCGCAACCGCGCGCTCGGCTTCGTCTACCAATTCCACCACCTGCTGCCCGAATTCACCGCGCTGGACAACGTCGCCATGCCGATGCGCATCCGTGGCCTCAAGGAACGCGAGGCGCGCGCCGCCGCGCAAGCCATGCTCGAGCGCGTGGGCCTGGGCGGGCGGGCAAAGCACCGTCCCGGCGAGCTGTCCGGCGGCGAGCGCCAGCGCGTGGCCGTCGCCCGCGCGCTGGTCGGCCAGCCGGCCTGCGTGCTGGCCGACGAGCCCACCGGCAACCTCGACGACCACACGGCCGGCGGCGTGTACGACCTGATGCTCGAACTGTCGCGTACGCTCGGCACGAGCTTCGTCATCGTCACCCACGACACGGACCTCGCTGGCCGCTGCGACCGCGTGTTGCGCCTGCGCGACGGGCACCTGCACCGCGAACGCTGACCGGACATCGGTCCTCACCCCAACCGACCCACCGCCCCGCGCCCCCACCATGTGGATCGATACCCACTGCCACCTCGACGCCAGCGAGTTCGATAGCGACCGCGCGGGCGTCACGCGCGCGGCGGCCGAGGCTGGCGTCTCGGGCATTGTGCTGCCTGCCGTGGCGGTGTCCAACTTCGATGCCGTGCGCGCGCTGGCCCATGCCGGCACCGAGGCGGACGGCGCCCCCTGTGTCTACGCGCTCGGCATCCATCCCCTCTGCACACCTGGCGCCGGGCAGCAGGATCTGGACGAATTGCGACGCCAGGTAGCCGCGTCGATGGACGATCCGCGCTTCGTCGCCATCGGCGAAATCGGCCTCGACTTCTTCGTCCCGGGTCTGGACGTCGCCCATCAGACGTGGCTCTACACCGAGCAGGTGAAGATCGCGCGCGACTTCGATCTTCCCGTGCTGCTGCACGTGCGCAAGTCGCAGGACCAAGTCTATGCGCAACTGCGCCGCGTGGGCGTGCGGCAGGGCATTGCACACGCCTTCAACGGCAGCCACGAACAGGCGCGCCGCTATGTCGAGCACGGCATGAAGCTCGGCTTCGGCGGCAACCTGACCTTCTCTCGCGCCAAACAGATCCGCCGGCTTGCGGCGGAATTACCGCTCGAGGCCATCGTGCTCGAGACCGACGCGCCCGACATCGCGCCGGCCTGGCTCTCCGACGACCAGTTCGGCGAGCAGCACAAAGCGCGCAACACACCGGGCGAGGTGGTGGGCGTGGCGCGAGTACTCGGCGAACTGCGTGGCGTGCCGGAAGCTGAGCTGGCGCAGGCCATGTGGCGCAACTCGGTGGCGGCGCTGCCGCGTCTGGCGGCGTTTGCAGACATCATGGCGCCGCGCTGAACGCGTGGCAAGACGCCGGCCGCCGTTTTAACAAACTTCCACAAAAACACATCATTCGTTAACGTTTTGGCGCCATCGCGCACAGTACAAATACGCCATCGGAAAGCGTTGTCCTGGAGGTGTGATGCGAGCTGTGCTGATGGCGTTCGTCGCTGGTTGCTGGTGGCTCCAGCAGCAGGCCGTATTGCCGTCGGCGTGGCGGTGGTGGTGGCAGGCGCTGACGGGGGCCATCGGCGTGGCGGCGCTGACGTACGTCGTGCGTTGTCGTCATGGGGATACGCCTGTTGTCAGGCGGTGGATGTGGCGCGCGGCGGTGGTGGCGCTCGCGTGCGCGGCGGGGTTCGGGTGGGCGGCATGGCGCGCCGACAGCAGGATGGTGGACTGGCTGGACCCCGCGCTGGCGGGGCGTGACATCGCGCTGCAGGGCATGGTTGCCGGGCTGCCCGATGCGGCAAGCCAGGGCACGCGCTTCCTGTTCGCGGTAAGCGGGTCGCATGAGGCGCGCCTGCCGCCACGGGTTTTGCTCACCTGGCGCGATCCGCCGGAGGCGTTGCAGCCGGGGCAGCGCTATCGGCTGACGGTCAGGCTGCGGCGGCCACGCGGGCTGGCCAATCCATATGGCTTCGACTACGCGTACTGGCTGTTGGGCGAGGGCATCGGTGCGACGGGCTATGTGCGGGACGGCGAGCCGCAGGCGGAGGCGGGGCCGTTGCCATGGGCGATTCACGTGCAGGCGTGGCGGGCAGGCTTGCGGGACCGGCTTCGTGCGGCGCTGCCGCCGGATGCGCGCTTCGGGGCCGTGCTCGTGGCGCTGGTGATCGGCGACCAGCGCGGTATCGCCACCGAGGACTGGGAGGTGTTTCGACGGACCGGCATCTCCCATCTGGTCAGCATTTCCGGTTTGCACATCACGATGATCTCGGGCGCAGCTGGCGCTTTGGCCCTGGGGTTGTGGCGGAGGTCGTTCGGGCTGGGGCGGCGGCTGCGCCGGCCCTTGCCGCTGATCTGGCCGGCGCAGCAGGCGGCGCTCGTGGTGGCGATACTGACCGCCTTGGGTTATGGACTGATCGCCGGGATGCAGGTGCCGGCGATGCGAACCGTGTGCATGCTCGCCGTGGCGGCGCTGGCATTGTGGAGTGGCCGGGCGCCCCCGGCATCGGTCGTGCTCGCGTGGGCGGCGGGCGTGGCGGTGGCGATTGACCCATGGGCCGTGATGTCGCCCGGTTTCTGGCTGTCATTCGGTGCGGTGGCGGCGATCTTTCTTGCCACGCGGGAACCGCCGCAGCGGGCTAGGGCAGAGGGGCGGTGGCACAGGGCGAGGGCGGCTGTGGGGGCAACGCTGACGGGCGCCGCACGCACGCAGTGGGCGGTGACAGTCGGGCTCGTGCCGCTGACGCTGCTGCTGTTCGGGCAGGTGTCGGTGGTGTCCTGTCTTGCCAATGCTGTCGCCATTCCGGTGGTGAGCTTGCTCGTCACGCCGTTGGCGCTGGCGGGTGCTGTGCTGCCGGTGATTGTGGCCAGGCCGCTGCTGGCGGTCGCCCATACGACGATGACGTGGTTGTCCGATGCGCTCGCCTGGCTTGCGGCGCCAGCGTGGGCCGTTTGGGAAGCGGCGCAGGCGGGACCCGTCTGGATGGCGTTGGCGTCTGCCGGGGTGGTGTTCGTGTTGATGCCTCGCGAGCGGGCGCCGGATGTTGGGGCGGCAACGCCTTTGCGCGGCGCGCGGCCTGCTCGGCCCGCACGGCGTACGTGTCCGGCGGTGCGCGCACCGCCACGCTGGTGTGGGGCGTTGCTGATGATGCCGATGCTACTGGCGGGCCGGACGCCCGTACCGGAAGGGGAGGTCCGTGTCACGGCGCTCGATGTCGGGCAGGGCACGGCGGTGCTGGTCGAAACCAAGGCGCATGCGCTGCTCTATGACACGGGGCCGGGATACCCGTCAGGGGCCAGTGCCGGCGGGCAAGTTATCGTGCCGTGGCTGCGGGCGATGGGCGTGCGGCGGCTCGATGCGCTGATGGTCAGTCACGAAGATGCGGACCATGCCGGCGGCGTGCGCGAGGTGCTGGCCGCGGTGCCGGTGGGGCGGCGGCTGACGGGGGCGCCGCTCGATCACGGGCTCCTGATCGGATCGGCGCCGACAAAAGGCGGCGTGGCGAGCAATGCTGCGCCATGGCAGCCATGCGAGGCTGGCGCGGCATGGACGTGGAATGGCGTGCGCTTCGTCATCCTGCATCCGTCAGTGTCGGACCTCGGCAGCGCGCGGCTGGCGAGCAATGCACGCAGTTGCGTGTTGCGCGTGGCCACGGCGCACCGCAGCTTGCTGCTGACTGGCGACATTGGCGTGCGCGAGGAACAGGGGTTGATTGCCGCGGTGCCGCCGGAGGATCTGCGTGCCGATGTCCTGCTGGTGCCGCACCATGGCAGCGGCACGTCGTCGGGCGCGGCGTTCCTGCGTGCGGTGCAGCCAGAGGCGGCGGTGTTTCAGCTCGGATATGGCAACCGCTACCGGCATCCGCGCGACGATGTCTGGCGGCGGTATGGGCGCCAAGGCATCGCGCGGTATCGGACGGATGAAACGGGCGCGGTGTCGATCGTCACGGCGGGGCCGCGACTGGCGATTTCGTCATTCCGGCAGCGGGAGCGGCGGTACTGGCGCGATGCACCGGCGGCGCCGCGTTAGGCGTCGGCGCCAGCCCGGGTTGTCTCGGGAGGGCGGGAGGCGTCAGCTGCGCGAACCAGCGCGCGCGGTCTTCGGCGTCTTGGTCGCCGGGGTTTTGGCCGTGCCGCCGGTGCCGCCGGTGGCAGCCGCCACCGCTTCGCGGGACGCCGGCGCCTCAGGCGCGGCGCCGCCGATGCGGCGCTCGCGCAGGTGCGCCTTGGCACGTTGCAGGCCGGCCGCGACGGTGTCAGCGCGCTCCAGCGCCACGCCGGCAGCGAGCACGTCGCCGAGTACGAGGTGGCTGATGCGGGAGGTCATTGGCGTGTAGACCTCGCTGTCTTCCTCGACGTCGGAGAACACGCAGACGTCGGCCAGCCGGGCCAGCGGCGAGCCGCTGTGGGTCAGCGCCAGCACGCTTGCGCCGCTGGCGCGGGCGAGCGTGGCGGCGGTCAGCATGTCCCAGGTGCGGCCGCTGTTGGAGACCAGCACCGCCACGTCGCCAGGGCGCAGCAACGCGGCGGACATGCTGAAGACATGCGGGTCCGAGTAGGCCGTGGTGGGAATGCCTAGGCGGAAGAATTTGTGCTGGATATCGAGCGCGACGATGCCGGAGTTGCCGCAGCCATAAAACTCGATGCGGCGCGCGCTGGCCAGCAGGCGGATGCCGTGCTCGATCTGGTCGGCCGACAGCGCGTTGCGGACCGCCATCAGTGTGGCGATGGTGCGGTCGAAGACCTTGCCGGCGATGTCGGCCGGGCGGTCGTCGGCCTCCACGTCCTGGTGGACGAACGGCGTGCCGCCGCCCAGGTTCTGGGCGAACTGGAGTTTGAACTCCTTGAAGCCGTCGTAGCCCAGCGCGGCGCAGAAGCGGGCGATGGTCGGCTGCGAGACGCCGGCGCGTTCGGCCAGTTCGGGCATCGACAGGCGAATCACGCTGGCGCCGTGGCGGGTGACGTAGTCAGCCAGACGGCGTTCTGACGGACGGAGCGTGTCGTAGACGGCAAGGATTCGGTCGCGCATGGCGGTGCGGGTCTCGGTTGGCCATCGGCGTGGCCATTCTGGGGATTGAAGATGTAGAGATTCTACACAGAATGACATGGGGATCGATCGGTAATCGTGGGCATGCCCCCTTAGGGCTTTCCCGTATTTGCGTCGACAGCATCATATTTTCGCGAGAAAGCGGCTTCCGGCAGGCGGGAGGCCAAGGCTATAATGTAGAAAATCTACATATCGACGGGCGGTTCTTTGCCCGGCGCTCCCCACGAGGAACATTGTCGCCATGACCCAATCCGTTCACGCCAAGGTGTCGGCCGTTACGCAACGCGTTGTCGAGCGCAGCCGCGCGAGCCGCGCCGCCTATCTGGCGCGCTGCGAGCGGGCACAGCGGGAACTCGGCCCGCTGCGCGGCATGTCGTGCGCGAATCTGGCGCACGGTTACGCCGCGCTGCCGGCCGACGACAAGCTCAAGCTTCGCGTCGAGCACGCCCCGAACCTCGGCATCGTGACCGCGTACAACGACATGCTGTCGGCCCACCAGCCGTACGAGCGGTATCCGAACGTGATTCGCGAGGCGGCGCGAGCGGTGGGTGGCGTGGCCCAGGTGGCGGGCGGCGTGCCGGCGATGTGCGATGGCATCACGCAAGGCAACGCTGGCATGGAGCTGTCGCTGTTCTCGCGCGACGCCATTGCCATGGGTACGGCGGTCGCGCTCTCGCACAACACCTTCGATGCCGCGCTGATGCTCGGCGTGTGCGACAAGATCGTGCCGGGCCTGCTGATGGGGGCGCTCCAGTTCGGCCACCTGCCCATCGTCTTCGTGCCCGCTGGGCCGATGGCGACCGGTCTCTCGAACAAGGAAAAGGCGCGCGTGCGCCAGCTCTACGCCACGGGTCAGGTTGGTCGCGATGTCTTGCTTGAGGCCGAATGCGCCGCCTACCACGGCGCCGGCACCTGCACCTTCTACGGCACGGCCAACAGCAACCAGTTCCTGATGGAAATCATGGGCTTGCACATGCCGGGCTCGGCCTTCGTGCACCCGGACAGCGGACTGCGCGACGCGCTGACGGCGGCCGCGGCACAGCGCGCGCTGGCGCTGATCGCGCGCGGCAACGCGTACACGCCGCTCGCCCAGATCGTGGACGAGCGGGCCATCGTCAACGCCATGGTCGGCCTGCTGGCCACGGGCGGTTCCACGAACCATACCATCCACCTTGTCGCCATGGCGCGTGCCGCCGGCATCGTCATCGACTGGAATGACTTCGACCGCCTGTCGGCGGTCACGCCGCTGCTGGCGCGCGTCTATCCGAACGGCTCGGCCGATGTGAACCACTTCCACGCCGCCGGCGGCGTGGCCTATGTGATTGGCCAACTGCTCGAAGCCGGGTTGCTGCACGAGGACGTCCAGACCGTGATGGGGCAAGGGCTGGCGCGCTACACCGAGGAGCCGGTGATGACCGACGGCGCGCTGCGCTGGCGCGACGGTCCGACCACGAGTGGCGATGCCGCCGTGCTGGCACCGGCGTCGGCGCCGTTCTCGAAGGAGGGCGGGCTGCGCCTGATGGCCGGCAACCTCGGCCGGGGCGTGATCAAGGTGTCGGCCGTGGCCGACGAGCACCGGATCGTGGAGGCCCCGGCCCGCGTGTTCGACTCCCAGGAGGCGCTGCAAGCCGCCTTCGAGGCCGACGAACTGAATCGCGACGTGGTGGCGGTGGTCCGCTTCCAGGGGCCGAACGCCAACGGCATGCCCGAGTTGCACCGCCTCACGCCGGCACTCGGCGCACTGCAGGATGCTGGCCACAAGGTGGCGCTGGTGACCGATGGCCGCATGTCGGGCGCGTCCGGCAAGGTACCGGCGGTGATTCATGTGGGTCCGGAGGCGCTTGTAGGCGGCCCGTTGGCGCGGGTGCGCGATGGCGACTGGATTCGTGTGGATGCCGTAGTCGGCACATTGACCCTGGTCGGCGATGCCGCCGCGCACGCCGAATTCGCCGCGCGCATCCCGGCGACCGCGCCGGACGACGATTTTGCGCGCTTCAGCATGGGGCGCGGCCTGTTCGGACTGTTCCGGCGCCATGCCCGGATCGCCGAAGAAGGCGGCAGCGCCCTGGACTTGTCCGAGGCCGACGCCGCGCCCGCTGTCCAAACGGCCGGCGTGGTCGCACAATAGGCGGGCGCCCAACTTGCCCTGCACGCACTTAGTCGTCGTTTAGTCATCGTTTAGTCGTTTTACGATTTTCAGCAATCGCCGCGGCCAGGTATCTCCATGCCGCGGTGCACCTTCGCGCCACGTCTTTCGCGCCCGAAGGCTACCGACAAGGATGGCCCGACCATCCGACCATGATCGACGGAGCAGACATGATCTATATCCTGATGGGCGTTTCCGGCAGCGGGAAAACCACGGTCGGCCAGTTGCTGGCCAGCCAGCTGCATTGCGGCTTCCACGATGCCGACGCCTTCCACAGCGAGGCCAACAAGGCCAAGATGCACAACGGCATTCCGCTGACCGATGAGGACCGCTGGCCCTGGCTGGCCGCGATGCGCGCCGCCATCGACACCGCCCGGGCCGAGGGCCGCACCCACGTTTTCACCTGCTCGGCGCTGCGCCAGACCTACCGCGACCGCCTGACCCCGCCCGACGGCGGTGTGACCTTCGTCTTCATGAAGGGCGACGCCGGCACCATCGGCAGCCGGCTGTCGGCGCGCACGGACCATTTCTTCAACCCGGCGCTGCTGCAAAGCCAGTTCGACACCCTCGAGGAGCCACGCGATGCGCTGGTGCTGGACATCCGCCGCACGCCCGAGGCGCTGGTCCAGGACATCCTGGACAAGTGCCCGCCCGAGTCGGCCGCCTGCTCCGGCAAGCCCGCCGCCTGATCTGAGCTGACCTGAAGCCGCCAGCCAGCCCTTGGCGCCGTGCCTTCGGCGGCGCCTGGCTGGCAAGCATCTTGCTAAACCGATTCGCGTGCCGGCGCGCGTGACCCTTGCGGGTTTTGCCGGTGCGGATATGCTGAAAGAGCCAACTCGACAAGGCATCGACAAACGGGCGACCGGGGAGACGGCACGGCACGGTCAGTACGAGGCCGGCGCGGGCGCCCATTTCACGAAGGAGCGGCCATCATGGCGGCGCGGTTTTTCGACGAGATGCTGGAAGGGCGGGAGGACGGAGCAGTGGCGGCCATCGAGGCCGGACAGACGCTGCCGTCAGGGGCGGTCAGGGCCCACTACCGCAATTTTGCGGACTGGATCGGGCGGCAGTCCGGTTCGACGATGGACAACAAACGCGCCGAGGCGGACCTTATCTTCCGGCGCGTGGGCATTACCTTTGCCGTCTACGGCGACAAGGACGAGTCGAACAGCGGCACCGAGCGCACGATTCCGTTCGATGTGATTCCGCGCATCTTCCCGGCCAGCGAGTGGGCCACGCTCGAGCGCGGCCTGCGGCAGCGCGTGGCGGCGCTGAACCGGTTCATCCACGATATCTACCACGGCCAGGACATCATCCGCGCCGGCGTGATTCCGCCCGACCAGATCTACAACAACGCCCAATACCGGCCGGAGATGCTCGGCGTGGATGTGCCGCGCGACATTTATGCCCATGTGGCCGGCATCGACGTGGTGCGGGCCGGCGAGGGCGAGTTCTACGTGCTCGAGGACAACCTCCGGGTGCCGTCCGGCGTTTCGTACATGCTGGAAAACCGCAAGATGATGATGCGGTTGTTCCCGGAGCTGTTCGCGCGCAACCGGGTGGCGCCGGTGGCGCACTATCCCGACCTGCTGCTGGACATGCTGCGCAGTGTCTCGCCCCAGAACATCGCCGATCCCACCGTGGTCGTGCTCACGCCGGGCATGTACAACTCGGCGTACTTCGAGCATGCATTCCTGGCTCAACAGATGGGCGTGGAACTGGTGGAGGGCAGCGACCTGTTCGTCGAGGACGAGCACCTATATATGCGGACCACGCAGGGGCCGCAGCGCATCGACGTGATCTACCGGCGCGTGGATGACGACTTCCTTGATCCCCTCGCATTTCGTCCAGATTCGGCGCTCGGTGCGGCCGGGCTGCTGTCGGTCTACCGGGCCGGCAATGTGACGATCAGCAACGCCATCGGCACGGGCGTGGCCGACGACAAGTCGATTTACCCCTACGTGCCGGACATGATCCGCTTCTATCTGGGCGAGGAGGCCATCCTCAACAACGTGCCGACCTATATGTGCCGGCGCCCGGACGATCTCCAGTTCGTGCTCGACCATATGGCCGACCTCGTGGTCAAGGAAACCCACGGCGCGGGCGGCTACGGCATGCTAGTCGGACCGGCGGCCACGCGCGCCGAGATCGACCAGTTCCGCGAGGTGGTGAAATCGCGCCCCGAGCAGTACATCGCCCAACCGACGCTGGCGCTGTCCACCTGCCCGACCTATGTGGAGTCGGGCATCGCGCCGCGCCATATCGACCTGCGGCCGTTCGTGCTGTCGGGCAAGGAGGTGCGCATGGTGCCGGGCGGGCTGACCCGCGTGGCGCTGCGCGAAGGGTCATTGGTGGTCAACTCCTCGCAGGGGGGCGGCACCAAGGACACCTGGGTGCTGGAGCGCTGAGCCATGGAACACGCCGATCGCCGGGAGAACCCATCATGTTGAGCCGCACCGCCGACCATCTGTTCTGGATGTCCCGCTATACCGAGCGCGCCGAGAACACCGCGCGCATGCTCGATGTCAATTACCAGACCTCGCTGCTGCCGCAGTCCGCCGAAGTGGCCGAGCAGGGCTGGTGGGCGATGCTCGATATTTCCGAGCTGACCCACGCCTTCGACCACAAGTACGGGCTGCTGCACCGCGACGACGTGATCGACTTCATGGTTCGCGACATGACCAATCCGTCGTCGATCATGAGCTGCCTGCGCGCGGCGCGCGAGAACGCCCGCGCGGTGCGCGGCTCGCTGACCACCGAGGTCTGGGAGACGCTGAACACCACCTGGCTGGATGTGCAGCGCATCATTGCCGAGGGTGAGCTGCGCGACGACCCGTCCCGCTTCTTCGAATGGGTCAAGTTCCGCTCGCATCTGGCGCGTGGCGTGCAGTTCGGCACCATGCTCAAGGACGACGCCTTCCACTTCATGCGGCTCGGCACCTTCCTGGAGCGGGCGGACAACACTGCGCGGATCCTCGATGTCAAGTTCCAGGCCTCCGGCCGGCGCGACGAGGACGATCTCGCTTTCCAGGGCGGCCAATCGCAGAGCCAGAGCCAGGGCGGGGGATTCCGGAGTCAGTCCCAATCCCAGTCCCAGGACGGTAGCGGGCAGTCCCAGAGCCAGTTGCAGAACGATGACCTGAACCGCGAGCAGAACGACTTCTATCACTGGGCAGCCGTGTTGCGCTCGGTGTCCGGCTTCGAGGTGTATCGCAAGATCTATCGCGCCGTGATCACACCGCAACGTGTGGCGGAGCTGTTGATCCTGCGGCCGGACATGCCGCGCTCGCTGGTGTCGAGCATGGACGAGGTAGTCGCCATTCTCGCGCTGGTGGCCAACCAGCAGTCGTCGGAGACGGAGCGCCAGGCTGGTAAACTCCACGCCGACCTGAAATACGCGCGCATCGACGACATCTTCGCCGTTGGCCTGCACGCCTACCTGACCAGCTTCCTGGAGCGCATTGGCGATCTCGGCAACGGCATCAGCCGGGACTTCCTCGTCCCGCTGGCTGCCTGACGAGGTGCCGGGCACGCCACACCGTTGCCGGATCGGGCGGGTGGCGGGCCGGGCACCGGTCGCCGCGGCGCGTGCCTTATCGTGAAATACAAGATCCACCACAAGACGGTCTACCGTTACACCGAGCCAGTGCGCCGCAGCGTGCACGAACTGCGGCTCGCGCCGCGTTCGGGGCCGCTTCAGTCCGTGCAGGGCTGGACGCTGACCGCACCCGGCAACCTGTCCGAGGCCCGCGACGGCTTTGGCAACATCGTCCATAACTTCACGCTGTCCGGCCCCGCCCAGACGATTTCGATCACGGCGACTGGCGAAGTGGAAGTGATGATTGCGCCGCTAAAAGAAGCGGGGGCGCCCGGCCACCATGGCTTCCACGACCAGCCGGACGCCGGCGAGTCGCGCGTGTCGCCCCTGTACTTTGCCGCCGCCACGCCGCTCACGCAGGCCCCGGCCGCGCTGCGCGCGTTCGCCGCGCCGTTCCTGGCCGCCGGCCACGACGTGCCGGCGTTGCTGGCGCTGGCCGATGGCATCGCGGACCGCGTGCGCTACAGCGCCAACACAACCCACGTCGGTACCAGCGCCGCCGATGCCTTCGCGCTCGGCAGCGGCGTCTGCCAGGACCAGGCGCAGGTGATGGTGGCCGCGTGCCGCGCCTTCGGCATTCCGGCGCGCTATGTCAGTGGTTACTTCTATGACCCGGCCGCCACGTCGATGGCCAGCCACGCCTGGGCGGATGTCTGCCTGGACGCCGCCAGCGCGCTCTGGTGCAGCATCGACGTGACGCACCGTTGCCTGACCGATGGCCGCCACGTTCGCCTTGCCGTGGGGCGTGACTACGCCTCGGCTGCACCAATTCGGGGCATTCTGGAGGGCGGGACGGGCGAGACGATGGAAGTCGAGATCGCCATCACCCCGATTCCGCCGATGCCAGCGGTACCGGTCGCTGACTGACCCCACCCCGGGCAGCAATCCTTTCCATCAGACGGCCGTTCGAAGCGACCGATGCCGCCGAGGCGGCTCGCGCCGCGCTAGGGCGCTAGAATGCAAGCTTGCCCCTGAGCGCGCCGCCGAGCCGGCGCGCGGCCAAAAACCAACAAGATTCCCATGACGTACTGTGTAGCCATGCGGCTGGATGCCGGCCTGGTATTCCTGTCAGATTCCCGCACCAACGCCGGCGTGGACGCCATTTCCACGGCCCGCAAGATGACCGTGTTCGAAGAGCCGGGCGACCGCGTGATGGTGATGATGACCGCCGGCAACCTCGCGATCAGTCAGTCGGTGCGCCAATGCCTGGCAGAGGGCCGCGACGAGAAGCGCTCGCTGTGGACCGCGCGGGACATGTTCGAGGCCGCTACCATCGTCGGCGACGCCGTGCGCGCCGTGCACAAGCGCGATGCCCATGCGCTGCGCGATGCCGGCATCGAATTCAACGTGAGTCTGGTCTTCGGCGGTCAGATTCGCGGCGAGCGGCCGCGCCTGTTCAATATCTATGCGGCCGGCAACTTCGTCGAATCGACACCGGAAAATTGCTATTTCCAGATTGGCGAGGCCAAGTACGGCAAGCCGATCATCGACCGCGTGGTGTCGCCGTCGCTGCCGCTGGGCGAGGCCGCCAAGTGCGCGCTGATCTCGATGGACTCGACGCTGAAATCGAATATCTCCGTGGGCCTGCCGCTGGACCTGCTGGTCTATGAGGCCGACGCGCTGCGCGTGACTCGCTTCGTCAGTATCGACGAACGCAACGCCTACTTCCGCATGATTCGCGACACGTGGGGCCACCGCCTGCGCCAGGTGTTCGGCGAGATCTGCAACCCCGAGTGGGATGCGGCGGAGCCGGCGGAATTCCCGCTCGCGCGCGATGACGCCGACCGCTGGGGCCAGCCGGTCCGGGCCCGCCGCGAACACTGATCGCCGCTTCCCCGGCATTCCACCCTCCCAAGACGCCGCATGCGCGACATCCTGCTGTTTTCGCACGCCAACGGCTTCCCGGTGCGCACGTATCGGAAGCTGTTCGGTGCACTGGAAGACGATTTCGATATCCGCGCCGTGGAGCGCTACGGCCATGACCCGAAGTACCCGGTCACGCGCGAGTGGCCGCATCTCGTGGAGGAATTGCTAGACGAGCTGGACCGCGCCACGCGTGATGGCACCGAGCGCCCGGTGTGGCTGGTCGGCCATTCGCTGGGCGGCTTCTTGTCCCTGATGGCCGCGCTGCGCCGGCCCGCGCGGGTGCGCGGGGTGGTCATGCTCGACTCGCCGGTGATTGCCGGCTGGCGCGCCGGGCTGCTGCGTTTCTCGCAGATATTCGGCCTCGACGAAAAGCCTGGTCCGGCGGCCGTGACGAAGAACCGCCGCACCCATTGGCCAGACGCCGAGGCAGTGCGTCATCACTTCCTCTCCAAGAAGAATTTCGCGATATGGGATCCGGAGGTCCTGAGCGACTACGCCGAGCATGGCACCGAGCCGACCGGCCACGCTGGCGAGCGGCGGCTGCGCTTCGACCGCGAGGTGGAATACAAGATCTACCGGACCCTGCCGACCAGCCTGGGGCGCAAGGTGTCGCAGGGCGCGCCGGTGCCGGTGGGCTTCGTCGCCGGCACGCGCTCGCGCGAGGTGCGTCAGTGCGGCCTGGGCGCCACGCGCCGGCTGGTGGGCGAGCACCTGCGGTTCATCGAGGGCGGCCATCTTTATCCGATGGAAAAGCCGCTCGAAACCGCCGCGCTGGTGCGTGACCTGATCGGCAAGATCCGGCAGGAATCGCAGTAGACGCCGGTTAGCAGGCGGGCAGGGCGGCGCCCGTGCGGCGCATTGGGCGCAAGGAGGTGCAATGCGGCGCAACCGGGTAGCACCCCGCGGGGTTTCACCCCGGCTGTCACAATTTCCGGGGCCGCGCGGGACGGCCGCTCATGTATAATCCCGATTTCCCCGGCAAGCTCGGTTTATGACCAAATTCGTCTTCGTCACCGGTGGCGTCGTCTCTTCTCTCGGCAAGGGCATCGCTGCTGCTTCGCTCGCGGCCATTCTCGAGTCGCGCGGCCTCAAAGTCACCCTCCTCAAGCTCGATCCCTACATCAACGTCGATCCCGGCACGATGAGCCCCTTCCAGCACGGCGAGGTGTTCGTGACCGAAGATGGCGCGGAAACCGACCTCGACCTGGGCCACTATGAGCGCTTCGTTTCCGCCAAGATGCGGAAATCGAACAACTTCACGACTGGTCAGATCTACGAATCGGTGATCCGCAAGGAACGCCGGGGCGAGTATCTCGGCAAGACCGTGCAGGTCATCCCCCATATCACCAACGAAATCCAGGCATTCGTGGAGCGCGGCGCGGCCGCCTCGCACGAGGGCAAGGCTGACGTGGCGCTGGTGGAAATCGGCGGCACGGTGGGGGATATCGAATCCCTGCCGTTCCTCGAGGCCGCACGCCAGATGAGCCTGCGCATGGGCCGCAACCACTGCGCCTTCGTGCACCTGACGCTGGTGCCGTTCATCGCCAGCGCTGGCGAGCTGAAGACCAAGCCGACCCAGCACTCGGTGCAAAAGCTGCGCGAAATCGGCATTTCGCCGACGGCGCTGCTGTGCCGCGCCGACCGCCCGATTCCGGACGACGAGCGCGCCAAGATCTCGCTGTTCGCCAACATTCCGCAGGAAGCCGTGATCTCGGTCTGGGATGCCGACAGCATCTACAAGATCCCGCAGATGCTCAACGAGCAGGGCCTGGACCGCCTGATCTGCGAGGAACTGCGCCTGGATCCGAAGCCGGCCGACCTGTCGATGTGGCAGAAGCTGGTCAACGCGCAAGAAAACCCCGAGCACGAAATCACGATCGGCATGGTCGGCAAGTACGTCGACCTGACCGAGTCGTACAAGTCGCTGATCGAGGCACTGCGCCACGCCGGCATGCATACCGCCACGCGTGTGAACATCGAGTACATCGATTCCGAGGAACTGGAATCCGGCCATCTGGAAGTGCTCCAGCCGCTGGACGCCATCCTGGTGCCGGGCGGCTTCGGCAAGCGCGGCACGGAAGGCAAGATCCGCGCGATCCAGTACGCCCGCGAGAACAAGGTGCCGTACCTGGGCATCTGCCTGGGCATGCAGCTGGCCGTGATCGAGTTTGCCCGCCACGTGGCGAACATGCCCGATGCCAACTCGACCGAGTTCAACCTCGAGACCGAGCATCCGGTGGTCGCGCTGATCACCGAATGGCTGGACCGCGAAGGCAAGGTCGAGCAGCGCTCGGCCGATTCCGACCTCGGCGGCACGATGCGCCTGGGCGCCCAGCGCGTACCGGTGAAGCCCGGCACCAAGGCCGCCCAGATCTATGGCGAAGAAGTGAACGAGCGCCATCGCCATCGTTACGAAGTCAACAATCACTACGTGCCGCAGCTTGAGGGCGCGGGCATGGTCATTTCGGCCCGTACCCCGACGGAAAACCTGCCGGAGATGATGGAGCTGCCCGAGAGCCTCCACCCGTGGTTCGTCGGCGTGCAGTTCCACCCGGAATTCACGTCCACGCCGCGTGACGGCCATCCGCTGTTCAAGGCCTACGTGGAAGGCGCGCTGGCCAGCCAGCAGCGCAAGGGCAAGTCCGCCTGAGCGCGCCTAGAGAAGGAGCAGCCATGAAACTGTGTGGATTCGATGTCGGCCTCGACCAGCCGTTCTTCCTGATTTCCGGGCCGTGCGTGATCGAGTCCGAGCAGATGGCGCTGGACACGGCCGGCCAGCTCAAGGAAATCACGTCGGCGCTGGGCATTCCGTTCATCTACAAGTCGTCGTTCGACAAGGCCAACCGGTCGTCGGGCAAGTCGTTCCGCGGTCTCGGCATGGAAAAGGGTCTGGAGATCCTGGCCACCGTGAAGCGCGAGATCGGCGTGCCGGTGCTCACGGACATCCACGAGATCGACGAGATCAAGCCCGTCGCTGCCGTGGTGGACGTGCTCCAGACGCCGGCCTTCCTGTGCCGCCAGACTGATTTCATCCGTGCCTGCGCGCAGAGCGGCAAGCCGGTGAACATCAAGAAGGGCCAGTTCCTGGCGCCGCACGACATGAAAAATGTGATCGATAAGGCGCGTGAGGCGGCTCGCGAGGCCGGTCTGCCCGACGACGTGTTCATGGCCTGCGAGCGTGGTGTCTCCTTCGGCTACAACAATCTGGTCTCGGACATGCGCTCGCTGGCGATCATGCGCGAGACCGCCGCCCCGGTGGTGTTCGACGCCACGCACTCGGTGCAGTTGCCGGGCGGGCAGGGCACGAGTTCGGGCGGCCAGCGCGAGTTCGTGCCGGTGCTGTCGCGTGCCGCCGTGGCGACCGGCGTGGCCGGCCTGTTCATGGAAACGCACCCGGACCCGAGCAAGGCGATGTCGGACGGCCCTAACGCCGTGCCGCTGTCGCGGATGAAGGAATTGCTGTCGGTCCTCAAGGATCTCGATGCGCTGACCAAGCGCGCCGGCTTCCTCGAAGACAACTTCAGTTGGCCGGCCTGCGCCTGAGCCAGTGTTGGCAATGACCGCCCGCGCCTGTCGCGGGCGGAATCGTTTCCGGCCCGCATGGTCCATCCTGCACCGACCGTGACGCGCCGTATCGAAAGACAATACAAAAGATTCGGAGATCGCCCATGGCCGCCGGCTTTATCATCGCGTACGTCGACGTGACAGACCCCCAGCAATACGAGCAGTACAAGGTGCTTTCCACGCGCGCCATGCAGGCGCACGGCGCCGAGGTGCTCGTGCGCGGCGGCAAGACCGAGCCGCTCGAGGGGGAATGGGCGCCCACGCGCGTCGTGCTGCTGAAATTCCCGAGCTATGAGGCCGCCAAGACCTTCTACGCGAGCGAGGAGTACCTGGCCGCGCGGGAGTCGCGCGCGCACGCGGCGAAGATGAACATGATCGTTGTCGAGGGCGCCTGACCATCGTCGGCATGATTTGTCACGGTTGGCGGGCATTCTTGCGCAGTCACCAGATTCAACAGTCCAGAGAGGAAATATGAGTGCAATCGTAGATATCATCGGTCGCGAAGTTCTCGACTCGCGTGGCAACCCCACGGTCGAGTGCGACGTGCTGCTGGAATCCGGCGTGATGGGCCGTGCGGCCGTGCCGTCGGGCGCGTCCACGGGCTCGCGGGAGGCCATCGAACTGCGTGACGGCGACAAGTCGCGCTACCTGGGCAAGGGCGTGCTGAAGGCCGTCGAGCACATCAACACCGAGATCTCCGAAGCCATCATGGGCCTGGACGCCTCCGAGCAGGCGTTCCTGGACCGCACGCTGATCGAGCTGGACGGCACCGAGAACAAGGGCCGCCTGGGCGCCAACGCCATGCTGGCCGTGTCGATGGCCGTGGCCAAGGCCGCTGCCGAGGAAGCCGGCCTGCCGCTGTACCGCTACTTCGGCGGTTCGGGCGCGATGCAGATGCCGGTGCCGATGATGAACATCGTCAACGGTGGCGCGCACGCCAACAACAGCCTGGATATCCAGGAATTCATGATCATGCCGGTCTCGCAGACCAGCTTCCGTGAAGCCCTGCGCTGCGGCGCCGAAGTCTTCCACGCGCTCAAGAAGATCCTGGCCGACAAAGGCATGTCCACGGCCGTGGGCGACGAAGGCGGCTTCGCGCCGAATTTCTCGTCGAACGAGGAATGCCTGAACACGGTGGTGCAGGCCATCGAGAAGGCTGGCTACAAGGCCGGCGAAGACGTGCTGCTGGCGCTGGACTGCGCCGCCACCGAGTTCTACCACGAGGCCGAGGACGTCTACCAGCTGGAAGGCGAAGGCCTGAAGCTGTCGTCGACGCAATTCGCCGACTACCTGGCCAACCTGTGCGACAAGTTCCCGATCGTCTCGATCGAGGACGGCATGGCCGAGGGCGACTGGGAAGGCTGGAAGACGCTGACCGAGAAGCTGGGCGAGCGCATCCAGCTGGTGGGTGACGACCTGTTCGTGACCAACACGAAGATCCTGAAGGAAGGCATCGACAAGGGCATCGGCAACTCGATCCTGATCAAGATCAACCAGATCGGCACGCTGACCGAGACCTTCGCCGCCATCGAGATGGCCAAGCGCGCCGGTTACACGGCCGTGATCTCGCACCGCTCGGGCGAGACCGAGGACAGCACGATTGCCGACATCGCCGTGGGCACCAACGCTGGCCAGATCAAGACCGGCTCGCTGTCGCGTTCGGACCGTATCTCGAAGTACAACCAACTGCTGCGCATCGAGGAAGACCTCGGTGACATCGCTACGTACCCGGGCAAGAGCGCGTTCTACAACCTGCGCTAAGTCCCGAATCTCCCCCTCCCGCCCCGGGAGCGGGGAGATCTCCCCCGCCGCCACACGTTCGTGTTGCAGAGTGTTGCGTTTTTTCAGGCCGATAATTTTGCATTCTTCGGCCGCATAAGGGATCATTGTGGCGGTCGTCAATCTGACGATATCCAATTTGCCCCAATGCGTCTGATTTCCCTGCTGCTGTTCGTGCTGCTGCTCGCCATCCAGTATCCGCTCTGGCTGGGGAAGGGCGGCTGGCTGCGCGTATGGGACCTGAACCGCCAGGTGCAGGAACAGACCACCCACAATCAGGCGCTCAAGCTTCGCAATGCCAAGCTGGAAGGGGAAGTCAGCGACCTCCAGGACGGCACCGGTGCGATCGAGGAACGTGCCCGCTACGAGCTGGGCATGGTGAAGGAGAGCGAGGTGTTCGTGCAGTTCGTGGCCCCGGCCCCGAAGGTCAGCGCCACGCCGCCGCTACCGCCGCCGCCGAATTCCGTTGCCGGCAAGGGCGGTCACTGAGTCGGCTTCGACGCGTTTATCGGCCTACCACCCATACGGGTAGCCACCCCAGCCGCCACCCCAGTATCCCGGGCTGCTCACGCCCACGCCGCCGCCCCAGCGGCCGCCACCCCACCCACCGTAGTACAGACTCCAGTTCGTGTTCGGATAGGCGTACGCCCATGCCTCGGCCTGCTGCTGCCGGGCGATGGCCGCTTCCTGGTCGCGCAGGATCTGCTGGTTCAGTTGCGTCAGCGACTGGCTTTCCTCGGGCGTGATCGGTGCTGGCGGCACGCCGTTGGGCATCAGCCGGGCCGTGGCCGGCGAGCCGTTGATATCGCGCGGCACGGGAGACGCGCAGCCTGCCAGCAGCGCCATGGCCAGCATCGCCACAGCGCCCGCCGGCCCGAGGCGGGAACAGGAGGAGCGGGGGCGATGGTCGGCTTGCATGGCGGTTGTCCTCAAATCATGGATTCCGGGCGGGGGCGGCTCAGTGTTGCTGGTGCGCGCCGTCGCCGGCACCGGTGGCCACGGGCGCGGTGAACAGTTGGGCGCTGTCCACGGGGTCGAACTCATAGCGCTGGCCGCAGAAGTCGCAGTGGATCTCCACGTGGCCGCGCTCGGCGATGATGCTCTCCACCTCGGCCTGGCCCAGCGACTGGAGCATGCCCGCCACCTTGGCGCGCGAACACGAGCACTGGAAATGCGGCGTCATCGGCTCGAAGACGCGCAGCCCGGTGGCCTGCAGGTCTTCCCAGAACAGGCGGCGCAGCAGCGTGTCCGGCGACTCCACCAGCAACTCCTCCTCCTTGAGCGTGGCGCCGAGCTGGCAGGCGCGGTCCCAGGTGTCGAGGTCCTGCGCGCGGCCAGCCTCGTCAAGTGCCGCGCCGGTCTCGCCCACTTCCATCGTGCCGCCGTACGACGGCAACTTCTGCAGTAGCATGCCGGCCGCCACCTGGTCGTTCGAGGCGAGCCACAGGCGCGTGTCGAGCTGCTCGGACGCCTGCATGTAATGCTCCAGCACCGCGCCGATCGACGACAGCGGGCCGTGCTCGTCCGACAGCGGGACGATGCCCTGATAGGCCTGCTGGCCCGGCAGCTTGTCCTGCGGGTCGAGCGTGATCGCAAAGCGGCCCTGGCCGTGCACGTTCACCATCTGCCTGAGCGTGGCGTCGTCGGCGATCTCGACGTCTTCGGCGATCTTGGCCGTGGCGCGCATCGAGAGGTCCGACAGGCATTCCACCACCAGCATCCGCACCGGGCCGTCGCCATGCAGCTGCATGACGAGTGCCCCGTTGAACTTGAGATTGGCTGACAGCAGCGCCGCCGCCGCCATCATCTCGCCCAGCAGGCGCCGCACCGGCGCCGGATAGGCATGGCGGTTGAGCACCTCTTGCCAGGTGGCCTCCATGCGGACCAGTTCGCCGCGCACCGGGGCGGCGTCGAACAGGAATTTCTGAAGGGTGTCGGGATTCGAGGTTGCGGTCACGTTCGTCATCTATCTAGCGGTAAGGCGCGGGTTGCGGGCGCGCGGGCGGGGCCGCGCGCTGGTATGTCATCAGTCGATGCGCTTCAGGTCGGTCTTGTACATCGCCTGGCGCTTCGCGTAGGTCTCGGCGTTGCGGTAGAGGTTGGCCACGTCGGCATCGGTCAGCTCGCGCACGACCTTGGCCGGCGCGCCCAGGATCAGCGAGCGGTCCGGGAACACCTTGCCCTCGGTCACCACGGCGCCGGCGCCAACCAGGCATTCCTTGCCGATCACGGCGCGGTTCAGTACCACGGCCTGGATGCCGATCAGCGACCCTTCGCCCACGGTGCAGCCGTGCAGCATGGCCTGATGGCCGACGGACACCTTGTCGCCCAGCGTCAGCGGCGCGCCCGGATCGGTATGGAGCACGGAGCCTTCCTGGATGTTGGTGTCTTCGCCCACCACGATCGGTTCGTTGTCGCCACGGATCACCACGCCGGGCCAGGCGCTTGCGCGCGCCTTGAGCGTCACGTTGCCGATGATGGTGGCTTCGACGGCCACGTAGGCATCGCTGTGGATGGTCGGGGCGAGGTCGCCGATCTGGTAAAGCGCCATGGGGTCTCCTGGGTCCTGCCTGAGGCAGTGGGGCTGATGATGCGATCTGAGGTAATTGGGGATGGCCGCCGCGATTAAAAGAGCACCGAAGGGCGCGCGCACTCCGGCGAACCGGCGTGGTGACACGCTGCGACGCTCTACAATGGCGACTCCCCGGAATTTTACGCCTATGCCAGTCACCGCACCCGCCGCCGGTCTCGATTTGCCGCATGCCCGCCTGCTACGCCACCGCGCGCTGGAAGTGCTATGCATGACCGATGCCAGGGCGAAGGCCGATGCGGCGCGGGCGCTGTTCGAGGCCGTGGTGGCCGCAGAAACGGCCGGGCAGGGCATCGGCGATACGGATACGGCACTCGCTCCCGCTGCCGGCCTGGCCTTGCCGGGCCGGCCCGCGCGCCCGGAACTGGTGCCGCCCCAGAAGGTGGAGCGCCGCCGCTCGCTGCGCACCCCGGCGGGGCGGGCGGCGATGATTCATGCCCTGTGCCATATCGAATTCAACGCGATCAACCTCGCGCTGGATGCCGCGTGGCGTTTTGCCGGCATGCCGCCGCGTTTCTATCGCGACTGGCTCCAGGTGGCGAGCGAGGAGGCCCTGCATTTCACGCTGCTGGCCGACCATCTGAGCACGCTGGGCGCCGAATATGGCGACTTCCCGGCGCATAACAGCTTGTGGGAGATGTGCGACAAGACCGCCGACGACGTGCTGGCGCGCATGGCGCTGGTGCCGCGCACGCTCGAGGCACGCGGGCTGGACGCCTCGCCGCCGGTGCGGGCGAAGCTGGCCGAGGCCGGCGACGAGGCCGCCGCCGCCATCATCGACATCATTCTGCGCGATGAAGTGGGGCACGTGGCCATCGGCAACCACTGGTATCGGTGGCTGTGCGCGCAGCGCGGGCTGGACCCCGTGCCGACCTACGCGGTGCTGTCCGAGCAGTACCGCGCGCCCCGGCTGCGCGGCCCGTTCAACCTCGAAGCCCGCCGCGCGGCGGGCTTCGACGAGGACGAACTGGCCTGGCTGGAAGCCTCAGCCGGCTGAGGTGGGCGCCGGCGCCCCCCCGGCTGCTTTCGCTTTCTCCTGCTCCTGCAGTCGCAACACCCGCCGCTGGATCTTGCCGGTGGTCGTCATCGGCAGTTGATCGATGAATTCAATCGCCTTGGGATACTCATAGGGGGCTAGCTGTCCCCGAACATGCTGCTGCAATTCGGCGATCAGCGCGGCGTCGTTGTCGAACGAGCGCGCCACGGCCGGGGTCAGTACGATGAACGCCTTGACGATGGCCCCGCGCTCGGGGTCCGGCGACGGCACCACCGCACAGTTCGACACCGCCGGGTGCTTGAGCAGGCAGTTTTCGATCTCGCTCGGCCCGATCCGATAGCCCGACGACTTGAACACGTCGTCCGCCCGGCCCTGATACCAGAGATAACCGTCCGCATCCATGCGGGCAAGGTCGCCTGTGCGGCACCAGCGCAGGCCGTCCAGCTCGGTGTACTTGCCCGCCGTGGCGGCCTCGTTCTTCCAGTAACCGAGGAAGAAGACCGGGTCCGGATGCCCGTGGATGTCGGTAGCGCAGACCGCCACCTCGCCGTCCTCGTCCGGCGCGCAGGGGCGGCCCTCGTCGTCGATCACGGCCACGCGGTGGCCCGGGTAGGGGCGGCCCATCGAGCCCGGCCGCGCCGGCCAGCCGAGGCGGTCGTCGTCATACTGCGCGGTGCAGTTGCCGACGATGTAGTTGATCTCGGTCTGGCCGAACATCTCGTTGACGATGACCCCGAGGGCGTCGCGGCACCACGAGAACACGGTCTCGCCCACGGCCTCGCCGGCACTCATGACCGCGCGCAGCTTCAGCCGGTAGCGCGTGGACGGGTCCGGGCACGCCTTCATCATCTGCTTGAGCGCAGTGGGGAACAGGAAGGTGTTGGTCACGCCATAGCGTTCGAGCAATTCGAAGGCACGTTCGGCGGAGAACCGGCCCTGATAGCCGACGATGGGCTTGCCGAAGTACAGCGCCGGCATCAGCGCATCCCACAGGCCGCCGGTCCAGGCCCAGTCGGCCGGGCTCCAGAACACGTCGTCGTCCTGCGGATACCAGTTCTGCGAGCAGACGAAGCCGGTCAGGTTGCCGATCAGCGCCCGGTGTGGCAGCAGCGCGCCTTTGGGCGGCCCGGTGGTGCCGCTGGTGTAGATCAGCACGGCGGCTTCGTCGGCCTTGGTCTGCTCGGCCGTGAAGGTAGGCAGTTGGGCGGCCAGCAGGGCGTCCCAGTCCAGGTCGCCCCGGCCCGTGGCGGCGCCGGCGCCAATCACGGTGCGCAGGGTGGGGCAGTCCGGGCGGGCGGCGAGCAGGTTGTCGATGGCGGTCTCGTCGGCAATCGCCACGCGGGTTTCGCTGTGGTCGATGCGGTACGAGAGGGCCTCCGGGCCGAACAGCATCGACAGCGGCATGGCCACGGCACCCAGCTGGTAGACCGCCATGCCGGCGATCACAGTCTCGATGCGCTGGGGCATGACGATGGCCACGCGGTCGCCCCGGCCCACGCCCAGCGCGCGCAGCGCGCGGGAGAGCCGGTTGGCCTCGGCCTGGATATGGGCGTAGGTGTAGGCGTCGCGTCGCCCATCCTCGTGCTCGGTGTAGACCGCCACGCGGTCCATGGTGGCCGGGTCTCGGGCCCAGCGGCCGCAGCAGACATCGGCCAGGTTGAAGTGCTCGGGCACGTTCCAGCGGAACGCGTCATGAAGCGCGCGATAGTCATCGCGGCGCGTAGCCGGCAAGGCGGTCATCCGGTTGTCTCCGATGTTTTTGCGGCGTCAGGCCGGGCGGATCGCTATAATCGGCCAGGCGAACGATCGTTCTATTTTTATCCAGGCTGCCGCGCGGCCCCCCATCCGCCGCGCGCCCGAGAAGACCTGGCAATACAG
The DNA here is from genome assembly GCF_056395265.1 of Cupriavidus sp. 10L43_2. NCBI lineage: Bacteria > Pseudomonadati > Pseudomonadota > Betaproteobacteria > Burkholderiales > Burkholderiaceae > Cupriavidus > Cupriavidus sp. 10L43_2. The sequence goes on from NZ_JBFTJE010000005.1 coordinate 269,092, forward strand.
AGACAGAAGGGTAGAGACACCATGACCATCACGGAAACCTCGCGTTCCGAATTTATCACGCTGCGCGGCCTGCGCACGCACGTTCGCCACTGGGGCACGCCCGGCGCGCCCAAGCTGTTCATGCTGCACGGCTGGATGGATGTGGCCGCCTCGTTCCAGTTCCTCGTCGATGCGCTGGCGCGCGACTGGCACGTGATCGCCATGGACTGGCGCGGCTTCGGCGAGACCGACCTGCCGACGCGCTACCCGGGCACCACGTCCTACTGGTTCCCGGACTACGTGGCCGACCTCGAGGCGCTGCTCGATCACTACCAGCCCGAAGGGCAGGTGGATCTGGTGGGCCACAGCATGGGCGCCAACGTGGTCTGTATCTATGCGGGAGTGCGTCCGCAGCGCGTGCGGCGCGTGGTGGATCTGGAGGGCTTCGGCCTGACCCGCACCCGACCGGACCAGGCGCCGGGCCGGCTGGTGCGCTGGCTGGACGAACTGCGCGCGCAGCCGGAGCTGCGCACCTACGAGAGCGAGGCCGCCGTGGCGGCGCGCCTGCAGAAGACCAATCCGCGCCTGCCCGACGATCGCGCCGCCTTCCTGGCCGCGCACTGGTCGCGCCGCAACGCCGAGGGCCGGTGGGAGATCCTGGGCGACGCGGCCCACAAGATGACCAATCCCATGCTGTATCGGATCGACGAAATCATGGCGATCTGGGCCAAGGTGGAAGCCCCGGTGCTACACGTGGAGGCGCGGGACTCCGCCACGCTCCAGCACATCGCCCACAAGCAGCCGCTGGACGAATTCCGAGAGCGCTTCCGCGCCTTCCCGGACTTCCGCGAAGTCACGGTGGATGACGCCGGGCACATGCTCCACCACGACCAGCCGCAGGTGGTGGCGCAGCTGATCGAGGAATTTCTCGCTTGATGACGAGTCGGGATGAAGCCTCACGCGTGCTTGAGCTTCTCCTTGAGCGCGGCGTTGTTGCTGGTGTGCACGTGCACCAGCGACTTCTCCGGGAAGGCGTAGTGGTACGCCTTGCGCAGCGCGAGCGCGGCCTCATGGAAGCCGGAGAGGATCAGCTTTTGCTTGTTCGGATAGAAGCAGATGTCGCCGGCCGCGAAGATGCCGCGGCGCGAGCTTTCATAGGTGGTGGTGTCCACCATGATGCGGCCCGCGCGCATGTCCATGTCCCACTGGGCAATCGGCCCCGGCTCGGACACCAGTCCGTACAGCGCCACGAGTTCGTCGGCGGGCAGCGTCTGCTCGCCGTCGCGGGTCTTGATCGTCGCGGCGGTCAGCCGGTCGGCGTCATCGGTCTGCAGGCCGCCGAGCATACCGACGACGAAGTCCATCTCGCCGGCCGCCACTGCCGCGCGCATCGACGCCACGGTGTGGTCGGCGGCGCGGAAGCCCTCGCGCCGGTGCAGCAGCGTCACGCGCCCGGCCACCTTGCGCAGCGCGAGCGCCCAGTCGAGCGCCGAATCGCCGCCTCCGGCCACGATCACACGGCGGCCGGCAAAGCGCGAGGTGTCGCGCACGGCGTAGTGCAGGTGCCGGTCCTCGAGCGCGGCGGCCTCGGGCAGCGCCACGCGCTGCGGCGCGAAGGCCCCGGCGCCGGCGCAGACCAGCACTGCCGCCACGTCGAAACGCTTGCCGGCGTCGGTGGTCACCAGCAGGCGCGGATGGCCGTCGGCGCTGGCGTGCTCGCTGACGCTGTCGGCGCGCTGGCTGAAGTGCATCGGGAACGCGAACGGCGCGCATTGCTCCATCAGCCGGTCCACGAGGTCCTGCGCCAGGCAGCCCGGCACGGCCGGAATGTCGTAGATCGGCTTCTCGGGGTAGAGCTCGGTGCACTGGCCGCCGGCCCGGTCGAGCACGTCGATCAGCTCGCATTTGAGCCCCAGCACGCCCGCCTGGAACGCGGCGAACAGGCCGACCGGCCCGGCGCCGACGATCAGCACATCGGTCTGCGTGGTTTCTTGGGGAGCGAGCGGGGAGGGCGTGGAAGACATGATCGAGGCAGGTGCGCGGCGGGCGCCAGGTGGCGCGCGGCGCATGGGGGAGCGGAACAAGGCCCCATCATACCTTGCGTGCCTTGGGAATCCGGGCACGCCACCGTTGGCGGCAGGGCTAAAAGACCCTGCCAGGAGTAGAATGAAAACCATGCAAAACCCGCACGCCATCAACGCCGATCTGCACTGCCACTCCACCGTGTCCGACGGGATGCTCGCGCCACGTGACGTGGCCGCGCGCGCCCATGCCGGTGGCGTGGCTTTCTGGGCGTTGACGGACCACGACGAGGTGGGCGGCCAGCGCGAGGCGCGCGACGCCGCCGAGGCACTCGGCATGCGCTATGTGCCTGGCGTGGAGATTTCGGTCACCTGGGCCGGCCAGACCGTGCACATCGTGGGCCTGCAGATCGATCCCTTCCATCCGGGCCTGATCGACGGCCTGGCCCGAACCCGCGACGGCCGCGCCCGGCGCGCCCAGGATATCGGCGAAGCGCTGGCCAAGGTCGGCATCCACGATGCCTACGCCGGCGCGCTGCGCCATGTCGGCAATCCTGACCTGATCTCGCGCACCCATTTCGCGCGTTGGCTGGTGGATGAAGGCTATTGCGCGACCATCAGCGACGTATTTAGCGAATATCTGTCCGATGGCCGCCCCGGCTTCGTGCCGCACCGCTGGTCGAAGCTGTCCGAGGCGATCGGCTGGATCCGTGACGCCGGCGGCGTCGCTGTGATGGCCCACCCGGGCCGCTACAACTACACGGCCACCCAGCACGACGCGCTGTTCGACGAATTCACCCAACTGGGGGGCCGCGCCGTGGAGGTCGTGACCGGCAGCCACACGCCCGACCAGTTCCGCCGCTATGCCGATGTGGCGCGCCACTACGGCCTGATGGCCTCGCGCGGGTCGGATTTCCATGGCCCCGGCGAGGGCCGGGTCGATATCGGCACGCTGCCGCCGCTGCCATCGGACGTTACCCCGGTCTGGCACGACTGGTAGCCGTCCGCCCGCCCCGCCTTCCGCCCCCGACGATCCCTGAATGTCCCAGTACTTCGAGATTCACCCGGTCAACCCGCAGCTGCGCCTGATCAAGCAAGCCGCGCAGATCCTGCGCCAGGGCGGGCTGATTGCGCTGCCGACGGACTCCAGCTACGCGCTGGCCTGCCCGCTCGACGACAAGACGGCCGTGGAGCGCCTGCGCCGGCTGCGCGGCATCGACGACAAGCACCATCTGACCCTGATGTGCAGCGACCTGTCCGAGTTGGGCAACTTCGCGCGCGTGGATAACCGCCAGTACCGCTGGATCAAGGGCGCCACGCCGGGGCCGTACGTGTTCATCCTCGAGGCGACCAAGGAAGTGCCGCGCCGGCTGTCGCACCCGGCCCGCAAGACCATCGGCGTGCGCGTGCCCGACCATGCTGTGCCGCTGGCGCTGCTGGCCGAACTGGGCCAGCCGATGATCTCGGCCACGCTCCAGATGCCCGGCGATGACGAACCCATGAACGATCCGGCCGAAATCCGCGCCCGGCTGGAGAAACAGCTCGACCTGGTGGTGGACGGCGGCCCGGCGCCGGCGCAGCCGACCACCGTGATCGACCTGAGCGGCGGCGAGCCGGAACTGGTGCGGCTGGGCCGGGGCGATGTGGAACGCTTCGGGCTGTCCGCCACGCTTTGAAAATCGGCCACGCTTTGACACAAACCGGACAGCCTGCGGGCGCCATTGCACGGATAGAATAGGGCACATGGATTCCTCGCTCATCCAGACCGTTGCGGTCTACGCCCTGCCAGTCTTGTTCGCCATCACGCTGCATGAGGCCGCCCACGGCTATGTGGCGCGCTTTTTCGGCGACGACACGGCCTACCGGCTCGGCCGCGTCAGCCTGAACCCGATCCGGCATATCGACCCGATCGGCACGGTGGCGGTGCCGCTGCTGCTGTATTTCCTGACCGCCGGGCAGTTCGTGTTCGGCTTCGCCAAGCCGGTTCCGGTAGTGTTCGGCCACCTGCGCAACCCGCGCTGGCATGGCATGTGGGTGGCCCTGGCCGGCCCGGCCAGCAATCTCGTGCAGGCGTTCATCTGGGCGCTGGTGGTGATCGGGCTGGCCTGGGCGCAGGTCCAGGAGCCGTTCTGGGGCCAGATGGCGCGCGCCGGGGTAATCGTCAACGTGGTCGTGGCCGCCTTCAACCTGTTTCCGATCCCGCCGCTGGACGGGGGACGCGTGCTGACCGCCTTTCTGCCGCAGCGCGTGGCGGCCGCCGTCAGCCGCATCGAGCCGTATGGCATCTTCGTGGTGCTGGCGCTGGTGGCGGCGGGACGGGGCGGACGGGGCGCCGCTGGACGCCATCGTGGTCACTAACTACCTGCACCGCCCCCTCTGGCCGCACCTGCTGGCGGCGCTGGCGCCTGCCGGGGTGCTGATCTATGAAACATTTGCAATTGGTAACGAAACCGTCGGCAAGCCGTCCCGGCCCGACTTCCTGCTGAAATCGGGCGAATTGCTCGACATGGCGCGCGGAACCCTGCGCGTGGTGGGGTACGAGGACGGGGTGGTAGAAGTGCCGAAAACGGCGTTCGTCCAGCGGATTTGTGCCGTGCGCGAGTCCACGGGCGGCGCGCCGGGCACCGCGCCACCGCGCTACGGGCTGCCGGCGCGGCCCTAGGCTGGCCGGTCGGGCGGTGCGCCCGGCCCGTGTCAGCGCGCAGGGCGCTTCACACGTTGAAAATCCTGATGTTTCCCCTCACCCCGGGGGAGTCCGGAGCGGCTGACGGTTCCGGTACAATCCCGAATATTCGATTTCCCGAGTTTCCTTAAGCTATGACACAGATTACCGGCAGCATCGTGGCCATCGTCACCCCGATGCATGAGGATGGCAGCCTGGATTACCCCGCGCTGCGCGCCCTCATCGACTGGCATGCGGCAGAAGGCACCGATGGCATCGTGATTGTGGGCACCACGGGCGAGTCTCCGACCGTCAACGTGGAAGAGCATTGCGAACTGATCCGCGTGGCCGTGGAGCAGTCCAACAGGCGCGTCCCGATCATCGCCGGTACGGGCGGCAATTCCACCAAGGAAGCCATCGAGCTGACCGCCTTCGCCAAGAAGGTCGGCGCCGATGCGTCGCTCCAGGTGGTGCCGTACTACAACAAGCCGACGCAGGAAGGCATCTACCGCCATTTCCGCACGATCGCGGAAGCGGTGGAGCTGCCGGTGCTGCTGTATAACGTGCCGGGCCGTACCGTGGCCGATATGACCAACGACACCATCCTGCGCCTGGCGCAGGTGCCGGGCATCGTCGGCGTGAAGGAGGCCACGGGCAACATCGACCGGGCCGCGCAGCTGATCAAGGATGCGCCGGAACACTTCGCGATCTACAGCGGCGACGACCCCACCGCGGTGGCGCTGATCCTGCTGGGCGGCCACGGCAATATCTCCGTGACGGCCAACGTGGCGCCGCGCAAGATGCACGAGATGTGCGTGGCGGCGCGTAACGGCGATGTGGTGACCGCACGCCGGCTGCATATGGAAATGATCGAGCTGAACCGCGCGATGTTCGTCGAGGCCAACCCGATTCCCGTCAAGTGGGCGCTGCAACAGATGGGCAAGATGGCCGGCGGCATCCGCCTGCCGCTGACCCCGCTGGCCGAAGCGCAGCACGAGACCGTGCGCCGCGCGCTGGCCAACGCCGGCCTGCTCGCCTGACCTTAACCTTACCGGCTGAACCTTGGCGTATCGCCGCCTTCTTGAAACCAGGATTACGTGTCAATGAAACAGAAGCTTAACCGTCGCGGCGCGACGCAAGTCCGCCGTGCCGCCATGGTCGCGCCCGTGCTGGCCCTGACCCTGATCGCCGGCTGCAGCAGCATCAATGAGGCCATGCAGCCGGACAAGATCGACTACAAGTCCCAGGGCAAGAAGACGGCATCGCTGGACATTCCGCCGGACCTGACCAAGCTCGACGGCGAGCGCCGCTACACGGTGCCCGATGCCTCTGGCACGTCCACGCTCTCGAACTACACCCAGGCCAACGCCGGGCGTGCCCGCGAGGCCAGCCCGACCGACAACGTGCTGCCGGGCGCCCAGGGCGTGCGCATGGAACGCGACGGCAACCAGCGCTGGCTCGTGATCAGCAACGGCATGCGTGCCGACCAGCTCTGGCAGACCCTGCGCGGCTTCTGGCAGGAGAGCGGCTTCCTGTTGGTGCAGGACTCGCCCGAGACCGGCATCATGGAAACGGACTGGGCTGAGAACCGCGCCAAGATCCCGCAGGACATCATCCGCAACACCATTGGCAAGGTGTTCGACGGCCTGTACTCGACGTCCGAGCGCGACAAGTTCCGCACGCGCGTGGAGCGGTCGCAGAACGGCCAGCTCGAGGTGTTCATCAGCCATCGCGGTGCGCAGGAACAGCTGACCGGTGTGGACAAGACCAGCACGGTCTGGACGCCGCGCCCGGCCGATCCTGAGCTGGAAGCCGAATTCCTGTCCCGCCTGGCCCAGCGCCTGGGCGTGCAGAAGGAGCAGGCCGACCGCATGGCCAAGAACCCGACGCCGGCCGGCATCGGCACGAATGACGCGGCCGCCAATGCCGCCACGCCAGCGGTGGGCACCGCCGCCGCCACTGGCATCGGCGCCGCTGCAGCCACCGGCGCACCGTCGGCCGACGGCAGCAAGTCGTTTATGTCGCAAGTCAATGGCACGCCGGCGCTGCAATTGCCGGAGCCGTTCGATCGCGCCTGGCGCTCGGTCGGCCTGTCGCTGGATCGCGTGAACTTCACGGTGGAAGATCGTGACCGTGCCCAGGGCCTGTACTACGTGCGCTATGTGGATCCGCGTACCAGCGTGGACGATCGCGGCTTCTTCTCGAAGCTGTTCACGAAGGCGAACGACGGCAAGACGGCCAAGAAGTACCGCGTGGCGCTCAAGGGCAACGGCACGGGCACCACGGTCACCGTGCTGAACGAGGCCGGCCAGCCGGAGAACACCGAAATCGGCAAGAAGATCCTGTCGCTGCTGGACGAGCAACTGCACTGATGGGTCTTTGTCGCAGTCAGACGGTCCCGACGGCTCCTGCCGTCGGGAGCCATCCCGAGCGAGCGCATCGATGATGCGCTTTGCTTTTTTGGGCAGTGGCAGCGAAGGCAACTCGCTGCTGATCGAGGCCGTCGATGGCACCACGGTGACCCGTGTGCTGCTCGACTGCGGGTTCGGCATCCGTGAGACCGCGCGCCGGCTCGAGCGGCTCGGCGTCACGCCGGGCCAGCTCGACGCGGTACTGGTCACGCATGAGCATGGCGACCACGTGGGTTCGGCCTACGCGTTCGCCGCGCGCCACAAGCTTCCGGTTCATACCAGTCACGGCACCTGGCTCGCCACCGCGCACATGCGCGGCGCCGATGTGGCCGATGTGCGCGTGTGCTGCGCCGACCACGCGTTCTCGGTGGGCGGCTTGCAGATTCTGCCGTACACGGTTCCGCACGATGCCCGCGAGCCGCTTCAGTTCGTGCTGACCGATGGCAACGCGCGGCTTGGCGTGCTAACCGATGCCGGCATGGAGACGCCCTACGTCACAGCGCGGCTCGCTGGCGTGGATGCGCTGGTTCTGGAGTGCAACCATGACCGCGAGATGCTGCGGAATTCGGCTTATCCGTATTCGTTGAAACGGCGTATCGGCGGGGATTTCGGGCACCTGGCCAATGAAGTGGCGGCGGCGATCCTGTCGCGGGTGGCGCATGGCGGGCTGTCACGCGTGGTGGCCGCTCATTTGAGTCAACAGAACAACACGCGCGCGCTGGCCTCGGGGGCACTTGCGGCCGTGCTGGGGGTGGCGCCGGAGGAGATCCTGATTGCAGATCAGGAGGAGGGGCTGGGATGGCAACCGGTCCGCGGCATGTGATTCAAGATTATCTGAGGCCGGAACGGTGCTGAAGTCGAGATGATGCGCCGGACTACCGGGCGCGCCGCGAGTAAATCGCGGGCAATAAAAAAGCCGACCCGAAGGTCGGCTTTTTTATCGGAGTAATCCGATTACTGCTTGGCAGCCGGGGCCGAAGCGTCAGCGGCCGGAGCCGATGCGTCAGCAGCCGGGGCAGCGGCCGGAGCCGATGCGTCAGCAGCCGGAGCAGCGGCCGGAGCCGATGCGTCAGCGGCGGGAGCCGTGGCAGCCGGAGCAGCCGTGTCAGCGGCCGGAGCGGCAGCTTCTTCCTTCTTGCCGCAAGCGGCCAGGGCAACAGCTGCCAGCAGGGATGCGATCAGGAGAGACTTCTTCATTTTTCGTCCTTTAACTTTTAATTACTGAAAACAGGCGATGAATAATTACCGGTAATTATCGCTCTTGAACTGCAAATTTGAGGCTCTCCCGGGTGCCGACAATGCAGTGGTACACAGTACTAGCCAGCGGGCGATTATATCCGCGTTTCCCCTGCTTGTGTACAGTCGAAATTTGCTGGTTCTCTTTGTTACGCATTATTACACGCGTACAGGCGCAATCTGCAACCAGCCTTCCAGCGTCCAGTCGTGGAAGGTATCCATCAAGTCGGGCAGCGCGGCGCACGCAGTGACCTCCGCAGCGGTCAGATGACGGTGGTCCGCCAGCCGACGCAGCCATTTCGCCAGCGATGCTGGCGGTTCGTAGGCCTCGCCGTTGAGGAAGAAATGCGTACGGTCATAGAGCGCAATGGAACCAGGAGCAAGGACTACGCCATGCGCCTGGGCCAGCTTCGTGTACTTGCGCAGCGGAATCTCCTCGACCTCGGCGAACATCACCGATTGCTTCGGTTCGGAGAGGTGCGAGCCGAGGAATTCGGACACCATCGCGCCGTTCCATTTCATCGCCTGGAGCCGCTCGGCCACTGCGCGGCCCAGCCCGGCCGGCATCTGCGCGGGATGCGCCGTCGCGGTCTCGTCGGCGTCGGCGTAGCGGCCGTCGAGGCCCTCGTTGCCTTCCACCGTTTCCGATAGCCACGCGAGGAAATGGCCGGCCAGCTCCCGGTAGGCAGGGGCGCGGAAGCCGATAGAAGCGGTCATGCACTCGCCCTCGGCCACCCCGTCGTGCGCGTACTGCGGCGGCAGGTACAGCATGTCGCCGGGTTCCAGCACCCACTCCTCCTCGGCCGTGAAGTCCGACAGGATCTTCAGCGGCATGTCGGGAATCAGGTCGAGCTTGGTTTGTGACGAAATGCGCCAGCGGCGTCGGCCCGATACTTGCAACAGGAAGACATCATAGGAATCGAAGTGCGGACCCACGCCGCCGCCATCCGTGGCGTAGCTGATCATCACATCGTCGAGCCGCGCGTCGGGCACGAAGCGGAACTGGCTCATCAGGTCGGCCGCGGCCTGGTCGTGCAGGTTGACGCCCTGCACCAGCAGCGTCCACTTGGTGGCCTTGCGCGAAGGGAGGTTGTCCTCGGCAAACGGGCCGTGCTCGAGCTTCCAACGGTTGCGAAAGTACGACACCAGGCGCGACTCCACGTCCTCGCGGTCGGCCAGGTCAAAAAGCGCTTCACGCGACACAGGCGGCACGATTCCGGGCACTGCCTGTCGAATCAGCAAAGGTTTGCGGTGCCAGATCTCGCGCATGAACACGGCGGGTGTCATGCCCCCAAGCAGCGTGAGCGGCGCGTCGGGATCGATGGGGCCCGCAGGCAAGGCCTGCGCGTATAATGCGGAATCGCTCATGGAGTCAAGAATTGAAAATCGCTAAGAACACGGTGGTGTCCGTGGTGTACAAGCTGTCGGACACGCAGGGCAATCTGATCGAAGAGTCGGATGAGCCCATGGTCTATTTGCACGGCGGGTATGATGGCACGTTCCCGAAGATCGAGGAAGCGCTGGACGGCCACGACGCCGGCTTTGAGACCCAGCTGCAGCTGGAACCCGATGAGGCCTTCGGCGACTACGATGCCGACCTCGTGAAGGTGGAGCCGCGCAATCGCTTTCCGGAGCCGCTGGAAGTCGGCATGCAGTTCGAGGGCGTGCCCGAGGACGGCGACGACGAAGACTCCATCATCTACACGATCACTGACGTGGCCGAAGACAAGGTGGTGCTGGACGGCAACCATCCGCTCGCCGGCATGGCGCTGCGTTTCTGGCTGAAAGTGTCGGAAGTGCGCGAGGCGACCAGCGATGAAGTCGAGCACGGCCACGCCCACGGTGCCTCGGGCATCGAAGTGGTGGATGAGGACGAGGACGGCGACGACAGCCCTCGCACGCTCCACTGATCTTCCCAAACAATTGAGCGATGCGTGAGCCCGTCCGCAAGGCGGGCCGCAGTGCTGCGATGGGGTCGTCGCAGGACAACGAAGAAGCCGGCAATTGCCGGCTTTTTCTTTGGGTTTTCGGGCTCGCAGTTCCTTTAATTCCCCGCCGTTTCCGGCTAGTTGCCCTTCACCCCGTCGCGCAGCTTCACCTGGAACACCGCCCGCGAGCCCGGCGACACCGTCAACTCGGTCCAGCGGGAGGGCGATCCCACCGGCAGGGCCACGCGCGTGACATTGGCTATGGACTTGCCCGCCGCGTCCCGCAGCGGCTTGTCCACGCTGAAACCGCTGTCGCTCGCATGGACGAGTAGGACCTGGCCCTTGTACTTGCCGGCCAGTTCGCGCAACTGGCGCTTGAACTCCAGATAGCCATCACGCGCGCCGCGTCGCAGGAAGCCATCGAACAGGGTCGGCTTGCCACGCTTCTCCCAGCCATTGCCGAACATTGGATCGGCATGGCCGACCACCACCACGCCGTCGAGGTCACGCTGCTCGGCCACCGAGAACGCGCGGGAGAGCCACTGCCGATTGGCCTCGCGCCGGTCCTCGAACTCGCCGTTGCGGCCGCCCTCGGTACGATAGTGGTTGTTGTCGCCCGGCAGGTTCATGCCGACGATCAGCACGTTGCCCAGTACCATGCGGGCGTTTTCCCGGTAGCTGCGGAACGTGGCCTGGTCCGACTGGCGCGTAACCGGCAGCGTACGGCGCCCCAGCGTGGCGTCCACCGGGAAGTACAGTTCGCGCAGCCGGTTCAACCGTTCCACCGCGTCGAACTCGCCGTTCACCGGCTTCTGGCATTCGGCCCAGTCGTTCTCGCCCGGCACATAGAGCAGCGGTAGTGGCGCGTCGTCGAGCACGCGCTGGCGCACGTTCAGCACGGCATCGCCACACGACTCGGTATCGCCCTTGATGCCGCCGGCATGGACGATCAGCGCCACCTGCTGGGTCGACATCAGATCGAATAGTGCGGCCGTGTCGGCCTCGGCCGCCGGCCATTGCGGCACATCGGCGATCAGCGCAATGCGCACGGGCTGCACCGCTGCCGGCGGGGGTGGCGCGACGCGCCCGGTCCGGGCCGCGTGGGCGAGCCCGGGCCCGGCACATGCCGTCCAGCAAACCGCGGCCACCGCCATGTGCCGCCAGACCCGCCGATGTGCCGTCATACGGAGGGCTTGCTCTCCGCCAGCGCCTTGAGCCGGTACAGCGCATCGAGCGCGTCGCGCGGCGTCAGGCTGTCGGGGTCGATGTCAGCCAGCGCGTCGAGCGCCTCCAGGGCGGCCGCATCGACCGGCAACGCTGCGGCCCCGCCTTCCCCGTCCGCCTCCTCATCTTCGTCCGGCGGCGCAGCGGGCGCGGCGAACAGGTCGAGTTGCGGCGTGGGGGTGGCATCGGCGGACTGCTGTTCCAGCCAGGCCAGATGCTTGCGCGCGGCGCGGATCACCGGCTGCGGCACGCCGGCCAGTTGGGCGACCTGCAGGCCATAGCTCTGGCTCGCCGGGCCGTCCTGCACGGCGTGCAGGAACACGATGCCGTCGCCATGTTCCACGGCGGACAGGTGCACGTTGGCCGCCTGCGCGAACTCCTGCGGCAGCTGCGTCAGCTCGAAATAGTGGGTGGCGAACAGCGTGTGGCTGCGGTTGTGCGAGAGCAGGTGGCGGGCGATGGCCCAGGCGAGCGCCAGCCCGTCGAACGTCGAGGTGCCCCGGCCGATCTCGTCCATCAGCACAAGGCTGGACGGCGTGGCGTGGTGCAGGATGCCCGCCGCCTCGGTCATTTCCACCATGAACGTGGAACGGCCGCCGGCAAGATCGTCTGCTGCGCCAATCCGCGTGAAGATGCGGTCGACCGGACCGATCACGGCGCGCCGCGCCGGTACCCAGGCGCCCACACATGCCAGCAGCACGATCAGCGCGGTCTGGCGCATGAACGTCGACTTACCGCCCATGTTCGGGCCGGTGATCAGCAGCAGCTTGCGCGCCTCGGTCAACTGGCAGTCGTTGGGGATGAACTCGGTCGAATCGGCGGCTAGCTGGCCCTCGACCACCGGGTGGCGGCCTTGCACGATGTCGATCACGTTCTCGCTCACGCGCTCGGGCTGGACCCAGTCGAGCGTGCGGGCCCGTTCGGCCAGTGCTGCCAGCACATCGAGCCGCCCCAGCCCGCCCGCCACGCGTTGCAGGGCGGAGATATGCGGCAGCAGGGCCTGGAGCAGCGCTTCGTAGAGAACCTTCTCACGCGCGAGCGCGCGGTCCTGTGCGGACAGCGCCTTGTCCTCGAAGGACTTCAGCTCTGGCGTGATGTAGCGCTCGGCGTTCTTGAGCGTCTGGCGCCGGCGGTAGTCGTCGGGCACCTTGTCCGCCTGGCCGTTCGTCACCTCTATATAGAAGCCATGCACGCGGTTGTACTCCACGCGCAGGTTGGCGATGCCCGTACGGGAGCGCTCGCGTGCCTCGAGGTCAATCAGGAACTGGCCGCAGTTCTCGGAAATGTCTCGTAGTTCGTCCAGATCGGCATCGTAGCCGCGCGCAATCACGCCGCCGTCGCGCAGCACCGTGGACGGTTCCTCGGCGACGGCTCGCACCAGCAGGCCGAGGCAGTCTTCCGGGATTTCGAGGTCGTCGAGGGTCTGCGCCAGCAGCGGGGCGTCGTCGGCCAGCGTCACGGTGGCGCGCACGTCGGGCAGCGCGCGCAGGGTGTCGCGCAGCGACGACAGGTCGCGGGGCCGCGCCGTCAGCAGGGCGAGCCGGGACGTGATGCGCTCGACGTCAGCCAGCCGGCGCAGGTTGGTGCGCAGGGCGTCCGGGTCCTGGGCGATCAGCGCGCCGATGGCCTGCTGGCGCGCACGCGGCAGCGCGGGGTCGCGCAGCGGGTGATGGAGCCAGTGGCGCAGCGCGCGGCTGCCCATCGCCGTGGCGCAGGTGTCGAGCAGCGAGAACAGCGTCGGCGATTCGCCGCCGCGCAGCGTTTCCGTCAGTTCCAGGTTGCGCCGCGTGGCCGAATCGAGGCCCACGAATTCCGATTCGCGTTCGACGGTCACGCCCTGTACATGCCGTAGCGACTGGCCCTGGGTGGCCGCCGCGTAATTCAGCAGCGCGCCGGCCGCGCCAAGCGCCGCGCCGAGGCCCGCGCAGCCGAACGGTTCCAGACTTGCCACGCCAATCTGCTCGCGCAGCCGGCGCGTGCCGGCATCCTGGTCGAAATGCCACTCCGGCAGCCGGGTACGCGCGCAGGTCAGCGCCGGCAGGTCGATGCCATCGGCAAACAGCAGTTCGGCGGGGCGGATCCGTTCGAGTTCGCGGCCCAGTTGTGCCGCCTCGCACTCCATCAGCCGCAGTTCGCCGCTGGCGAGGTTCAGCCAGGCGAGGCCGGTCTTGCTGATGCCGCGCCGCGTGGTCTGCTGGTGCACGGCCATCAGGAACGTGTCGACCTTGTCCGGCAGCAGCGCGGCGTCGGTCAGCGTGCCCGGCGTGACGATGCGGACCACCTTGCGTTCCACCGGGCCCTTGCTCGTGGCCGGATCGCCGATCTGCTCGCAGATCGCCACCGATTCGCCCAGCTTGACGAGCTTGATCAGGTACTGGTCGACCGAATGGAACGGGATACCGGCCATGCGGATGGGCACGCCGCCGGACTGTCCGCGCGACGTCAACGTGATGTCCAGCAACCGCGCGGCTTTCTCCGCGTCGTCATGGAACAGCTCGTAGAAGTCCCCCATCCGGTAGAACAGCAGCGTGTCCGGATGATCCGCCTTGATGCGGAGGTACTGGATCATCATCGGCGTGTGCTTCTCGGGCGCGCCGCGCTTCGCGGTGGACTTGGTGTCCGGCGCGGCGGTGGTGTCTCCAGGCGCCGCCTCGGCGGACGTGTCTGGCGTGGCAGGCACGTCAGGGGTGGGGCCGAGGGCGTCCCCGGCATCACGATCGGCGGAAAGGGCTTCTACGGACATGCATTCCTCTCGGGCGGCCACGGTGGGTCGCCGGTATATCGATTGCCGTCAGGCGGATTGCCTCCGCCACGGCACAAAGCGGCATTTTACTGCCTGCCCGTGCCCGCACCTTGAGGCAAATTCTGAAAATGCGTGAGAAATGTTCTCAGCGCTGGCCTTCTTGTCGGAAATCACGCCGCGCTCAGCGCGGCAGCATCCGGTGCGTGTGTGCATAGGCACGCAGGATCTCGTTGATGCGCGTCTGCCAGCCGTCGCCGGTGGCCTTGAACGCCTCCACCACGTCGCGGTCCGCGCGCATGTTCAGCGTGACCTTGCGGGCCTCCGGCGGCAGGGCGGGGCGCCCGCGGCGCGGGGCCGGGCGCATTTGCTCGAGCTGCGCGTCGGTCAGCGGCGGGTTGTCGGGGGCGCTGAGTGCGCCGCGCGTGATCGCGGCGTCCTCGGCATCGTCAGGAATGTGGATCGTTTGCTTTGTCGACATAGTTCAAGACCTCTCGGCGGTTTGCCTTGCGCAGGCTGATCACCCGCATCACATTGCCGCGCATCGTGTAGACCATCACGTAGATCCGTTGACCAATCGGACCCACCGCAATCGTGCGGGCCTCGTTGTAGTCGTAGGGGGTGTCGATGACGACCTGCGCGGCGTCCAGATCGAGCATGACTGCCACCTCCAGCGACACGCCATGCTTGAAGCGGTTGACGAGATCCTTGGCGGCATCGAACTCGATGAAGACGGAATTAGTGTATGGACAACAAAGAAACGGGTCAAGATATTTTTTGCCCATGCATAAAATATGGGAATTGTCTGGTGCAACCCATCGTAGGGGCCGGGCAGCCCAAGGTCTTTGGGAGGATTCTGAAAAAACGTCGGCGCGCCTGACGAGAATTGTCAGGCGGCGGATATGTCACGCGGCAAACTGTCACCCACGCCGGTTCGGCGGCGGAATTGCGCCAAATCCTGTCACTTTTGGGGCTTTTCGCGGCTGGCACGTAGTTTGGATAGGAGTAGGCGGTCAACCTGCCGGAATCGCGCGATGCCAAACATCCCAACAGACAACCCCCGACTGCCCCAGCGGCTGCGCCGGGGATTTACGCTGATCGAAATGATGATCGTCGTGGCCGTCATCGGCATCCTTGCCGCGCTGGCGATTCCGGCCTATCAGCAATACATCATCAAGACGCAGATCTCACGCGGGTTCTGGGAGGCCGCGAACTACAAGACGGCCGTGGAGGAGCGCATTCACAACGGCGTGTTCGCGTTCCCGGACCCGGTGGGCACGCTTGGCTACGTGCGCTCGACGCTGACGGCGACGGCCGATACCTTCGCGTTCAATGCCGATGGCTCGGGCGCGATCGTCGTGCTGCTCGATGGCGAGGTGCATCCCCTGGTGCGCGGTGCACGGATCACGGTTGGCAGGCTCACGAACGGTGGATGGACCTGTGCCGTGCGCGGCGATGGCCTCACGTCGATGGTGTTGCCGAGCGGTTGCACGCTCGAGAGTTAACGAAAAACAGGCGCCCGGAGGCGCCTGTTGTAGCGTGCAGCGAGCCGCGTGGGTCGCTTAGATCGCGGCGGACGGCTTGGCGTTGTCCAACGAGAAGGGCGACAGCAGACGCACCATCTGCGCGAACGCCTTCGGGTTGCCGGCCAGCACTTCGCCCTGTTCCATTTGGCGCGATTCGCCCGCGTAGTTGCCCACCAGGCCACCAGCCTCGGTGATCAGCAGCATGCCGGCGGCCATGTCCCACGGCTTCAGGCCGCGTTCGAAGAAGCCGTCCAGGCGGCCGCAGGCCACGTAGGCCAGGTCCAGCGCGGCGGCGCCCGGGCGACGCAGGCCGGCGCAGCTACGCGTCATCAGCGCGAACATTTCGAGGTATTCGTCCACGCCTTCCAGGTCGCGGAACGGGAAGCCGGTGCCGATCAGGCAGTCGGCCAGCTTGTCACGGCGGGTCACGCGGATGCGGCGGTTGTTCAGGAACGCGCCGGCGCCCTTGCTGGCGGTGAACAGTTCATCGCGCGTGGGGTCGTAGACCACGGCCTGCACGGGCACGCCCTTGTGCAACTGGCCGATGGAGACCGCGTACTGCGGAAAACCGTGGATGAAGTTGGTGGTGCCGTCCAGCGGGTCGATGACCCACGTGTATTCGGCTTCCGGATCGCCGTCGACCCAGGACTGGCCGGACTCTTCCGCTAGAATGGCGTGCTCGGGATAGGCGGTGCGGATAATCTCGATGATCGCGGCTTCGGCGCTGCGATCGACCTCGGTCACGAAATCGTTGTGTTGCTTGCGCGAAACGCGCACGAGATCGACGTCCATGGACGCGCGGTTGATGATGGAACCCGCCTTGCGGGCCGCCTTGACGGCGATATTGAGCATCGGATGCATGAATCTCTCCAGGCGGCGGGGCAGGGGCGCGCACCGGCACGCCAGGCCTCGCGGCGGCGCGTGCGGGGGGCCCAATAACCGGCCGAACAACACAACGAATTGTAGAAGAACGAGGCACGCCGCCCGGACAACCGGCGCCGCACCCACAAATTTGAAGGCTGCATTGTATAGGAAGCCGGCCCACCGCACGAGCCCGGCTACCTGAACTCCACTGAATGAACAAAGACTCCGCTTCGGAAACCCAAAAGACCCTGCCAGACGGATCGACGCCTGTAAGTGATGCGTTTTCCATTTTTCACCGTGTGCGCGTGGTGCTCATCGAAACCAGCCACCCCGGCAATGTCGGATCGGTCGCGCGGGCGATGAAGACCATGGGCTTTGGCGGGGGGGCCGGCAGCCTTGTGCTGGTGAACCCGCGCGAGCCGGACGTGCGCCATCACCCCGATGCCGTGGCGATGGCCAGCGGCGCTGGCGATGTGCTTGTTGATGCACAAATCGTCCCGGATATCGAATCCGCGTTGGCTGACGCGGCCTATACCGTGGCGATGACCGCCCGCCAACGCGAGTTCGGCCCGCCGCGCCTGCTGCCGCGCGATGCCGCAGCGCGCGGGTATGAAGTGCTGGCAGCAGCACCCGATGCCGTGATCGCCTTCGTGTTCGGCAACGAGCGCTACGGCCTGCCCAACGACGCGGTGGAGCGCTGCGCCGCCGTGACCCACATTCCGGCGAATCCGGCGTATGCCTCGCTGAACCTCGCCCAGGCGGTGCAGTTGATCACCTATGAGATGCGTCTGGCGCTGTTGGTCGCGCCCGAGGCGCGCCCGGACGCCTCGCGTGATATCGGCTATGCTGGGGAGCCCGCCACGGCCGAGCAGATCGAATCGATGTTCGGTCACCTCCAGGCGGGCCTGGCGGCCATCGGCTTTCTCGATCCGACCAACCCGCGCAAGCTGATGTCGCGTCTGCGGCGCCTGTTCGCGCGGGCCGGGCTGGAGCGCGAGGAGGTCAATATCCTGCGCGGCATTGCCAAGCGGATGATGATCGCGGCGGGCGACCCATCGGACAAGATCGAAACCTCCAAAACGTCCCAACCGTCCAAGACGTCCGATAAGCCCGGCGAGACTGACAAGGAACCGTAAGACTGTGACGACTATCGCGGCAGTGTTGATCCCTGCATCTCTGGCACCCACGCCGGCACGATGTTGAACCCGGGCCCCGCGCAAAGTCCCTGACGACGTCGGGGGCGGCGCCCATGGCCGGGCGGCAGGCTCACAAATCTCTTACACTCCCTGCTCGCGCGCCTGGACGTCCCCCGAGTCCTGTCCCTTGATACTAAAAAAAGCGCTCCGGCCAAACACGGCGCCGGCGACCGCTCACGACACGATAAAGATGTTCACTCGCCTGAAGGAAGATATCGACACGATCATGCTGCGCGATCCCGCCGCGCGCAGCCGTCTGGAAGTGCTGACCTGCTATCCCGGGCTGCACGCCGTGATATTCCACCGCGTGGCCAACGTGTGCTGGCGCGGTGGCCTGCACTGGCTGGGCCGATGGATTTCGCACTGGTCGCGCTTTCTCACCGGCATCGAGATCCATCCGGCGGTCAAGCTGGGCCGGCGCGTGTTCATCGATCACGGCATGGGCGTGGTGATTGGCGAGACCGCCGAGATCGGCGACGACTGCACGATTTACCAGGGCGTGACGCTGGGCGGCACCTCGCTATACAAGGGCCAGAAGCGGCATCCGACGCTGGGCGCGGGCGTGGTGGTCAGCGCCGGGGCCAAGGTGCTGGGCGGCTTCGTTGTGGGTGATGGCGCCCGCGTGGGCTCGAACGCCGTGGTGCTGAAGCCGGTGCCGCCTGGCGCCACGGCCGTGGGCATTCCCGCGCGCATCATCATGCCTGACGCGCCAGCGGCGCAGCAGGGCGCCAAGCAGGAGTTCTCGGCCTACGGCATCACGCCGAACGCGGACGACCCGGTCTCGCTGGCGCTCAAAAGCCTGATCGACAACGCCGCCAAGCAGCATGATCGCATCGAGGCCGTGCTGGCCGCGCTCGACCGTCTTGGCGAGCATCTCGAAAACACACCGAACGACCGCTTCGACGCGAGCGAACTGCGCAAGATGATGAAGTAGGCAACGGATCGCTGCCTCGGTCGACCTAGTCGACCTAGTCGAGTTGGGGCAGCACCGTGAAGCCATCCGCGCCAAGCCGCAGCACGGCCGCGCGCGGATGGCGGCCATCGAGATCCCAGTCGGTCAGCACCCAGCGCACGGTCTCGCCGTGGGCATGGCGCGCGGGCCGGTGGGTATGGCCGTGGACGAGCGTGGCGGCGCCATGGACGTCCAGCAGCGCGGCGACGGCGGCGGGCGTGGCATCGCCGTAGGTGGGTGGGGTGGCGGCCGGATTGGCCAGTTGCCGCGCGCGGCCTGCCTCGCTGTCCGCGCGCAGCCGTTGCGCCACGGCCATGCGTGCCGAGAGCGGCAACGCCAGGAACAGCCGCTGCACCCAGCGCTTGCGCGTCCAGTGGCGGAAGCGCATGTAGCGGACGTCATCGGTACAGAGCATGTCGCCGTGACTCAGGACCACGCGCTGGCCGGCACACTCAATCAGCGTGGGATCGGGCAGCAGCGTGGCGCCGGCAGCCGCCGCGAAGTGCGCGCCGATCAGGAAATCGCGGTTGCCGTGCATCAGGTACACCGACACGCCGGCATCGGCCAGGCGCCGTAGCGACGCAGCCACATCGGCGGCGAACGGCGAGGCCGTTTCTTCGTCGCCGACCCAGAATTCAAAGAAATCGCCAAGGATAAACAGCGCGCGCGCGTCTTGCGCGGCGCGGTCCAGCACACGCCGGAACGCGGCCAGCGTGCGGGGCATGCCCGGCGTGAGATGGAGGTCGGAAATGAACCACGCCGGCGCCGGCACCTGCAAGGGCAGGGGCGCGGACGCCGGCGGGCGGGGCGTGGCGGTCATGCGCGTCGAGGGTTCGGGATCATGCCGCCAGCGGAGAGCATTAATTGCAACAGGATTGGTGCAAAGACACTTATTCGACCACAACGGCCTTTTCGATCACCACGTCATCCACCGGTACGTCCTGGTGGAAGCCCGAGCTGCCCGTGCGCACGGCCTTGATCTGGTCGACCACTTCGGTGCCTTCCACGATCTTGCCGAACACGGCGTAGCCGAAGCCTTGCGGCGTGGGCGAGCTGAAGTTCAGGAAGTCGTTGTCCACCACGTTGATGAAGAACTGGGCCGTGGCCGAATGCGGCGCGTTGGTGCGGGCCATCGCCACGGTGTACTTGTCGTTCTTCAGGCCGTTGCCGGCTTCGTTCTCGATCGCGGCGTCGGTGTCCTTCTGCTTCATGCCGGGTTCGAAACCGCCGCCCTGGATCATGAAGTTCTTGATCACGCGGTGGAAAACCGTGTTGTCGTAGTGGCCCTTGCGCACGTACGACAGGAAGTTTTCGACCGATTTCGGTGCCTTTTCGGCGTCGAGTTCGATGGTGATGACACCCTGGTTGGTGTGCAGTTGTACCTTGGACATGGCGTTACCTCTGTTCTATGGCGGTTGGTGTTCGGGGTGTTACTTGACGACAGTGGCCGATTCGATCACGACCGGCGCAGCCGGCACGTTGCGCATGGCGCCGTAGGCCGTGGTGGGCATCGACTTGATCTTGTCGATCGTGTCCATGCCTTCCACCACCTTGCCGAAGACGGCGTAGCCGTTGCCATCGGGCTGCGGGTAGTCGAGGTTCGGATTATCCACCACATTGACGAAGAACTGCGCGGTGGCCGAGTTCGGATTGGACGTGCGGGCCATGGCCACGGTGCCGGCCTTGTTCTTCAGGCCGTTCTGCGCTTCGAGCGGAATCGGCGCGCGCGTTGGCTTCTCCTTCATGTCGCGGTCGAAGCCGCCGCCCTGGACCATGAAGCCATTGATCACGCGGTGGAAGATCGTGCCGCCGTAGAAGCCGCTTTTCACGTACTCCATGAAATTGGAGACGGTCTTGGGCGCGGCTTCCGGGTACACCTCGATGGTGAACTTGCCGGCGTTCGTGACGAACTGCACGCGCTCGGTCTTGGGCGCGGCGGCGGCCGGGCTGGCGCCCTGGGCCATCGCGGCCAGTGGAGACAGGGCGGCGGCGGCCATCAGGCCAGCCAGGACGATGCGGCGGGAAACGGTCATGTTCTGGACTCCGTGATGCGGGATTGGGGGCTGGCGGCGCCTGGCAAACGTTCGGAAACGATCGCCGGCGCCCGCAAGCCTGCTAGGGGTGGATGATCAGCGTGCCGCCGGGGCACTGGCCGGCGCAGGCGCTGCCGCAGCCGGGCGTACCTGCTGCAGTGCAGCGGCGGCGCGGGTGTCCTTCGGATTGCGCTTCACGGCCTGGGCGTAGGCCTGTTCGGCCAGGCGCCGGTACACATCGCCCAGATTGCTATAGGCGATGGCATAGTCGGGGCGCGAATCCAGCGCGGCGAGCAGTTCGGCTTCGGCACGCTTCAGGTCGCCGCGCTTGGCGTAGAGCAGGGCGAGGTTGTTGTGCGGCTCGGGCAGCTCGGGGAAGTCCTGGGCCATTTCCGAGAAGGCCTTGATGGCGTCGTCCTCGCGCCCGGCCTGGGCCAGCGACCAGGCACGCTGGAAGCGCGCCTGCGCGTTGCGCGGGTTGGCGGCCAGCACGCGGTCGAAGCCCTCTACGGCGTCGTCGTAGCGCTTGTCCTTCACGGCTTTTTCCGCCGGAACCATGCCGGGGTCCGCCGAGCGGGGGCCAGTACCGGGTGCCGGCGGCGCCTCCAGATACCGCGGGCCCTGCGCGAACGCCGGGGCGGCGAGCAGGGCGCCGGCCATGGCCAGTACGCCCGCCACGGCGCGGAAGGGGCTGGCACGGCGGCCGGCGGCAGGGGCGGGGCGGGAGGTCATGGTCGGGGTGGGCAGAAGCAGGCTCATGTAAGGGCGGTCCGTTATACTCCGCGGCATTCTAGCAAAGCGGCAGGACGTGCAGCACAGGCCGCAGGGCCTTCCGGTAAGATATGGGGCCCGCACGCCGTGGCCCGCATGCTTGTGCGCGTCCGCCGAACGGCGTCCCGCGGTGCCGGTGCGTCCTCCTTCACTCTTCGATCGCTTCATGCAGCAACTGAACATCTACAACACGCTCGCGCGTGAAAAGCAGCCTTTCGTGCCAATCGAACCGGGCAAGGTCCGCATGTATGTGTGCGGCATGACCGTGTACGACTATTGTCACGTCGGCCACGCGCGCGTGATGGTGGTGTTCGACATGGTGCACCGCTGGCTGCGCGCCGCCGGCTATGACGTGACGTACGTGCAGAACATCACGGACATCGACGACAAGATCATCCGCCGGGCGGCCGAGAATGGCGAGACAATTGGCCAGCTGACCACGCGCTTCATCCAGTACATGCACGAGGATGCCGCCGCGCTGGGCATCATCCGCCCCGATCACGAGCCCCGCGCCACCGACTTCGTGCCGCAGATGCTGAACCTGATCGAGAAGCTCGAGGCCAACGGCCTGGCCTACCAGGCGGCCGATGGCGATGTGAACTACTCGGTGCGCAAGTTCCAGGGCTACGGCAAGCTGTCCGGCAAGTCGCTGGAAGACCTGCGCGCCGGTGAGCGCGTGACCGCCAACGACGCCAAGCAGGACCCGCTCGACTTCGTGCTGTGGAAGTCCGCCAAGCCGACCGAGCCGCCCGAGACCAAATGGGACTCGAAGTGGGGCAGCGGCCGGCCGGGCTGGCATATCGAATGCTCGGCCATGAGCTGCACGCTGCTGGGCGAGCATTTCGACATCCACGGCGGCGGCGCCGACCTCCAGTTCCCGCACCACGAGAACGAAATCGCCCAGTCCGAGGGCGCGAGCGGCAAGCCGTTCGTCAATATGTGGATGCATAACGGCTTCGTGCGCGTGAACGACGAAAAGATGTCGAAGTCGCTCGGCAACTTCTTCACGATCCGCGAGGTGCTGAAGGCCTACGACCCGGAAGTCGTGCGCTTCTTCATCCTGCGCGCCCACTACCGCAGCCCGCTGAACTACAGCGACGCCCACCTGGACGACGCCCGCCACGCGCTGACGCGCCTGTACACGGCGCTCAAGGAAACGCAGCCCGGCGGCTGCGCGGTCGATTGGGAGGAGCCGCACGCCAAGCGCTTCGCCGAGGCGATGAACGACGACTTCAACACGCCGATCGCGATGGCGGTGCTGTTTGACCTCGCCAGCGAGGTCAATCGCTCCGGCTCGGCACAGATGGCGCGCCAGCTCAAGTCGCTGGCCGGCACGCTGGGCCTGCTCGAGCGCGATCCGCATACCTTCCTGCAGGGCGGCAAGGTGGCCGATGGCCCCACGGCCGAGCAGATCGAGGAGCGCATCGCTGCGCGCAAGGCCGCCAAGGCCGCGCGCAATTTCGCCGAGGCGGACGGCATTCGTGCCGAACTGCTCGCGGCCGGCGTGGTGCTCGAGGACAAGCCAGGCGGTGCCACCGAGTGGAGGCGTGCTTGAACGCTGCCGCGCGCAAGCCGAAGGTGGCCGGGAAGCCGGCTGCCAAGGTGCCCGGCAAGGTGGCGACCAAGTCGACCAAGGCGGCCGGCAAGGCCGCCAAGCCGGCATTGCCCGAAGCCAAGGCGGTGCCGCTGCCGGTGGAGACGGTCGTCGACGCAGTACGTCCCGCCTATTGGGACGAGGCCTGCGCCGACCTGATGAAGCGCGATCGCATCCTCAAGAAGATGATTCCGACGTATGGCCCCGCGCACCTGATCTCGCGCGGTGATCCATTCGTCACGTTGGCGCGCTCCGTCGTCGGCCAGCAGATCTCGGTGAAGGCCGCGCAGTCGGTCTGGGAGCGCCTGGTCACGATGTGTCCGAAGCTCACGCCGGCCCAGTTCCTGAAGTCCGGCGCCGAGCAGCTCGCTACCTGTGGCCTTTCTCGCCGCAAAGCCGAATACATCATCGATCTGGCTGAACATTTCAAGGCCGGGCGCGTCCATGTGAAAGAGTGGGCAGCGATGGACGACGAGGCGGTGATCGCCGAGTTGATCCAGATCCGCGGCATCGGCCGCTGGACGGCCGAGATGTTCCTGATGTTCAATCTGATGCGGCCGAACGTGCTGCCGCTCGATGATGTCGGATTGATCAACGCGATCTCCGCCAACTACTTTAGTGGCGAACCCGTCACCCGCAGCGAGGCGCGCGAGGTGGCGGCCAACTGGGAACCGTGGCGCACGGTGGCCACGTGGTACATGTGGCGCAGCCTCGACCCCCTACCGGTGACTTACTAGGAACCACGCAGTCCATCAACAGGCAGTGACGGCGTTGATTTTGCGCATAAGTGCTTGAAAATCAACATATCGGGCGGTCGAAACCGGTATTTTTTCCGGTAGAATGCGCCCCTTCACAGACAGGTCCGTGTTTCTATGAAAACCACCTTCCTGGATTTTGAACAGCCGATTGCCGAGCTCGAGGCAAAAATCGAAGAACTGCGCTTTGTGCAGGATGACTCGGCTGTAGATATTTCCGAAGAGATTTCGCGGCTGGCCGGCAAGAGCCAGCAGCTGACCAAAGACATTTACGCCAACCTGACCCCGTGGCAGGTTGCGCAGATCGCCCGCCATCCGCAGCGTCCGTACACGCTGGACTACGTGCGGGAGATCTTCACCGACTTCCATGAACTGCACGGCGACCGCGCTTTCGCGGACGACCTGTCCATCGTCGGCGGCCTGGCCCGCTTCAATGGCCAGGCGTGCATGGTGCTTGGCCACCAGAAGGGCCGTGACACGAAGGAGCGCGCGCTGCGCAACTTCGGCATGTCCAAGCCCGAGGGCTACCGCAAGGCCAAGCGCCTGATGGAGCTGGCGGACAAGTTCGGCCTGCCGATCTTCACCTTCGTCGATACGCCGGGCGCATTCCCGGGCATCGACGCCGAGGAGCGCGGCCAGTCGGAAGCCATCGGTCACAACCTGTTTGTGATGGCCGGCCTGAAGGTGCCCCTGATCGCCACGATCATCGGCGAAGGCGGCTCGGGCGGCGCGCTGGCGATTGCCGTGGGCGACGTGGTGCAGATGCTGCAATTCGCTACCTATGCGGTGATCTCGCCGGAAGGCTGCGCTTCCATCCTCTGGAAGACCGCCGAGAAGGCACCGGAAGCCGCCGAGGCACTGGGCCTGACCGCGCACCGCCTGAAGGCGCTGGGCCTGATCGACAAGATCGTGAGCGAGCCGCTGGGCGGCGCGCATCGCGATCCGAAGAACATGGCGACGATGCTCAAGCGCTCGCTGGCGGAATCGCTGCGCCAGTTCCAGGGCATGAGCGTCAAGGAACTGCAGGCACGCCGGCACGAACGGCTGATGGCCTATGGCAAGTTCAAGGAAACCGGCGCCCAGGAATGACGGGCGCGCCGGTGTGGTGCCGTTGACCGCACCCCTGACCGACAAGGTCGCACGGGCTCTCCAGGCCGGTGCGGCCTTTGTTGTTTCTGGCGGCGCGGCGCCGGTCACGGTGGCCGTGGCGCTCTCGGGCGGGCGCGATTCGGTGGCCTTGCTCCATGCCACGCGCGCCGCGGTGGCCCAAGGCACGGCGCTGGCCTCGGCCGTGCGCGTGGTGGCGCTGCACGTCCATCACGGCCTGCAGGCGCCGGCCGACGACTGGGAGCACTTCTGCGCGACGCTGTGCCGCGAGGCGCAGGTGCCGCTGGTCACCGAGCGCGTGACCGTGCAGGCGCTGGCGGGCGAGGGCATCGAGGCCGCCGCGCGCCGGGCCCGGTATGCCGCGCTCGGGCGTATGTGCCGGGCGCACGGCGCCGCGCTGCTGCTGTTCGCCCATCATCGCGACGATCAGGTGGAAACGGTGCTGATGCGGCTGTTCCGCGGCGCTGGCGTGGCTGGTATGGCCGGCATGCCCGCGCGGCGGCCGCTGGACGCGCAGGGCGACGTGCAACTGCTACGGCCCTGGCTCGATGTCTCGCGCGACGAGATCGACGCCTATTGCGCCGCGCACGGGCTGTCGTGGATCGAAGATCCTTCAAATGCCGATACCCGCTTCGTCCGCAATGCCCTGCGCGCACAACTGCCGGCGCTGCGCGAGGCCTTCCCCGCGCTGGTCGAGAACGTGCTCCAGGCCGCCTCGCATTTCGGCCAGGCAGCGGCCATGCTCGACGGGCTCGCGGCCGGTGAGCTGGCCCGTCTCGTCTCGCCGGGGCGCGACGCGGACACCCTTGCTGAACTCGATCTGGCCGGCCTGCGTGCCTTGCCCTCCGGCCACGCCGACGCCGTGCTGCGCCACTGGCTGCGCGACCTCGGCGCGCAACCGCCTTCCACAGCGCGGTTGGCCGCGATGCGGGCACAACTGATCGAGCGTGACGGCGGCGAGCCCGCCATCGCGCATGACGGACTGGTGCTGCGGCGTTTCCGCGACAAGGCGCTGGCCTGCCGCGCGGTGCCGGACGCCGCGCCGGCAGCGTTCGAATTCCTCTGGCACGGCGAGGAACGCATCGTGGTGCCGGCATGGCGGGGTGCATTGCGATTCACGCGCGACGACACCTTCGGCGTGCCGGAAGCGGTGCTGCACGGCCCGCTGCGGCTGGCGGCCCGGCAGGGCGGTGAACGGATCGTGCTGCGGCCCGGCGGCCCGGCGCGCGCGCTCAAGCAGGCCTACCAGGAGGCCGCCGTGCCGGCGTGGCGGCGCGCCTGGCTGCCGCTGCTGTGGAGCGGCGCCCAAGTCGTGCTGGCAGCCGGGCTCGGCATGCATCGCCGCTGGCCGGCCGATGCGCCCCATGCGCCACGCTGGCGCGTGGAGTGGGTGGAACTCGACTAGGCTCCCATCGGGAGCAAGGGCTGCGCCCCGCCACAGCCTTGCCTGACGGCCGGCGATCGTGTATTTTCAAGGGCTTTGCACAATCGCTGGCGTCGACAAGAAGATGGCTCTCATCGTTCACAAATACGGCGGCACTTCGATGGGTTCCACGGAACGCATCAAGAATGTCGCCAAGCGCGTGGCCAAGTGGCACCGCGCCGGTCACCGCGTTGTCGTGGTGCCTTCGGCCATGTCGGGTGAAACCAATCGCCTGCTGGGCCTTGCCAAGGAAATTTCCGCGCAGCCTGACCCGCGTGAACTGGACATGCTGGCCTCCACTGGCGAGCAGGCCAGTGTGGCCCTGCTGGCCATCGCGCTGCACGGCGAAGGCATCAACGCGGTCAGCTACACGGGCTGGCAGGTGCCGGTGAAGACCGATTCGGCCTACACCAAGGCGCGGATCGAGTCGATCGACGACGAGCGCATCCTGGGTGACCTGGACGCCGGCCGCGTGGTCGTGATCACGGGCTTCCAGGGCATCGACGACAGCGGCAACGTCACCACGCTGGGCCGTGGTGGCTCCGATACCTCGGCCGTGGCCATCGCCGCCGCCATCGAGGCTGACGAGTGCCTGATCTATACCGACGTGGACGGCGTGTACACGACCGATCCGCGTGTGGTCGAGGACGCCCGCCGCCTGGACCAGATCACCTTCGAGGAAATGCTGGAAATGGCCAGCCTGGGTTCGAAGGTGCTGCAGATCCGCTCGGTGGAGTTCGCCGGCAAGTACCGCGTGAAGACGCGCGTGCTCTCGTCGCTGACCGACCCCCTGATGCCGCTCGAGCAGGAAATGCACTCGGGCACGCTGATTACTTTTGAGGAAGAGTCTGACATGGAAGCAGCCGTCATCTCCGGCATCGCCTTTGCCCGTGACGAAGCCAAGATCACCGTCCTGGGCGTGCCGGACAAGCCGGGCATCGCCTACCAGATCCTGGGCCCGATCGCCGACGCCAATATCGACGTCGACATGATCATCCAGAACCAGTCCGTGGACGGCAAGACCGACTTCACGTTCACGGTGCCGCGCGGCGAGTACCAGCGCGCGCTGACCATCCTGACCGACAGCGTGAAGGGCCATATCGGCGCCGCCAGCGTGTCCGGCGACCCGAAGGTGTCGAAGGTGTCGGTAGTGGGCGTGGGCATGCGCTCGCACGTGGGCATCGCCAGCAAGATGTTCCGCACGCTGTCGGAAGAAGGCATCAACATCCAGATGATCTCCACCTCGGAAATCAAGATCTCGGTGCTGATCGACGAGAAGTACATGGAGCTGGCCGTGCGCGCGCTCCACAAGGTGTTCGAGCTGGATCAGGCGTGATCTGGTGAGTGTTGTGTCTGGCGGGGTAGGTGTCGCGTTTTTTGCGCGATTGGTCATGGAAATGTCATTGACCAGTTGAGACGACCCCGCTAGAATACGCGCTTCGTTGTGCGGCCTCCCTCGCACAACGCAAGTTTGGGAGACGTGGCCGAGAGGTCGAAGGCACTCCCCTGCTAAGGGAGCATCCGGGCCAAAACCTGGATCGAGGGTTCGAATCCCTCCGTCTCCGCCACTACATCGTAATGGCGGCGAACCCCGGAAGATCGCGGTCTTCCGGGGTTTTGTTTTTTCTGGCGCGGGTTTTTCGGACACGACACTGACGAGGCCGATTCCGCCCGACCCGCTCAAGCGAATCGGGGCGGCCATGCAGACGCGCATGAATCTGGCGGCGGCCTGCGGCGAGGTTTGATGCGGTGCGGCATGCTAGGATGGACGCCTCCGTTTTTCGCGCTGCCCCGCCCCCATGAATACGCTCTACGCGACGCTTGGCGTACCGTCCGATGCTACGCTCGACGAGATCAAGCTCGCCTATCGCCGCGCGGCGATGAAGTGGCATCCGGACCGCAACCCCGGTCGCGAAACCGAGGCGCATGCCGCCTTCCAGCAGATTCGCGATGCCTATTCGATCCTGTCCGATGCCGAGCAGCGACAGGTCTACGACGACGTCTTCGAACGCGAAACGCGCCGCTGGGAAGCCGAGCATGCGGCCGAGGAAGCCGAGGCGCGCGAGGTGCAGGAAGCGGCCAGGCGTGCGGCACAGGAGCACTACGAGAAGATGGTCGCCGTCGCCATGCGTTTTGCCGACGATGGGCACACCCGCGACGTTCTGTTCGGTGTGCTACTGGGCCGGGATTGCGAGGCGGACCTTGCCGGACGCATTGCCGACAGCGTCTGGGCGCTGCACGAGTCGCGCAAGGCCGCGGACGCAGCCGCCCCGTCACCCGAGGCCGCCCCTGCGGAAGCGGAAAAGCCCGTCAGTGCGTTCGAGACGTTCTGGCAGGGGATGTTCCGGTTCCGCTAGCCGCCCCGCGTCTCACTCGACCTTGATGTTGGCGGTCTTGACGACCTCGCCGTACTTCTTCAGGTCCGCCTGGATCTGCTTGCCAAACGCCTCCGATGAATTGCCGACCGGCACGATGCCCAGCGTGGCGAGCCGTTCGCGCGTCTCAGGCTGGTTGACCACGACGTTCAACTCCTTCGACAGTCGGTCGACGATCTCTTTTGGCGTCTTGGCGGGGGCCAGCAATCCCACCCACGAGTCGTTGACCAGGCCTGTGACGCCGGATTCCTCCAGCGTTGGCACATCCGGCAGCGTCGATACGCGGCTCGCGCCGGAGACTGCAATCGCGGTGGCCTTGCCGGTTTTCACATATTGCTGCGCGCCGGCCACGGCCGTGTACAGCACCGGCAGCGTGCCGCCCACCAGATCACCCATCGCCTGGCCGCCGCCCTTGTAGGGGATGTGCGTCATCTTCAGTCCGGTGCGGGCCTTGAGCAGCTCGCCGGCCAGGTGCGGCGTGCTGCCGGTGCCGGCGCTACCGTATGACAACCCTTCAGGCCGGGTCTGCGAATACGCGACGAGTTCCTTCAGGTTCTTTGCCGGTACGGACGGGTGGGTAATCAGGATCAGCGCCGCATCGCCAATCTTGCCGATGGGCACGAAGTCCTTGACCGGGTCGAACGGCACTTTCGGAAAGACATGCGGATTGATGACGATGGTGCCGTCGAAAGCGAGTAGCAGCGTGTAGCCATCTGGCGCCGACTGGGCCGCCATCGCGCTGCCGATATTTCCCGAGGCACCGGGCTTGTTGTCGACCACGATCTGCTGGCCAAGGCGCTGGCCCAGCCTGTCCGCAATGACGCGCGCGCTGGTATCCGACACGCCGCCCAGCGCGAACGGCACGATCAGCCGGATCGGGCGCGACGGGTACTCTTGCGCGAAGGCGCTGGTGCCAGATAGGGCAGGCGTGGCGACGGCAATGGCGCATAGCGCCTTGACGAGGGTACGGCGGTGCATAGGGTCTCCTCCTGATGCAACAGTGAGTTCGGCGGTATTCGCCTGTTATCTGCAATCTGGTGCTGCGGAACCACGGGTACGGCTTCTGTGCGATCAGACGACGATGGGCGTGGTGGCGCCATCGATCGACAGGATCGCCCCCGAGATGTAGGACGCGCGCGCCGACGCGAGAAACAGCACGGCATCGGCGATCTCTTCGGGCGCGGCAAGCCGCCCGAGCCCGGTGCGTTCGTTGGCCTTGCCGAGGGCCTCGTCGACGGTTGTGCCAGCCAGCTTCGCTTCGGCTTCCAGGCCCTGTTGAAGCCGCTCGGTGCGGGTGGCTGACGGGTTGAGGGCGTTCACCCGCACCCCGGACCGGCCATACACGCTGGCCAGCCCTGCCGTGGCCAGCATCAGGGCGGCATTGGCGGCGCCGCCAGGCAAATGGGTCGGGCTCGCCACCTTGCCGCCCATGCCGACGACATTGACGATGGCGCCGTGGCCGGCCTGGGCCATCCGCTTGATGACCGGGTCGATGACGTGCATGTAGCTGAAGTACTTCGCGTCCATCGCATCGCGCCACGACTGGGGCGTCAGCTCCGCAGGCGGGGTGCGGCGCGCACCCCCGGCGGACGTGACCAGGATGTCGATCCCGCCCAGTGCGGCGGCTGCGGCGTCGACGGCGTGCGCGGCCTGCGCCGCGTCACTGAGGTCGGCCGCAACCGTGAAGGGATCGGCGCCCGGCGCATCGGCCACCAGTGCGCTCCGCGCGGCGGCGAGATTGGCCTCGCTGCGTCCGATGATCGCGACCTTGGCACCTTCACGCAGGAACGCTTGAGCGCAAGCGAGCCCAATGCCGCGGCTGCCGCCAGTGATCAGTACGCGCTTTTCGGTCAGTTCAAGATTCATGGGGTTTTCCTATTCGGGCTGGATGCCACCGCGTTTGGCCACGTCGGCCCATTTCCGCGTTTCCTTGTCGAGGAAGGCGCGAAACTCCGTCGGTGGGGTCAGGACGATGGTAGCCCCTTGGTCTTTCATCTGCTTGGCGAGTGCCGGGTCCTGCGTGACCTGCTGCAGGTCGTGATGGATCTGTTCCACGATGGCCGGAGACATGCCCGCCGGCCCGAACAGGCCATACCAGTTCAGCGATTCCACGCCATCGAGTCCGGCCTCCTTGAACGTCATCGCATCGGGGAAGAGGGACATGCGCTGATCCGCCGCCACGCCGATCACGCGCAGATTGCCGCTTTGCACGTGGGGCAATGCCGTCAGCACGCTGGTGAATCCGGCGCCGACATGGCCGCCGATGACATCGACCATGATCTGTGCGCCGCCCTTGTACGACACCGGAATGGTCTTGAGATTGCCCGCCTGGCGCAGCAGCTCGCCGGTCAGTCGCGTTTGGCCTTCCGAATAACCGATGCCGAGCGGCTGGCTACGGGCGGCACTGACGAGGTCGGTCAGCGATTTCGCAGGGTTGGACTTCGATACCACCAGCACCATCGGCGAGATGGCGAGGCGTGTGATGGGGGAGAAGCCACGCACCGTGTCGTAGGGCAGGCTTTTCATCAGCACGGGATTGATCGCGTGCGAGCCCACCACCATCAGCAGCGTGTAGCCGTCCGGGGCGGACTTGTGAACGTGACTGGAGCCGATCACGCCGTTGGCGCCGGGCCGGTTGTCCACCACCACCGACTGCCCCCAACGCTCGGACAGCTTCTGCGCGACCAGGCGGCTGACGATATCGGTGCCGCCACCGGGCGCATAGGGCACGACCAGCGTGACGGTCTTTTCCGGCCACTTCGCGGCGGCGTGGCCAGAAGCCAGCGCGGCGGTACAGGCCATGGCGCCCAGCACGCCTCGAATCCAGCGAATGTTCTTCATCAGGTGTCTCCTTCCTATATGGGTCTTGTCTGACCGGATGCTCGGCGGCATCCGTGTCGGCCTTACGTGCCGCTTTTACCGCGTTGGTTCTGCTGGCGCCGCAGCCATGCGATGGAGCGGCCGCCAAGGGGCCGATCCAGCAGCGATTCGGCGAATGTCACCGCATCGAGCAGTCCGTCGAGCGAAATCCCGGTACGCAGGCCGCACTGCTCGGCCATCAGCACCAGGTCTTCGGTGGCCAGGTTGCCTGCCGCGCCGGGGGCAAACGGACAGCCGCCGATGCCGCCCACGCTGGCGTCGAAGCGGCGCACGCCAGCCTCCAGCGCGGCCCATGCGTTGGCGACGCCCAGGCCGCGCGTGTCATGCAGATGCACGGCCAGCGTGCCGGGGTCGAGTGCTTGTGCCAACGTAGCCATGCGCCATTTGACGGCGGCGGGCGCTGCAGCGCCGATGGTGTCGGCGATGACGATCTCTTCCGCGCCGGCGTCCCGCATGCGGCAGGCCAGACGCAACACCGTATCGAGATCGACGGGGCCTTCGAACGGGCAGTCGAACGCGACCGCCACATAGGCACGCGTGCGCAGGCCGAGTTCGCGCGCCCGCACCAGTGTCTGTTCGCTGACATCGGTGGCCGCGTCCAGCCCCATATTGATGTTGCGCTGGTTCATCGTCTCGGTGGCGGAGAGCACCACCGCGATCTCGGTGGCGCCGGCGCCATGCGCGCGTTCCAGGCCCTTGAGATTCGGCACCAGCGTGGAGAGCCGCAGGTCCGGGCACTGCGCCGCAGCGCGCTGGACCACGTCCGCCGCGTCGGCCATCTGCGGCACGGCCTTCGGTGAGACGAAGCTGGTGGCTTCGACGCTCCGTACGCCGGCACGCGCCAGCAGGCGGATCAGTTCTACCTTGGCATCGGTGGAGATGGCGACGGCCTGGTTCTGCAGCCCGTCGCGCGGTGCGACGTCAGTGATGACGATGTCCGGCGTGGCGTGGCGCTGTGCGTCGCTCATGCCACGGCTCCGGCTTCGCGCAGCCGCGCAATCTGTGCGTCGTCATAGCCCAGCGTGTCGCGCAGCACCGTGGCCGTATGCTCGCCCAGCGCGGGCGGACAGGTATAGGCGGCCGTGGTCACCCCGGAAAGCTTCACCGGATTGCCGGGCATCCGCACGGTCTCGCCGGTCTTCAGGGGCACCTCGACAATCATGTCGCGCGCCTCCACCTGCGGCTCGCGCAACGCATGCGCGAAATCGTTGACGGGCCCACACGGAATGCGCGCCTGCCGCAAACGGGCCAGCCAGTAGGCCGACGACTCGGCGCGCAGTTCGTTGGTGATGATGGCGTCGATCCGCGCCTTGTCGGCATAGCGGCCCGGCTGCTTCAGGTACTCGGGCGCGCGCAGTTCGGGATGATCGATCACGCTCAGGAAGCGTTCGAAGAACGCGTCGCCGATGCAGGCAATGATGATGTGGCCGTCGCTGGTCGGATAGGTGTTGTACGGCACGTGCACGAAATGGCTGTTGCCGATACGTTCGGGCACCAGGCCGGACATCAGGTGCATCGTCGCCATGTAGTTCAGCAGCGAGATCTGGGCGTCCAGCATCGAGATGTCCACGTGCTGGCCCACCCCGGTCTGCTCGCGCGCCGCCAGCGCCGCCAGCACGCCGATGGCGCCGAATACCCCGCCGCCCAGATCCCCAACGGGGATGCCGCTGCGTACCGGCGGGCCATCCGACATGCCGGTGATGGACATGCCGCCACCCATGGCCTGCACCACCTGGTCGAACGCGGGCTGCTGCCGGTCCGGCCCGGTCTGGCCGAAGCCGGTGACGGAGCAGGTGATGATGCGCGGGTTGACCTTGGAGAGCGATGCGTAATCGATACCCAGCCGCTCCGTCACGCCAGCGCTGAAATTGTCGAAGACAACGTCGGCATTGCGCACGAGATCCAGAAACACCGCCCGGCCTGCCTCGGACTTCAGGTCCACGCACACGCTTTCCTTGTTGCGGTTCAGCGTGAGGAAGTACGCACCCATCCCGTCGCGGGCGTAGTCCTCGCTCTCCGCCAGCAATTTGCGCGTGCCCTCTCCGGTGCCGGGGGGCTCCACCTTGATCGTGCGGGCACCCAGGTCGGCCAGCAGCATGGTGCCGTACGGGCCCGAGAGCATATGGGTCAGGTCAAGTACGGTGATGTGTCCTAGCGCCTGCATGGCTTCCTCCGTGTTCGTATGGAGGGTTCAGTGCAATCGGTGTGCCAGTGCCTGAGGAGTTCGCTAAGTAACTGATTCATAACGGAATGGGAGAGGAAGGATGACGTTCCGCATGTTTCATGAAACACTGTTGAGACATTTCATGAAACGGCCGTGAAACGCTCGTGCGATGGTCACGAGAGGCGCCGCAGCGCCCGGAGGCGGCCGACGAGGAGACCCATGCGCAACACTTCCCCTGAGCGCGGCAGCCTGCCGCGGCTTTGTTTTATCAGTTACAAGCACCTCAGCCGCTTCGCCATGACGGTGCTGGACGAGTTCGCCGACCGCGCCACGATCGAGGTGGTCAATGGTTCATTCGAGGCCGCACTGGACGCCGCGCACGAGCGCCTGCGCGAGGGGGCGGCTGACGTCTTCGTCAGCGCCGGGGCGAACGCCACGATCCTGCGCAACGCGCTCGATGCACCCGTCGCCACCATCAAGCTCAGTGGCTTCGACATTCTGGTGGCGCTCCTCCAGGCACGGCATATTTCGAACCGGGTAGGCGTGGTGATGTACGGCGAGTGCATTCCCGAACTGGATGCGGTCCGCGAGTTGCTCAATATCGAGGTGGCGCAGTACGCGTACCGCACCCCTGACGAGGCACGGCAGTGCTTCGAGCGGCTCGTGCGTGACGGCTATGAGGTGGTGGTGGGTTCCAGCATCGTCATGGAGCTGGCGGAGCAGTACGGCATCCAGGGGCGCCTGGCCTACTCGATCAATGCGGTGCGCCAGGGGATTGAGGACGCCATCGAACTGGCGCGCGTGGCCCGCCTGGAAGCGGGGCGCTATGACCAGCTCAACGGCGTGCTGCACAACCTGCAGGAGGCCGTGCTGGCCGTCGACCGCGACAATCGCGTGATTGCCGTCAACCCGCCGATGGAAATGCTGCTGGGCCGCGTCAAGGCGAGAATGATCGGCCAGCATCTGGAGGACATCGAGCCGGCGCTGTCGCTGCAATCCACGCTGGCCAGCGGCATGCAGGAGCGGGGCAGCGTGTTTCGCTTCGCGCAGCGCGACTGGATCGCCAATCGCACCCCGATCCGCGAGCATGGCGACACGGTGGGCGCGGCCATTACGCTCTATGACGCGCGCAATATCCAGGATGCGGATGCCAGCCTGCGCAGCCAGCAGCGCCGGCATCCGCGCAATGCGCGCAACCGCTTCGACAACCTGATCGGCGCCAACCCGGCCTTCGAACGCGCCTGCGCGACGGCGCGGCGCTATGCCGGGACGGATCTCACGGTGCTGCTATCTGGCGAGAGCGGGGTGGGCAAGGAGCAGTTTGCGCAAGCGATTCATAACGAGAGCAAGCGCGCCGCCAAGCCGTTCGTCGCCATCAACTGCGCGGCCTTCCCGGAGGCGCTGCTGGAAAGCGAGCTGTTCGGCTACGACGAGGGCGCCTTCACCGGATCGCGCCGTGGGGGCAAGCGCGGGCTGTTCGAATCGGCCCATACCGGCACGCTGTTTCTCGACGAGATTGGCGATATGCCCGTCTCGCTGCAGACGCGGCTGCTGCGCGTGCTGCAGGAGCGCGAGATCCTGCGTCTGGGCGGTGCCATACCGATTCCGGTCGACGTGCGGATTATCGCGGCGACGCATCAGCCGCTGCCGCAGTTGATCGCCTCCAGGCAGTTCCGTCAGGATCTCTACTACCGTATCAACACGCTGCAACTGGCGTTGCCACCGCTGCGCGAGCGCCGCGAGGACATCGCCTTGCTCGCCACATTCCTGCTGCGGCGCTCGCTGGACCGGCTGGACTCGCGCCTCGACGCACCGGCCCTGGTCGCGCGCTTGCTGCCAAGGCTGCAGGCGCACGCCTGGCCGGGCAATATCCGTGAGCTGGAGAATATCTGCGAGCGGATGGCGGTGTTCTTCTCGCAATGGGAGGATCTGGAGCACATTGCGTTCGACGAACTGCATCACGATTGCCCGGAACTGTTCGGGGCGGCCAGCATCATGGCGCCACCACCCGAGCTTGCGCCGTCATCATCGACCGCGCCCCGTGCACGCGTGCTGGAAGTGCTGGCCGAGTGTGGCGGCAATCGTCAGCAGGCGGCGCAACGGCTGGGCGTGAGCCGCGCGACGTTGTGGCGTTGGGAGAAGGCGGCCACGGCACAGGTTGGATAGGCTCGCTCCGCGCGACGCGATCGATCCAGTGCTGGAGTTTCTCGCGCACATCTGCCAAGATTGCGCCCCCTCTAAGATCACCGGCGAACTCGCGCAGTCTCATGGCCTCAAGCAAAGCTCACCACGCCACCGGATGGGCGGCGGCCGTCATCGCTGCAGTGGTCATCGCGAAGACCGGCAGCGAAGGGTGGGGCTGGGCCAGCATAGCGGGGTTTGTGGCGGCGATGCTGGGCAGCACCGCGCCAGACTGGATGGAAGTGGCATGGTGGTCGAGGTCGCGTCGGCTGTGGATTACCCATCGCACCTGGACGCATTGGGGCATCGCGTGGATTGGCCTCCTGCTATGGGCCTACCACGCGCTGGGCACCCATCCGCTGGCCGCACCCGCATTCGGCTTTGCCTGCGGGGGCGTCATGCACTTGCTGGCCGACTGGCCGAACCCGCTGGGCGTACCGTGGATCGCGGGGCGCCATTCGCTGAACTGGTGGAAGAGCGGGCGGTGCGACCTTCTCATCGTCGCGGCTTCATGGCTGATCGCCCTCGCGGTATCCCGCGAGTTCTGGCTGCATGGCGGCCATCCCCTCGCAATCGTCCGGCATCTGCGGACGCACTTCTGACACGCCGGGACGGTGATCCGGCGCCGCTAGCATCGCCGGAAGATCGCGGTCTTCCTATTCCCTCGGCTGGAAATAAAGATTGATGTGGGCGGGCGCCACGCCGTTGTCGTCGCGCGGCAGCGGGTTGGAGCGTGCCACGGCGCGCAGCACGGCGTTGTCCCAGCCGGTGTGTCCGCTCGAGCGGGCCAGCCGGGCCTCCAGCACGGTGCCGTCCGGTGCCAGATGCACTGCGACCACGGCGGTGGGATTGTCGGGCAGGTCTCCATCGAAGAGGATGTTGGGCGTGACCCGGCGTCGCACCTTGTCCGCATAGCCCGGCGACGTGGTGCCGCCTGTGCCGGCACCGTCGCCGGGGCGGCTGCCTGCACCGCTTGCACTGGCTGTGGCGGCTGCGGTGGCCGCAGCGGCCTGACGCTCGGCGTCGCGGAGGTTTTGCTCACGCTGCTGCGCTTGCGCGGCGGCTTCGAAAGCCTTCGCGGCTTCGGCTGCCCTCGTGGCTTCAAGTGCCTTGGCGGCCTTGGCTGCCGCACGGCGTTTCTCGGCCTGCAAGGCAATGTCGGGCCTGTCTTCCGATTTCAGCTCGGGTTCCAGCTTCCGTTCCAGCTTCCGTTCCGGCTGCGGGACCACGGGCTTCGTCTCGACCACGGTCTGCGGCGGATTTTCGGGGATCGCGTCCCACAACTCGGCTTCCACGCCGACCGGGGTCCGGCTCTGCCAATGGACCGCGTAATAGAGCCACAAGCCCAGCAGCACGTGGATAAACAGGGCCAGCAGGAAGCTCGGCAGGGTTCCCCGTTCCAGTGGCTTTCGACCTGACATGGCATCTCCGCGATTCATGCCCTTGATCTGACCATAGTCCCGCCGTCGGGCGATTTCAACCTGCCCCGGAGGCGCCTTTCCACTGGCGCTGGATGCGCGCGGCGTCGTCCGCGTCGGACGTGGCAACGTCCAGCCAGCCGGGAATGTGCCGGTCGGGGAGGCGCTTCGGTTCGGCCATGAGCAGATGAGCGATTTCGGATAGGATGCTGCGCGGCGCTGCGCTATTGTCGCGAGCGGCCATGTTGACCCCCGCACACTATTTGATTGATCGCCCCCGCGCACGGCAGTTGCGTCTCCGCAACGCCATCGCCCCCAACCGATGACGAAACTTCTCAAGGAGGACGGCGCGATTGCGCTGGCAGACAGCATCCCCGACGCTGTTTTCCTGGTCGACCAGACCGGGCAGATCCGCTACGCCAACACGGTGTGCGAGGAGATCCTCGGCTACCGGCAGTCCGATCTGGTCGGCCAGCTGGTGCTCGAACTGGTGGTGCCGGCGGACCGGGAGAAGACGCTGCGCGAGGCCGGCCGGGTCCTGGCTGGCAACAAGCGCGTGGGCTTCGAGAATCGCTACCGGCACCGAAACGGTGCGGACGTCCATCTGTCCTGGTCGGCCCAATGGCACGCGGCGCACGAGCTGCGCATCGGCGTGGCCCGGGACGTGACCGCGCAGCGGCAGACGCCGGCCATCCCTCCGCATCCCCCCGACCATGCCAGTCGGCTCGACGCGCTCGCCCCCCACGAACGCAGGGTGCTGAACCTGCTGCTGACCGAAGCCGGCGAGAAGCAGATCGCCGAACAGCTCGGGCTGGCGGTCTCCACCACGCACTCCTACATCACCGGCATCTATCGCAAATTCGGCGTGCGCGGCCGGGCGGGGCTGATGAGCCTGTGGCTGCGGCACCTGCTGCACGACTGACGCCCCGGCAAAAAAACGCCGGCCCGAAGGCCGGCGCAGAGTGATGCCCGGATGTTGCGCGATGTCAGGACGCGCGGCGGCACGTGCCCTGGAGGATGCTGCCGAGCGACAGGTTGAGCCACGCCAGCGAGTCGGTGCCCGTTTTCAGGAAGACATGGGCGAAGGTGGGCGGATCGGCGGCCGGGTCGCCCGGCTCGGCATCCAGGTCGCCATCGGCGGCGATTGCCACACCGTTCAGCGTGACGTCATCCTGGAACCTGTTCAGCATCAGCGGCAGCGTGAGCGCCCTGCTGGCGACGGTGAGCTTGCCACCGGCGACGGTCAGCGTCTCCCGCACCATTGTGCCGTCCAGTACTGCCGTCGCGCCGTCCACAACGCGGTTGGCGTAAGAGCAGGCCCACGTGCCGTCAAGCTCCCCGGCCACCAGCGCGCGGGCGGGCTGGATGGTCCAGGTGCCGGTGGCGACCGCTCCCGCCTCGGCGTAGTTCATGTCAAAGCGCATGCCGCCGTTCGGGTTGACGAACAGCCGGCCACGGAAGTAGCCGCCGCCGTTCATCACCAGGTCGAATGCACCCGGAAAGCGCGTCTGGTCGGCCAGGGTCAGCTTGCCCAGTTGCGGGGTGGCGCAGGTGACGAGGTCCGCGCTGTTGCAAAGCTGCACGTTGCCGTCGGTGTCGAAGCGCATGCCGGCCGGCGTGCTCGCGGGGCCCGCTAGCGGCTTGCCGGTGGCCTGGTCGTAGATGGCGAAGTTCATCAGCACGTTGTAGGTGCCGGCCAGGCTGCTCAGCGCCGGCGGGTCGATGGTGACCGCGCTCGCGGCGATATCGCCGGCCAGCAGGCCCGTGCTGGTGCCCAGCAGGTTCGGCAGGCCGGTGATCTCGCCAACCAGGCCGTCGGCCCCCTGGTGGAAGCTCAGGCCGATGCCCGCCAGCTTGGCGGTCAGGTTGGCCGGGGGCGGGTCCGCGCTATCGGCCACGAGGCCGCTCACGGTGAAATTGCCTTCCGTGTTCGTGTAGTTGCCGATGACCGTGCCGCGCAGGCCGAAGGCCGAATCGATAAAGCTGAGGGTGAGCTTGCCGCGCGACGGGGCGTCCACGGTGAGGGCGATGGTGTCGCCGAAGGACAGCGTGCCCGAGTACTTGACCGGTACTGGCGCCGGCGGCTCGGCGGGAGCCGCCGGCGTCTCTGTTTGCACGGGCGCCTGCCCGTCGCTGCCCCCGCAGCCGGCCAGGGCAGCCCCCACGACCAGCGCGCCCATCAGATATTTCCACTTCAGCATGACTAACCCCTTCTTCCCATTGTTCGTTTGTCTTGTCGACGCCAGACGTAGCTGGCGGCGGGAGCAAACGGTAACAAGGATCCGGGGCGCCTCACCATCCTGCTAATCAGAGGGGCGCTGGTCGAAGGTCGCTGGCTGGGCCGGTTATTCCGCCTCGATCCCGGCCTGCTTCACGACCTTGCCCCACTTCGTCAGGTCGGACTGGATCACCGCCGCGTAGGCTTGCGGCGTGCCGCCCTGCACCTCGATACCCGCCGCTTCCAGCTTGGCGCGCACCTCGGGCAGCTTCAGCGCCGCGTTGATCTCGGTGTTGAGCTTGGCGACGATCTCCTTCGGCGTGCCGGCCGGGGCCAGGAAGCCGCCGTTGGTGTTGGCGTCGTAGCCCTTGAGCCCCTGTTCCTCGGCCGTCGGCACATTGGGCAGGGTCTTGGAGCGATTCCGGGTGGAGACCGCCACGGCGCGCACGTTGCCCGCCTTCACCTGCTCCTGGATGGCGCTGATGGTGTCGATATAGAGCGCCGTGCGGCCGGCCACCAGATCTGGGTGGGCGGCGGACGAGCCCTTGTAGGGCACCAGCAGCACCGGCGCGCCGCTGACCATGCGGAACATCTCGGCGGCCATCTCCTGCGCGCTGCCACGGCCGGACGTGGCCACCTTGGCTTCGCCCGGGTTGGCCTTCATCCACGTCACCAGTTCAGGCATGGTCTTGACCGGCAGCTTCGGGTAGATCGCGAACACCAGCGGAATCTCGTGGGTGTAGACGATGGGCTCGAAGCTCTTCTGCGGGTCCCAGCCGAGGTTCTTGAACAGGAACTTGTTGATGTTGTGGCTGCCGCCCACGATGCCGATGGTGTAGCCGTCCGGCTTGGCGTTGGCCAGCACCGCCGTGCCGAGGTTGTTGGAGGCGCCCGGGCGGTTCTCGACGATGAACGGCTGGCCGAACTTGACCGAGAGCTTCTCGCCCACGACCCGCGCGATCAGGTCGATGCCGCCGCCGGCCGGGGCCGGGACGATGATGGTGACCGGGCGGCTCGGGTAGTTGGGCTGCGCCGAGGCCATCCCCGGCGCCACGATCAGCGTGGTGGACAGCGCAGCGGACAGGCCAAGGGTCTTGATGAAAGGGGTGAATTGCATCGTTGTCTCCGTTCGATTTCTGGTCAACTCTTGTTAACTCTGTGATGTCAGCCGCGCCCGACGAAGGGCATCGCGCTGGCCATGACGGTCATGGTCAGGACGTTGGCCTCAAGCGGCAGCGAGGCCATGTGGCGCACGGCATTGGCGACGTGGGTGGCATCCATCATCGGCTCCGGCGCGGTGGTGCCGTTGGCCTGCAGCACGCCGCGCGTCATGCGTTCGGACAGTTCGGTCAGGGCGTTGCCGATGTCGATCTGGCTGGCCACGATGTGGTAGGCGCGGCCGTCCAGCGCCAGCGCCTTTGTCAGCCCGGTGACGGCATGCTTGCTGGCCGTGTACGGCGCCGTGAACGGGCGCGGCGTGTGCGCGGAGATCGAGCCATTGTTGATGATGCGCCCGCCCTGCGGGGACTGCCGGCGCATCAGGCCGAAGGCGGCCCGCGCGCACAGGAAGACGCCCGTGACGTTGGTGTTGATCACGTTGAACCACTTGTCCAGCGGCAGCTCGTCCATCGGCACGGCCGGGGCGTTGACGCCGGCGTTGTTGAACAGCAGGTCCAGCCGGCCGAACTCGCGCTCGATGGTGTCGAACAGGGCCTGCACGCTGGCCGCGTCGGTCACATCGGTGGGCGCGGCCATGGCGGGCTGGCCGCGTTCGGCGGCCTCGGCGGCCAGCGCCTGCAGCGGCTCGGCACGCCGGCCGGCCAGCACGACGGTCCAGCCGTCATTGAGCAGGGCGATGGCCGTCAGGCGGCCTACGCCGCTGCCGGCGCCGGTGACGAGGGCGATCTTGCGGGGTGCGTTCAAGGGGGTCTCCTATATATATATGGTGGCGGATGGCCTTCAGCGGGCGACGGTCAGCGCTAGCTCGCCGATGCCTGCCACGCTGGCCTGGATGACAT
Organism: Cupriavidus sp. 10L43_2; assembly: GCF_056395265.1. Classification (NCBI taxonomy): domain Bacteria; kingdom Pseudomonadati; phylum Pseudomonadota; class Betaproteobacteria; order Burkholderiales; family Burkholderiaceae; genus Cupriavidus; species Cupriavidus sp. 10L43_2. Next base: position 310,768 of record NZ_JBFTJE010000005.1, read on the forward strand.
CGCCGGGCTGCAAGGGCCCGACGCCGACCGGCGTACCGGTGAAGATCAGGTCGCCCGGCATCAGCGCCACGGATCGGGACAGCATCGCCACCAGTTCCGGCACCGACCAGAGCAGGCCGGAGAGGTCCGCGCGCTGCCGCTCGACACCGTTCACGGCGAGCTGGATCGTCCCTTCGCGCGGATGGCCGCAAGTCGCGGCGGGCACGAGGGCGCTGCACGGCGCCGAGTGGTCGAAGGCCTTGGCGGGCTCCCAGGGGCCGCCGACGCGCTTGGCTTGCTGCTGCAAGTCGCGCCGGGTCAGGTCCAGCCCGACGGCATAGCCCCAGATGTGCTGCGCCTCGGCCTGCGCCGGGTCGATGTCACGCCCGCCCCGGCCGATGGCCACGACCAGTTCCACCTCGTGGCAGAACTCGGTCGTCTCCGGCGGATAAGGCAGCTCGCCCCGGGCCGGCCCCACGGCGGTCGCCGGCTTCATGAACCAGGCGGGCATCTCGGTGGGCGCCGGCTCCGCCGGGTCCCATCGATAGTTGCGGCCGATGCAGAAGACCCGGGCGATGGGAAACCGCGCCGTGTCACCCGAGACAGGCAGCGAGACCGGCGGGGCAGGTGGGAAGACGAAATCCATCGTGATCGCTCAGGTGGTCAGGCTCATGGCGGGACGCTCGCCCGCCAGGCCTTGCGCCACGCTGTCCAGCACCATCTGCACCATGGCGCCGCGCGTCTCCCAGGTGGCGCTGGCGCGGTGGGCCTGCAGCGTGGTGCGGTCCGACTGGCGCAGCGCCAGCGGCACGCGCGGTTCGTCGACGAACACATCGAGGCCCGCGCCCGCGATACGCCCGGCGGCGATGGCATCGGCCAGATCCGTTTCATTGACCAGCCGGCCGCGCGCCACGTTGATGAGGTAGCCCTGCGGGCCGAGCGCTTCCAGCACGGCGGCATTGATGATGCCCTCGGCCTTGTCGGCGGCGGCGCACATCACCAGCGCATCGCTCTCGCGGGCCAGATCCAGCAGGTCCGCCACGAAGGTGTGCGGCACGTCGTCCATCGCGCGCAGGTCGGTGTAGCGGATGGGGCAGCCGAAGGCCGCCGCCCGCGTAGCCACGGCGCGGCCGACGCGGCCCATGCCGACGATGCCCACGCGCATGCCGCTGAAGCGGCGCGCCAGCGGGATGGCGCTGGGCTGCGGATGCAGTTCCCACTGGCCGTCCCGCACGAAGCGGTCGCCCGCGCAGATATTGCGGCAGGCGGCAATCAGCAGGCCGATGGCCAGATCGGCCACGTCTTCGGTCAGCGCGCCCAGCGTGGCGGTCACCGCAAGACCGCGTTCGCGGCAGTAGGCCAGGTCCACCGCATCGGTGCCCACGCCATTGATGGCGACCACCTTCAGGGCCGGCAACTGCTCCAGCATCGCCCGCGAAATCCCGGTGTGCCCGCCGGTGATCACCGCCTGGATGGATGCGGCGTGCTCGCGCAGCCAGCCCGCCTGGTCGGCAATCTCGAAGTACTTGTGCACCACGTAGCGGCTGGCCAGTTCGTCATTGGCCGCCGGGATCAGGATCGGGTTCAGCTGGAGGATTTGCGGCTTCATGTGCGTGAGGCTTTGGGTGTTGATGATGGATGCATGGTATGTAATAGTTGATTCACGAGGCAAGATTGATATATAAAATCAATATAAATTCGCACGGGAAGCGTCAACATGGGAACCTGGATATCGATGGATGAGGCGTGCAGCCGACTTGGCGTGCGGCCGCAAACGCTCTATGCCTATGTCAGCCGGGGCAAGCTGGAGGTCATGTCCGATCCCGCCGACACACGGCGCAGCCTCTATCGGGCCGAGGATGTGGCCGGCCTCGCCAGGCGCAAGCAGGCCGGGCGCAAGCACGAGACGCTGGCCACCAACACGCTGTTCGGCGCGGAGCCGAGCATCCCCACCGCGCTCTCGACCTTCGTGCGCGAGCGGCTGTACTACCGGGGGCAGGACGCCGTGACGCTGGCCGGATCCGCCACGCTGGAAGAGGTGGCGCACCTGCTGTGGGACGCCGAGCAGGTCGTCGACTTCTCATCGATGGCCGGCGTCGCCGAGCCCGGGCGCGTGGCGGCCTTCCATACGCTGGCCACGCTGGCGGCCACGGGCCATTCCACACATGGGCGCATGACGCGGGTGTTGCATCTGGAAGCGCAGGAGTTGGTGGGCCAGCTGGCCAATGCCTTCGGCGCGCAGGCGGGGCAGCAGCCCTTGCACCTCCGCTTTGCGCAGGGGTGGCAGCAATCGCCGAAGGTGGCGGATCTGCTGCGGACCGCGATGGTGCTGCTGGTGGACCATGAGCTGACCAGCTCGGCCTTCGCCACGCGTATCGCGGCATCCACGGGCGCCTCGCTGCCGGCCTGCCTGCTGGCCGGGCTGACCACGCTGTCCGGGCCGTTGCACGGCGATGCGTCCGGCCGCGTCAAGGCGCTGTTCAATGAGGTGGAGCGGCTGGGCGAGGATCAGGTGATTGCCCACTACCTGTCCACCGGGTTGCCGCTGGCCGGGTTCGGCCATCATCTCTATCCCGATGGCGATCCGCGCGCGATGGCGCTGCTGGCCCTGTTCGATCCGCCCGACGTGATCACGCGCTTTATCGAGAAAGCCACCCGGCTGACCGGCCTGCAGCCCAATATCGACGTGGCGCTGGCGGCGCTGTCCATCCACTACCGCCTGCCGGACGACGCCGCGTTCGCCATGTTCGCCACGGCGCGCAGCATCGGCCTGCTGGCGCACAGTCTGGAGCAGCTGGGGGTGGGGCAGGTGATCCGCCCGCGCGGGCGCTACATCGGGATCATGCCGTAGCGGGCGGGAAGGTTATCGCTTCGGGTACACCACCTGCCAGTCTTGCTTCATGCTGATGACGGTCCAGTTGCGCGCCTGCGCGGCGTCCAGCGCCTTGTCCAGCTTGCCGATCTTTGACGCGCGGTCGTAGGCGAATTCCCGCTCGGCATCGTCGTGATGGACGAGCACGGCCAGGCGCGGGCCGTCGCCGGTGGTGGTGTATTCCAGCATGTGGAAGTCGCCATCCGAGTTGCCCACGGCCAGGATCGGCCGGCGGCCAATATGGCGATAGATGCCAACCGGCTTGCCCGGGCCATCGTTGATGAACTCGATCTTCGGGTCACGCACCAGCGCCGGCTTGCCATTCAACGTGCCATAGTGCAGCGCCTGCGATGAGCCCACCACCTGCTCGGGCGGAATCCCGTACGCCTGCTCCACCCACGGCCGCATGAACTCGATGGTCCCGCCGGACACGATATAGGTCTTGAACCCGTTCGCGCGCAGGTAGGACAGCAGTTCCAGCTGCGGCTGGTAGACCAGATCGGTGTAGGGCCGGTTGAACTTCGGATGGCGCGCGCTGGCGATCCACGCGCGGATGGTCTTGTCGTAGTCATCCACATTCATGCCGCTGTTGGCGACGGCAATCAGCTGCAACAACTGCTTCTCGTTGGCGATCACCTTGGCCATGTCGTTGGCCATCAGGGCCTTGAAGGCGGGGTTGTTGCGCCATTCCGGATGCTGCGGCGCGGCGGCCTTGACCTGATCGAGCAGGAAGAAGAACTGGAAGTAGAGCGGCTGCTCGCTCCACAGCGTGCCGTCATTGTCGAAGGCCGCCACGCGCTGCTCGGTCGGCACGAAGTTAGGCGAGCCCTGGCGGGTCACGTCGGTGACGAATTTGACGATGGCTTGCTTCGCGGGGCCGTCGCGCCAGGAGGGCAGGGCGTCCGTCTGCTGGGCGGAGGGGGTCGCCGAGTTGGCGGCCGGGTCCGCGGGCGCGGTCGAGCATCCGCTCAGTCCCACTCCGGACGCCGCCAGCGCGAGCAGCATGGCGGCGGTGGCGGCGACACGTGGCAGATCGGCTTGGCACCAGCGCGAAGGGAAGCGCATCGAGGTCTCCTGTGATGGATTGGATACATCCCAATATAGGCGGCGCGCGGGCGGGTGTGTAGTTTTTGCCGGTTGGCGGGCGCCACCGGGCCCGTCCCGCCCGGCTGGGCCGTGCGCCGCCGCCGGGTATGAAATTCGCTTCTCTTGATTCCGCTATGTCATGACCGGAGACGCGAAATGACCAAACCAGAGGATGGAAAGCCCGCCGGCAAGCCCACTGAACACGGCGATGCGCACAGTGTCCACCGCCGCAGCGACGGCGGCGTCTGGCCCGATGGCACGCCGCGCGACCCCGCCTCGGGGCCGCCGCACTATGGCGAAGACAACCGCGACCTGAAAAAGCCGCGCGACCACGGCAGCGACTGGGCCACGTCCGACCTCGTGAAGAACGTGCCGGGCAAGGGGCCGGTGCCGGTGGGACACGACCAGCCGAAGAAGTAAATCGACAAACCTGGGGCAGCGATGCGCTGGAGACCTATCTCCCTCCATCAAGCCTACGGCCTGATGCGCGACAGCGTGACCGCGTGGATGGACGACTACGCGCCCAGCATGGGCGCCGCGCTGGCCTACTACACGGTGTTTTCGATCGCGCCGCTGCTGCTGATCGTGATCTCGGTGGCCGGCATGGTCTTCGGGGCCGAGGCGGCGCGCGGGGCGGTGATGAGCGAATTCTCCGGGCTGATCGGCGCGGAGGGCGCGGAAGCCATCGAGAACATGCTCCTCGCGCTGAGCGACCCCGGTCTCAGCACGCTGACCGCGCTGGTCGGCACGGTGACGCTGGCGATTGGCGCCACCACGGTGTTCGCCGAACTCCAGAGCGCGCTGGACCGCATCTGGCAGGTGCCGGAGCGGAGGAAGGCGTCCGGCATTCTCGAACTGCTGCGCTCGCGGCTGCTGTCATTCGGGATGGTGCTTGGCATTGGCTTCCTGCTGATCGTCTCGCTGCTGGCCAGCGCCGGGCTCGCCGCGCTCGGGCGGGTGTGGGGGCCGCTGTTCGAGGGCGAACTGCTCGGCCATGCGCTCGACTTGCTCGTCAGCGTGGTGCTGGTGACCGTCGTCTTCGCCATGATCTACAAGATCATGCCCCACGCCGCCGTGCGCTGGCCGGACGTCTGGCTCGGCGCCACCGTCACCGCCGTGCTGTTCAGCATCGGCAAGTTCCTGATCGGTCTCTACATCGGCAAGAGCGGCGTGGCGTCCGGCTATGGCGCGGCCGGCTCGCTCGTGGTGCTGCTGATGTGGGTCTACTACTCCGCGCAGATCTTCCTGCTGGGGGCGGAATTTACCTGGCTCTACGCCAACCGCTACGGCTCGCTCAAGCACGCCGCGCCGCGCGAGGTGCCGGCGCCATCCGCCACACCGACCCGGGTGCACTGATTCTTCTCCTTGTCAGCCGCTGCGCCGTGCATGACTGCGGCGTGACTGACACCGCAGAGGTCGCGATCATGCAGCCGAAGCGGATCTATACTCGCTGGCCTGAATTGCCAGGGGGCGAAGATGGATGCATCTGCCGAGGTAAGTGGCCTGGACGCATGGTTCCGCCGTCGGGTCAGGCAGCGGCCTGACGCCATCGCGCTGGTCTACGGCGGGCGGCACGTGTCCTATGCCGCGCTCGATGCCCGGGTCGACAGCGTTGCCCGTACGCTCGCCAGCCGGGGCGTGAGGGCGGAGACGCCGGTCGGCATCCTCCTGCCCGCCGGCATCGACCAGACCATCTGCCAGCTTGCCGTGATCCGCGCGGGCGGGAGTTGCCTGCCGCTGGATCCCGATGCGCCCGACGCACGGATTCGGCTGATGCTGGACGACCTCGACGTGCGGATCGCCGTGTCGACGGCCGGCGATCGCGCCCGCCTGGGCGCGGTGGCCGATTGCCTGACCGATTGCCTGACCGATTGCCTGACCGATTGCCTGGCCGATTGCCCGGCCGATTGCCCGGCCGATTACCTGACGCCGGGGGCCGAGGCCGCCGGCAGCATCGCCATGCCGGCAGCGGGTCTCGCGCATCGGACCCATGTCCTCTACACCTCGGGCACCACCGGCCAGCCGAAGGGCGTGGAGATCCTGGCGCGTGGCATTGTGCGGCTGGCCTGGCAACCGCGCTATGTATCGCTGAATGCCGACGACCGGATCGCGGCCATCGCGAATCCCACCTTCGACGCCGCCCTGTTCGAGACCTGGGGGGCGCTGCTGAACGGGGGCACCGTGGTGTTCCTGCCCCGGCAGACCTGTATCGACCCCGCCACTTTCCGGCATAGCCTGCGCGCGCAAGGCGTGACGACGATGTTCATCACCAGCGCGCTGTTCAACCATACCGTGCACGCGTGCCCCGATGCGTTCGCCACGCTGCGTACGCTGCTGGTCGGCGGCGAAGCGCTCAACGCCCAGGCCATTTGCGCGGTATTGCGCAGCGCGCCGCCGGCCCGGCTGCTGAACGCCTACGGCCCGACCGAATGCACGACCTTCGCCACCTGTCACGCCATCACGCTGCATGACGCAGAGACCGGCGCGATCCCGATCGGCCAGGCCATCGACGACACCGTGGTCCATGTGCTCGATGGCGACCGGCAGCCGGTGTCGCCAGGCCAGATCGGCGAGATCCATCTCGGCGGCGCGGGGCTGGCGCGTGGGTACTGGCAGCGTCCTGCGCTGACGCGCGAGCGCTTTGTCGAGGTCGATCACCTGGCCGAAGGCAGGCCGCTGAGGCTGTACCGGACCGGCGATCTCGGCGCGTGGCGGCCGGACGGTACGCTGGCCTTCCATGGCCGGCGCGACAACCAGGTCAAGATTCGCGGCCACCGCATCGAGCTGGAGGAGGTGGAGGCGGTCCTGCGCGAAAGCGGGATGGTGCGCGAGGCTGTGGCCACCGTGCAGCAGACCGCGCTGGGCGACCCGTACCTGCTCGCCTTCATCGTGCCGCAGCTTGGGGAAGCCGGGACGGCGGCGCTGGCTGCGTACGTGTCCCGACGGATGCCGAAGGACATGCGGCCGCGCCTGGTGGGTGTGAACGACCTGCCGATGACGGCCAACGGCAAGGTGGACCGGCGCGCGCTCCGTGACCGGCTCCATGACCCGCTCCATGATTCGCACCCCCAAGCGATGGCGGTGCGGGGAACCACGGAGGCGATGCTGCGCGATGCCTGGCGGTGCGCGCTCGATCTGGACAGCGTGGCCGACGATGACGACTTCTTCGCGCTCGGCGGCGATTCGCTTCAGGCCGCCAGCCTGATCCTGCTGCTCGGCGAGCGGCTGGGCCGCCCGCTGCCGGTGCAGGCCCTCTACGACGCCCCGACGCCGGCGAAGCTGGCCACCTGGCTCCAGCGCCACGGGCAGGGCGGGGGTGACGAGGCCCAGGCGGGCAGCGGCGCAGCCGAGCGTGCGCGCCTGCTGGCCGATGCCCGGCTGCCCGACGATATCGGCCCCGTGTCCGGTCCCGTATCGGGCCCAGTATTCGGCCCGCCGGCGCCGTGGTGCGGCGCGGGCGGGGGCCGGGTCTTCCTCACCGGCGCGACCGGCTTCCTCGGCGCGTTCCTGCTGCGCGACCTGCTGCGCTGGCCCGGGGTCAGCGAGGTGATTTGTCTGGTACGCGCACCGTCCGATGACGAGGCTGGCCGGCGGCTCCGCGCAAACCTCTGCAAGTACGGTCTCTGGCACGAGGGCTTCACCACGCTGCTGCGGCCACTGGCGGGCGATTTCGCTCTGGGCGACTTCGGTCTCGGCGCAGCGCGCTTCGAGGCATGGGCGAATCGCTGCGACGTGGTGTTCCACCTGGGCGCGCACGTCAACTACATCGAGCCCTACAGCCTGCATCGCGCCGCCAACGTCGCGGGTACGTTGCACGTGCTGCGCTTCGTCGCCAGCGGGCGCGCCAAGGCGCTCCACTACGTGTCCAGCATCGCGGCGTTCGGCCCGGCCGGGCTACTGGCCCCCACCAAGACGCTGTACGAGAATGACGATCTCGCCCGACACCTGCCGGGGCTGATGTTCGACATGGGCTATGCCGCCAGCCAATGGGTGGCTGATCAGCTGGTCACCGCCGCGATCCGGCGGGGCGTGCCGGCGGCGGTGTATCGCCCCGGCTTCATTCTGGGCGACAGCGCCAGCGGGGCGGGCAATCGGAATGATTTCGTCGCGCGGCTGGTGCGGGGCTGCATCGCGATCGGGGCGTATCCGCACCTGCCGCACCAGCGCAAGGAAATCGTTCCGGTCGACTATGTCAGCGCCGCGCTGCTGCGTATCGCCGCCGACGGCAGCAACCTTGGCCGTGCCTACCATCTGGTGCCGCCGCGCGAGGCCGACCAGCCCGACCTGCTCGCGTTCTTCGGCATGCTGCGCGCCTGCGGCTATCCGCTGCAGTCACTGCCGTATGCCGACTGGCTGCAACGGCTGGCAGACTCGGCCGATCTGGCAGGCAATCCGCTGCGGCCGCTGCTGCCGCTGCTGACGGAACCGGTCTACGGCCGGCTCACCCGCTGGGAAGTCTACGAGGGCATGCCGCGCTACGACGCCACGCATACGGCTCGCGCCCTGGCGGTGGCCGGCGGGCTGGCCTTTCCCCGGCTCGATCGCGCGCTGATGGCGCGCTATCTCGACGTCTGGATGGGGCAGCGACCGGTTCCTGACACCCGGTAGCCGGGTGCTGTCCGGTCCACATGCACCATCCGCGTGACTTCGTATTTGGGCATTTCGCATCCGCGTCCTATCGTTAAGTGCCGGCCCCGGCGCAGGACCTGTTCGATGCGGCAGCCCAAGGAGTCGTCATGAGCAAGAAGTCCAGTATCACGACCTATATCGTCATTGCGATGATCCTGGGCGGCGTGGTCGGCTACGCGTGCCACACGGCCTTCCCCGACCCCAAGCTGGCCAAGGACGTGGCCGGCTACATCTCCGTCATCACCGATGTCTTCCTGCGGCTGATCAAGATGATCATCGCGCCGCTGGTCTTCTCCACGCTGGTCATGGGCATCGCCCATATGGGGGACGCCAGCACCGTGGGCCGGGTGGGCGTGAAGGCGCTGGCGTGGTTCATCACGGCCTCGCTGGTGTCGCTGACGCTGGGCCTGATCATGGCCACGGTGCTCCAGCCCGGCATCAACATCGGCCTGCCGCTGCCCGACGTGGGCGCCGCCACCAACCTCAAGACCAACGCCTTCACGCTCAAGGATTTCATCGCGCATCTGGTGCCGAAATCCGTCGCCGAGGCGATGGCCAACAACGAGATCCTGCAGATCGTGGTGTTCTCGATCTTCTTCGGCACGGCGCTGGCGGCACTGGGCGAGCGCGGCGCGCGCATGGCCGGGGTGATCGAAGACCTGGCCCAGGTGATGCTGAAGATCACCGGCGCCGTGATGTGGATGGCGCCGCTGGCCGTGTTCGCGGCGATTGCCTCGACGGTGACCACGCAGGGGCTGGGCATCCTGCTGACCTTCGCCAAGTTCATGGGCAGCTTCTACCTGTCGCTGTTCGTGCTGTGGGCGCTGCTGGCGCTGGCCGGCTGGGTGTTCCTGGGCAGGCGCATCGTCACCCTGATCCGGCTGATCCGGGAGCCGTTCCTGATTTCCTTCTCGACGGCGAGTTCGGAGGCGGCGTATCCGAAGATGCTCGACGCGCTGGACCGCTTCGGCGTCAATCGCAAGATTTCCAGCTTCGTGTTGCCGCTGGGGTACTCCTTCAACCTGGACGGGTCGATGATGTACTGCACGTTCGCCGTGCTGTTCATTGCCCAGGCGTACGACATCCACCTGCCGCTGGCCACCCAGATCACGATGCTGCTGTTGCTAATGCTGACCTCGAAGGGCATGGCGGGGGTGCCGCGTGCGTCACTCGTGGTGATTGCCGCCACGCTGAACCAGTTCAACATCCCCGAGGCGGGGTTGTTGCTGATCATGGGCGTGGACCAGTTCCTCGACATGGGCCGCTCGGCTACCAATGCCGTGGGCAACTCGATTGCCTCGGCCGTGGTGGCGAAGTGGGAAGGGCAGTTGTCGAGCGAATCCACGCTCGGGGATCGGGGCGAGGGCAGCGAGGGCGGCGTGGACCCAGGCGGCGGGCCGCCGCTGCACAAGCCGGGGACCGCACAGGCCTGATGCCATGTCCATCCCCCGTCTTCATTTTCGATCCGGTGGTTCGCCCCGATGGCTGGCCGGCGCGGCGGCGGCGGCCGTGTGCTGGCTCGCTTGTCTCGGCGCTGCAGTCGCGCAGGACACCGGCGAGCTGAGCGGCACGCTGCGCAAGGCCAAGGACACCGGCAGCCTGATCATCGGCTACCGGGAATCGTCGTTGCCGTTCTCCTACCTGAACCAGGCGCAGCGCCCGATCGGCTATTCCATCGATGTCTGCACGGCCATCGTCCAGACCGCGGCGGCAGAGGTGGGGCGCGACCTCGCCATCCAGTGGGTGCCGGTGACTTCGGAAAACCGCTTCGACGCGGTCACTTCGGGCAAGGTCGATCTCGAATGCGGCTCCACCACGCGCAACGCCGAGCGGCTGAAGGTGGTGGCGTTCTCGCCGGTGATCTTTATCGCCGGGACCAAGCTGATGGTGCCGCGCGGCTCCCCGATCAAGACCTTCCGCGACCTCAAGGGCAAGACCGTGGTGGCCACGGCGGGCACGACCAATGCCGATGCGCTGGAGAAGCTTTCCACGCGCTTCGCGCTGAACCTCAAGGTGATCCGGGCGCGCGACCATGCCGATGCCTTCGAGGTACTGCGCCACGGCGGCGCCGATGCCTATGCCGGCGACGACGTACTGCTCTACGGCTTCCTGGCCAAGTCCGGCGCGGGCAAGCAGTTCGATGTGACGCGCGATTTCCTGTCCTACGACCCCTACGGGGTCATGCTGCGCAAGGGCGATCCGCAGTTCGCGGCCGTGGTGGACCGGGCCGTGCGCGACCTGATCACCACGGGCGAACTGGAGCGGCTCTACAAGCAGTGGTTCCTGAGCCGGCTGCCCACCGGGGAGCGGCTGAACATCCCGATGAGTGCACAATTGGAAGACATCATCAGCGCCACCCCACAACAGCCGGATTAGGGCGAGGCATGCCAGTCAACACATAGCGGGTTAGCGTCCGCTCACACCTAAGTACAGTTTTCGATTGTTGCACCGCGATGACGCAAACTGTACTCTTCCGCCCGCAGGTGTTCTGTACGTCCCTCCACTCATCAATCGCGCCTAGTCTGCATCAATCGCTGCGGATGCGCCGACATCACGGATAACCGGGCCGCGCTCCGAGCACTTGATTGCGAGTCGCCCCCCGATGAGTACCCCTACCCCAGAGAAGGGGCATGTTGCCCCCTACACGCACCCGGCCGCCGGCTGGGGCGCCCTGAAGCAAGTCGCAGTCAACCTGATCAAGGAGAAGGTTGGCGGCGGCAAGTACAAGACCCTGTTCAAGCAGAACCAGCCGGACGGCTTCGACTGTCCCGGCTGCGCCTGGCCTGACCGCCAGCATGCCTCGACCTTCGAATTCTGCGAAAACGGCGTCAAGGCCGTGGCCGCCGAGGCCACCAGCAAGCGCGTCACGCCCGAGTTCTTTGCCGATCACACCGTGACGGCGCTGATGGCCCAGTCCGACTTCGAACTCGAACAGCACGGCCGCCTGACCCACCCGATGGTCTACGACGCCGCCACCGACAAATACCAGCCGGTGGCCTGGCAGGACGCGTTCGCGCTGGTCGCCCAGCATCTGAACAGGCTGGACAACCCCGACGCCGCCACGTTCTACACCTCGGGCCGCGCCAGCAACGAGGCCGCGTTCCTGTTCCAGTTGTTCGTGCGGATGGTCGGCACCAACAACTTCCCCGATTGCTCGAACATGTGCCACGAGGCCACCAGCCGTGGCCTGCCGGTAACGGTGGGCGTGGGCAAGGCCACGGTGCTGCTCGACGACTTCCAGCTCACCGACGCCGTCCTCGTCTTTGGACAGAATCCGGCGACGAACCACCCGCGCATGCTGAACGAGCTGCGCGACTGCGCCAAGCGGGGCGCGGCCATCGTGTCGATCAACCCGCTCAAGGAGCGCGGACTTCAGCGTTTTACGAGCCCGCAGCACGTCTCCGAGATGGTGACGGGGCAGAGCACCAAGATTGCGTCGATGTTCGTCCGCCCCAAGCTGGCCGGCGACTTCGCGCTGATCAAGGGCCTCGGCAAGCGCGTGATCGAACTCGATGACGAAGCCATCGCCACGGGCAGCAAGCGCGTGGTGGACGTGGACTTCCTGGCCGAGCACACGGCCGGCTTCGAGGCCTTCGCGGCCGACCTGCGCGCCGAATCGTGGGCCGACATCGTGGCCGAATCGGGCGTCACGCGTGAGGACATCGACGCGCTGGCGGACGTCTACGTCAAGAGCGAGCGCACCATCGCTTGCTGGGGCATGGGCATTACGCAGCACAAGAATTCGGTCAGCACGATCCAGTTGCTGTCCAACGTGATGATGCTGCGCGGCAATATCGGCCGCCCCGGCGCCGGGCTGATGCCGGTGCGCGGGCATTCGAACGTGCAGGGCGACCGCACGATGGGTATCGAGGAACAGCCGGACGACGCCTTCCTGGATCGCCTGGGCGCCGCGTTCGACTTCGAGCCGCCGCGCGCGCACGGCCAGGACGTGGTGGCCGCCATCAACGCGATGCTGGCCGGCAAGGTCAAGGTGTTCATCGGCCTGGGCGGCAATTTCTCGATCGCCACGCCAGACACCCCGCGCACCTGGGAAGCGCTGCGCCAGTGCGACCTGACCGTGAACATCGCGACCAAGCTGAACCGCAGCCACCTCGTGATCGGCAAGGACGCGCTGCTGCTGCCGACCATCGGCCGCACCGAGATCGACCTCCAGAACGGCGTGGCGCAGGGCGTGACCGTCGAGGATTCGGTCTGCATGGTCCATATCTCCTACGGCATGAACAAGCCGGCCTCGCCGGAACTGCTGTCCGAGACTGCCATCGTGGCCGGCATGGCCGCCGCCACGCTGGGTTCGGAGAAGGTGGACTGGCACTGGTACGCGCAGGACTACGCGCGCATCCGCGATGCCATCGAAAAGGTCATCCCGGGCTTCGAGCGCTATAACGAACGCGTGGCGCAGCCGGGCGGCTTCCACCTGACGCCGGCCTCGCGCAACCGCGTGTGGCGCACCGCGTCCGGCAAGGCCCAGTTCCTGGTCCATGCGATCGACAAGGACACCCCGATCCAGCGCGCTCGCGCCCGCTACGGCGACGACCTGCTGGTGATGATGACCACCCGCTCGCACGACCAGTACAACACCACGATCTACGGGCTGGATGACCGCTATCGCGGCGTGTTCGGCCTGCGCCGGGTGGTGTTCATCAACGCGGCGGACCGCGCGCGGCTGGGGTTTGCCGAGGGCGAGCGCGTGGATATCACCAGCGTCTGGGAAGACGGCGTGACGCGTCATGCCAAGGACTTCCTGCTGGTGGACTACGACATCCCGACCGGCTGCCTGGGCGCTTACTACCCGGAAACCAATCCGCTGGTGCCGCTGGAAAGTATCGGCGACCGCTCGGGCACGCCGACGTCGAAGTCGATCCCGGTGCTGTTGGCCCGGGCCGCCTCGGTGCAAACGTCGGCGCAAGCGGCGGCATGAGCGAAGGGGAACTGGGCTACGCCCAGCGGCAGGTCGCCCGTCACAAGGGCGACGCCCGCACGGTCGACCTGGACTATGTGGCCGAGGAAGTGCCGGTGGCGCTGGTCTACAACGGCATCTCGCATGCCGTGATGATGGCCACGCCGCTGGACCTGGAAGTGTTCGCGGTCGGCTTCTCGCTGACCGAAGGCATCGTGGACAGCATCAAGGAGATCTACGATGTCGAGGTGCAGCCGGCTTGCGGGACCGATGACCTGGATGGCATAAGCGGCATCGAGGTCCGCATCGAAATCAGCCAGCGCGCGTTCATGGCGCTGAAGGACCGCCGCCGCTCGCTGGCCGGCCGCACTGGCTGTGGCGTGTGTGGCGTGGAAAGCCTGCAACTGCTTGACCTCCAGCCCGTGCCGATGCCGGTACCGCGCCACCGCATCGTGCCGTCGCGCGAGGTGATCCAGCGCGCCGCCGCCGGCCTGCCGGCCCACCAGATGCTGATGCGCACCACCGGCGGCGTGCATGCCGCCGCCTGGTGCGGGCCCGATGGCGAGGTGCTCCACGCCTTCGAGGATGTGGGGCGGCACAACGCCATGGACAAGCTGATCGGCCACCTGGCCCGGCGCCGCGTGGTGATGGACGAGGGCTTCGTGTTCCTGTCCAGCCGCGCCAGCTACGAGCTGGTGCGCAAGGCCGCGCGCATGCATATCCAGATGCTGGCGACGATCTCGGCGCCCACCTCGCTCGCCATCCGCATCGCCGAGCAGGCCGGGCTGCGGCTGCTGAGCTTTTGCCGGCAGGACGGCTTCGTCGAGTACACGTCGCCGCCCGGACAATCCCAATCCGTATTACGATCTGAGCCGCTGGCAGCGGCGGCCCAGGTGACCGAATAGGGCAGCCCCCACCCCGCCAGCGTTCCGATGAACCCTGACGTGGCGAAAGGTTGGCGGTGTGACCCTGTATGAAAAGCTCGCGGCCGAGATCGAGGCGCTGGTGCAGCAAGGCGTGCTGCTGCCCGGCGAGAAGATTCCGTCGGTCCGGCAGGCCGCCCAGCATCATCGCCTGAGCATTACCACGGTCATCCGGGCCTATCTGCTGCTGGAGTCGCGCGGCATGCTGGAGAGCCGGCCGCAGTCCGGCTACTTCGTGCGCGCCCGGCCCGGCGAGCCGGCCATCGACCTCCAGCCGACCCGCCCGGCGGCCCGCCCGTCGCCGGTGGACGTGAGCGCGCTGGTGCTGTCCACGCTGCGCTCGATCCGCGCCGATGACGCCATCCCGCTCGGCTCCCCCTATCCCGACGCCAAGCTGTTCCCGTGGCAGCGGATCATCCAGTACGCCAACGCCATCGGCAAGCGCTACGAGTCGTGGAGCCTGCTGGACGACCTGCCGCCCGGCTCGCCCCAGTTGATCCGCCAGATCACGCGGCGCTACCTGGAAAACGGCCAGGCGGTGGACCCGAACGAGGTGATCGTGACGATTGGCGCCACCGAGGCCATCAACCTGTGCCTGCAGGCGGTGGCCAAGCCGGGCGACACCATCGCCGTGGAATCGCCGACTTACTATGCGATGCTGCACGCCATCGAACGGCTGGGCATGCGCGCCGTGGAGGTCGCGACGGACCCCGTGGAAGGCATCGACGTGCAGGCGCTGGCCCGCCTGTTCGACGAGCGGCCCGTGGCTGCCTGCATGGTCATGCCGAATTTCCAGAATCCGCTCGGCTTCCAGATGTCGGACGAACGCAAGCAGGCACTCGTCAAATTGCTAACCGAGCGCGACATTCCGGTCATCGAGAACGATGTCTATGGCGAGCTGTATTACGGCGATGCGCATCCCACCTCGCTGAAGACCTACGACAAGGCCGGCATCGTGCTGCACTGCTCGTCGTTCTCCAAGACGCTGACCAACGCCTACCGCATCGGCTGGGCGCTGCCGGGGCGCTACCGGGATCAGGTGGAGCGGCTCAAGTTCCTGAACACGCTGACCACGCCGGCGATTCCCCAGCTAGCCATCGCCGAATTCCTGAAGAACGACGGCTACGACTACCACCTGCGGCGCGTGCGCAAGACCTATGCGCAGCAGGCCAATATCATGGCGGCGGCGGTGCGGCGCTTCTTCCCGGCCGGCACGCGGGTGTCGCGGCCGGCCGGCGGCTATGTGCTCTGGGTGGAGTTGCCCGAGGGCGTGGACGCCATGGCGCTGTACCACGCGGCACTGGAGCGGCGGATTACCGTGGCGCCGGGGCACATCTTCTCGCCCGTGCCCACGTACACGCATTACATCCGCCTAAACTACAGCAGCGCATGGTCGGCCGAGGTGGAAGCGGCCGTGGTGACGCTGGGCAAACTGGTGACGTCGCTCGCAGAAGCGGCGCCAGACAAGGAGACAAGCGCATGAACCAAGAAGAAGATACCGGGAACGACGGCGCCGATGCCGATGAGGACACGCTCGATCCGGTACTGGCCGGCATCCTGGCTGCCCTGTGGCAGGCGGCCCGGGAGCCCGGTGGCGGGCCGCTCTCGCTGGCCCGCCTCAGCAAGCGCGCATCAGTGCAGATGAGCGTGCTGCGGCGCGTGCTGACGCAACTGGCCGAGGCGGACCTGGCTGAAGCCGAGATCGACGAGTCAGGCCGGGGCACCGCCCAGCTGACCGCCGAGGGTCGCGCGCTGTGCGACGAGCTGTTCGAGACCCCCGGCGCGCTGCCCGATCTGGATTCGTTAGAGGATCCAGAGGATTCCGATGACGATGAAGACCCGGGCCGGTCAGAGCACCTTCCCCGGATTCATTAGCCCCTGCGGGTCCAGCGCCTGCTTGATGGCGCGCATCATCCCCAGTTCCACCTCGCTCTTGTAGCGCCGGTTCTCCTCGCGCTTGAGCTGGCCCAGGCCATGCTCGGCCGAGATCGACCCATTGTGCGACTGCACGCTGTTGTGGACGATCAGGTTGATGGCGTCCTGATGGATCAGGAACTGCTCGTGATCCACCCCCACCGGCGGCGACACGTTGTAGTGCAGGTTGCCGTCGCCCAGATGCCCGAAGGTGACCATGCGGGCGCCCGGGAAGGCGTCCTGCACCAGCGCGTCCGTGGTCTCGATGAAGTCCGCCACGCGCGAGACCGGCACGGCAATGTCGTGCTTGATGTTCTTGCCTTCCTCGACCTGCGCCATCGGGATGTGCTCGCGCAGGTTCCAGAAATCGCGCGACTGCTGCACGGACTCGGCCACCACGGCGTCCGTGACCACGCCGGCCTCGAAGGCCGCTTCCATCATCGTCTCGAAGATCGCCCGGGCGTGTTCCTCGCCCTCGCTGTCGGACAGCTCCAGCAGCACCAGTTGCGGATGGGCCTCTGTGAAGGGGTAGCGCAGTTGCGGGTAGTGCTTGCGCACGAGGTCCATGCACATCGCGGACATCAGCTCGAAGCCGGTGAGCATGGCGCTGGCGTGGGACTGGGCGATGGCCAGCAGCGCCAGCGCGGCGCGCGGGCTCTGCACAGCCGCCAGCGCCGTCACGCGCGCGCGGGGCAGCGGGTACAGCTTCATGACCGCCGCCGTGATGATGCCGAGCGTGCCTTCAGCGCCGATAAACAGGTCGCGCAGGTCGTAGCCGGTGTTGTCCTTGCGCAGGCCGCGCAGGCCCTCCCAGACTTCGCCCTTGGCCGTTACCACCTCCAGCCCCAGGCACAGTTCGCGCGTGTTGCCGTAGCGCAGCACCGCCGTGCCGCCCGCGTTGGTAGACAGGTTGCCCCCAATCGTGCAGCTGCCCTCGGCCGCCAGGCTCAGCGGGAACAGGCGGCCATGCTCGCGCGCCACGTCCTGCAACTGCTGGAGGATCACGCCGGCTTCGACGGTAATCGTGTTGTTGAGCGGGTCCACATGGCGCACCCGGTTCATCCGTTGCAGCGACAGCACCACCACGCCAGCGGCTGCCGCCGGGCCAGCCTCGGGCGTGGCGCCGCCGCACAGGCCGGTGTTGCCGCCCTGCGGCACCACGGCCAGCTTGTGGGCGTGGCAGGCGTGGACCAGCGCGGCCACTTCCTCGGTGCTGCCGGGGCGCAGCACGGCCACGGCGTCGCCGGTGTAGCGCTGGCGCCAGTCGGTCAGATAAGGGGCCTTGTCGGCGGCCTCGGTCAGCACGTGTTGCGGGCCGACTGCGGCGCGGCAGAGGTCGAGGAACGAATCCAGGTGCGGAGCGGTCATGGTCGGGTGTCGGGGGAGGGGGAGGGGGGCTGGATGGCTTGCTGCCGTGCCCGCGCGCGACGCTTGTACGGGCGCAGATAGAGGATGGTGCTGAAGAAGAACACCAGCGTCAGGGCGACTTCGGCCCAGGCCAGCAGCGACGACGGCGCGCGGTCGCTGGTGGCGCGCACGATGCCTTCGGTGAAATAGAGCAGGATCAGCATCGACGACCACTGCATCGTGTACCGGTTGCGCGCCAGCACGCCGCGCAGCACCGGGAGCAGGAAGACGAACTTGAGGATCAGCCACGAGCCGCCGGGGCGCAGCGGGGCGAGGAACCACTCCCAGGCGATGCACAGCGCCACCAGCGCCAGCAGGCTGGCTACGCTGACGCGCCAGAGCGCCGGGCTGTGGAGGTCGCCGTCACCCTGGCTGCCGTTGCGCGGCGCGGTCATCGTGACCCTCCGGCCAGCTTCAGCGCCGTCTCGGCCAGCCGCCGGCCCATGGCCGTGGCCAGCGCGGCTTCCTGGTCGGTGACCGGGCCGTGGTTGTCCACAAAAGCATGGTGGCTCGGGCCGTAGGGGGTGCCGCCGGCCGTGGTGGTCATCAGGCCGGGCTCCGAATAGGGCAGGCCCATGACCAGCATGCCATGGTGGAACAGCGGCAGCATCATCGACAACAACGTGGTTTCCTGGCCGCCGTGCAAGCTGCCGGTGGCGGTGAATACACAGGCGGGCTTGCCGGACAGTGCGCCGGACAGCCACTGGGCCACGGTGCCATCGAGGAAATATTTCATCGGCGCGGCCATATTGCCGAACCGCGTGGGGCTGCCCAGTGCCAGCCCGGCGCATTCCTCGAGGTCGCGCAGCTCGGCGTACGGGGCGCCTTCGGGCGGGATGTCGGGCGCGGTGGCCTCGCAGACGGTGGACACCGGCGGCACGGTGCGCAGCCGGGCATGAGCGCCGGGCACGCTGTCGATGCCGGTGGCGATCAGGTCGGCGAGTTTGCGGGTGCTGCCGTGACGGCTGTAGTACAGGACCAGGATGGGGAGGGCGGCCAAGGTATCGCGGAGTCGGTGCTCAGTCGTGGATCGGGAGGGGGCGGCCCGGACCGGCACCGCGAAACAATGCGCGTATTATAGTTGTGCCCCGCTATAAGACTCAGGAGCTAGCCCCCGCATGACCGCCGCACGTATCGCCCGCCTGCGCAGGGAGTGGAATTTGCAGAAGGTGCGCGCGCTCGCGCGCTACGCCTTGCGCCGCGCCGGCGAGGACCGCCTGCCCCAGGTGTCCGCCAGCCTGACCTTCACCACCGTGCTGGCCGTGGTGCCGGTGCTGACCGTGGCGTTCGCGCTGCTGGCCGCGTTTCCGGTGTTCCGGGACTTCCGGGGCCAGATCGAGACCTTCCTGTTCCAGAACCTGATTCCGGGCGGCAATGTCAGCGATTCGGTCTCGCGCTACCTCGGCCAGTTCTCCAAGAGCGCGCGCGGGCTGACCGCGCTGGGCCTGGCTGGCCTGATGGTGACGTCGGTGCTGACGATGCTGACCGTGGAGGATGCGCTGAACGCCATCTGGCGCGTCAAGCGGCGCCGGCCGCTGGCGCAACGGGTGCTGGTGTTCTGGGCCGTGCTGACGCTGGGCCCGGTGCTGATCGGCGCCAGCCTCTCGGTCAGCTCCTACCTGATTTCCGTGTCGATGGGCTACGTCGGCTCCATGCCGATGGGCATGGGGCTGATGGTCAGCACCGTGCCGGTGATGCTCTCGGCGCTGGCCTTCGCCTTCCTCTATATGGCCGTGCCGTACGCCTATGTGGACTGGCGCGATGCCATCGTGGCCGGTGTGGTGGCCGCCGTGGCCTTCGAGGTGGCCAAGCGCGTGTTCGGCTACTTCATCACCCATATTCCGACCTACACGGCGGTCTACGGCACCTTCGCGGTCCTGCCGCTGTTCCTGCTGTGGATGTACGTGAGCTGGCTGGTCACGCTGCTCGGGGCGACCATCGCCGCCAACCTGCCCGTGATCCGGGAAGGCCACTGGCGCCGCCGCACCTTCGCCGGCAGCGAGTTCTTCGACGCGCTGGGCATCCTGCTGCTGCTCTACCGCGCCCGCGACGAAGTGCCGCGCAGCGTGGGCGAACTCGACATGGGGCGCAAGCTGCGGATGGAGGCCGACTACCTGGCCAGCCTGCTCGGCAAGCTCAAGACCCTGCACCTCGTGGGCAAGCTCCAGCAAGACCGCGGGCAGGCGCACTGGGCGATGCTTTGCGACCCATCCCAGGTGACGCTGCGCACGCTGTACGACCGCCTTGTGCTGAACCTCGCGCGCCTGCCGCGCACGGCGCTGGCGCACCAGTTGCAAGGCGTGGACCTGCTCCGTTCGATGCTCGACAACCCCCAACTGGACCAACCGCTCGAAGCCGTGTTCCGCCAGCAGTTGCTGACGCCAGCCGCCAACGAGGCGGCGGAGGCCAGTGGCGGCACTGGCGATACCGGAGAGGAGGGGGGCGGCCCGCAGCGCCGCACGCTCGAGGTGGTGCCGCCCGGCTGGCACGGGCAGGTCTGAGCCAGCGGCTAGGTCGGATTCCAGCTAGAACGGAATCCGACCGCGCAGGATGTCCGCGTACATGACCCAGTCGCCCATCAGGCTGTAGAGCGGGTGCCGGAACGTGGCGGGCCGGTTCTTCTCGAACCCGAAGTGGCCCACCCAGGCAAACGCATAGCCGGACACCACGGCACCCAGCAGCCACCACGCGTTGCCGGTGACCACCAGCGCCACCAGACAGGCCAGCGCCACCGTCGACCCCACGAAATGGAGGCGGCGGCAGGTACGGTCCCGGTGCTCGTTCAGGTAATACGGATAGAACGCGGCAAAGCTCTCGAATTCGCGGCTGTGGGTTTGCGCCATGGTCGTCTCCGGCATCGGTGTTGTTATGGTTCCAGTCTAGGTGCTCGCCACAACCTTGCGCGCGAAGGCGGCCAGCGTATCGAGCACCTCGTCCGGCTTCTCGCCCATCATCGCGTGGCCGCTTGGCACCGTGACCACAGTGGCGCTGGGCATCCGGCCGGCCAGCGCCTGGGCAGCCTTCGGCGACGTCATCATGTCCTTCGACCCCATCACGAATACCGCCGGGCAGGTCACGGCGGCAGCCGCTTCCTCGCCATGCGCGTAGCCGTTGCAGGCCGAAAAATCGGTGTGGAACACGTGCGCGCCCGGGTTGCGCGCCGCCACGCGCTCCATCAGCCGCTGGCTGCCGCCATGCATCCAGGCGCCGGGCCCGGGCGACGACGGCTTGCTGGCGAGGCTCGAGATCGACCACTGGTTGACCATGGCGATGGCCTCGTCCTCGCGGTGGAGCGCGGCGTCGAGCAGGGCATCGGACACCTTCATCGGATAGGCCGTGGCCAGCAGCCCGATGGCGCGGACGGCTTCCGGGTGACGTGCGGCGCACTCCAGGGCGATCAGTGATCCCATGCTGTGGCCGAAGACCAGGGCCGGCGCCTTGACGCCGGCTGCCGCCACCAGCGCCATGACCCAGTCGGCCATGTCTTCCACGCGGGTCAGCGGGGCGCCCTGACTGCGGTTGTGGCCGGGCAGGTCCACCGCCAGCACGCCAAAGCCATGGCTGGCGAACCAGCGCGTCTGGAGCCCCCAGACGCTGTGGTCGTTCTGCGCGCCGTGCACGAACACGGCGCAGGGCAGGGCGGGATCGAACGGCTTGCCGCCGGTGTAGGCATAGGCCGGATGGCCCGAGACGGTCAGTTCCATCAGGCTTTTCCTCCCATGGCTTTCTCGGCGGCCTTCAGGCCGCGCTTCAGGTCGTCGATCAGGTCATCCGGGTCCTCGAGTCCGATCGACAGCCGGATCGTGCCCTCGCCGATGCCGGCCGCGCGCAGGGCGTCGGCATCCATGCGGAAGTGGGTCGTGGAGGCGGGATGGATTACCAGCGAGCGCGCATCCCCGACGTTGGCAAGGTGCGAGAACAGCGACAGGCTCTCGATAGAGCGCTGCCCGGCCGCGCGGTTCGCCTTGAGGTTGAAGCTGAACACCGCCCCGCAACCGCGCGGCAGCAGCCGCTTGGCCAGTGCGTGGTCGGGGTGGGATTCCAGTTCCGGGTAGGCCACCGACTCGACCATCGCGTGCCCGGCCAGGAACTGCACCACGCGGCGGGTGTTGTCCACGTGCCGGCTCATGCGCAGCGGCAGCGTCTCGATGCCCTGGAGCAGCTGCCACGCCGCCATCGGGTTCATGCAGGCACCGAAGTCGCGCAGGCCCTCGCGCCGGGCGCGCAGCAGGAACGGCGCCACGGTGCTTTCCTCGGTAAACACCATGTTGTGGAAGCCCGGATAGGGCTCCGACAGCTCGGGAAAACGCCCCGAAGCCTCGAAATCGAACGTGCCGCCCTCGGACAGCACGCCGCCGATCGTCGTGCCATGCCCGCCCAGGAACTTGGTGGCCGAGTGGTACAGCAAGCCGGCGCCATGGTCGAACGGGCGCAGCAGGTAGGGCGTGGTGAACGTGGAGTCGACCAGCAGCGGGATCTTGTGGTCCTGGCCGATCTGCGCCACGGTTTCGATGTCGAGCACGTCGAGGCCCGGATTGCCTAGCGTCTCGCCGAACAGCAGCCGCGTCTCGGGGCGGATGGCGGCGCGCCAGGCGTCCATGTCGCGCGGATTGACGAAGGTGGTCTCGATGCCGAAGCGGCGCAGCGTGTAGTGCAACAGATTGTGCGAGCCGCCATAGAGCGCCGTGGATGCCACGATATGGGAGCCGGCCCCCATCAGCGTGGCCACGGCCAGGTGCAGCGCGGCCTGGCCGGATGCCGTGGCGATGGCCCCGGCGCCGTTCTCCAGGGCCGCCACGCGCTCCTCGAACACCGCCACCGTGGGGTTGCTGATGCGGGAATACACGTGCCCGGCGCGTTCCATATTGAACAGCGACGCGGCATGCTCGCTGTCCCGGAACACGAAGGAGGTGGTCAGGTGGATCGGTGTGGCGCGGGCCCCGGTGGTGGGGTCCGGGGCGGCGCCGGCGTGCAGGGCCAGCGTGTCGAATCGGGTACCGGACATGGTGAGTTCGCTTGTAGTGGCTGTTGTAGGCGGCAGGTTGTCTCCGTCCGGCATCGTAGCACCGTGCGCCGCCCTGGCAATGGGGAGGATTCTGAAAACGCATTGAGACTGGCTGAGACTTGCCGCCTTTACGAGAGACGGCGGTTTGGGTAGGATCGCCGCATCGGCCAACTCTGGCCACAGACCAGAACCAGCCTCGACACCGGGCAGCGGAGACACCACCATGAAAGTCAGCGACATCCTGCAGATCAAGGGCAATACGCTCTACACCGTCACGCCGGATGCGTCCCTGCTGGTGGCCATCAACACCATGGCCGAGCACGACATTGGCTCGCTGGTGGTCATGGAATATGGCGATCTGGTCGGCATGCTGACGTTCCGGGAGCTGATCGAGACGCTGGCGGCCAACCACGGCACGCTCGGCACGCACAGCATCCGCAAGGTCATGGACGACGCGCCGCTGACCTGCACGCCGGAAACGGACGTCAACGAGGTGCGCCGCATGATGCTGGAGCGCCACACCCGCTACCTGCCGGTGCTCGACAACCGCACGCTGATGGGCGTGATCTCGTTCTACGACGTGGCCAAGGCGGTGGTGGAGGAGCAGGGCTTCGAGAACCGCATGCTCAAGGCCTATATCCGCGACTGGCCCGAGGAAAAGACCGACTGAACGCGGTCTGGCCCGGGCTGGCGGGCCCGGCGGCGATTTAACAGAAGTTTTATTGCCTGCACTCCAGACTGTTGGCATGATGGCGGCGAACTGATGCCCCGGCGGGTCCGGGGTCCATGAAGTCCGCCGAGCGGCCTCCGCCCGCTTCCGTCTGCATGAGCCAACACAGCCAGCCCAGTCAGTTTCGCCTGTTGCGCGAACGCCGTTTCGCGCCGTTCTTCTGGACCCAGTTTCTCGGGGCCATGAACGACAATGTCTTCAAGGTCGCCTTCACCTCGCTGGTGACCTATCACACGGCCCTGTTCGACGGCGTCGATGCGCGCAGCGCGGCGTTCCTGATCTCGGCCATCTTTATCGCACCCTTCGTCCTGTTTTCCGCCACCAGCGGCCAGATTGCCGACAAGATCGAGAAATCGCGGCTGATCCGGCTCGTGAAGTCGCTCGAGATCGCCATCATGGTGCTGGGGCTGGCCGGCTTTGCCTGGCACAGCGCGCCGCTGTTGTACTTCGGTACATTCCTGATGGGCCTGCATTCCACGCTGTTCGGCCCGGTGAAGTTCGCGTACCTGCCGCAGCACCTGGACCAGCAGGAACTGGTGGGCGGCAACGGACTGGTGGAGATGGGTACCTTCGTTGCCATCCTGATCGGCACGCTGATCGGCGGGGAGTTGGCCGGCGTGATGCGCGGCGGCGCCGTGGTGGGGCCGCTCTACGTGGGCATCGCCTGCGTGGTGATCGCCGTAGCAGGGCGGGTGGTGTCGCAGGGCGTGCCGGTTTCGCCGCCGCCCCAGCCGGACCTGCGCATCAACTGGAACCCGCTGACCGAGACGTGGCGCAACCTGATGCTCGCGCGCGAGCGGCGCACGGTATTCCTGAGCCTGCTCGGCATTTCCTGGCTCTGGTTCCTCGGCGCCACCTTCCTGACCGCCTTTTTCAGCTTCGCCCGGGACGTGCTCGGCGGAGACCAGAACGTGGTTACGCTGCTGCTGGCGATGTTCTCGATCGGCATCGGCATCGGCTCCCTGCTGTGCGAGCGGCTGTCCGGCCGCACCGTGGAGATCGGCCTCGTGCCGTTCGGCTCCATCGGCATGACCGTGTTCGCCGTGGACCTGTACCTGGCCAGTAACGGCCAGTCGGCCGGCGCCACGCTGAGCGGCATCGGCGGTTTCCTGGACGATACGCGCCATTGGCGCGTGCTGGTGGACCTGTTCCTGCTGGCCATGTTCGGCGGCTTCTATAGCGTGCCCCTGTATGCGCTGATCCAGAGCCGCTGCTTGCCTACGCACCGGGCGCGGATCATCGCGGCGAACAACATCCTGAACAGCTTCTTCATGATCGCCGCGTCGCTGCTCGGCGTGGGCATGGCGCTGGCCGGCTACAGCATCCCGCAGCTGTTCCTGGTGGTGGGGCTGCTCAATGCCGTGGTGGCCATCTATATCTATACGCTGGTGCCCGAGTTCCTGCTGCGCTTCATCGCCTGGATTCTGGTCCACACCATCTACCGGCTGCGCCGGATCAACGCCGACCGGATTCCCGAGCACGGCCCCGCCGTGCTGGTCTGCAACCACGTGAGCTTTGCCGACGCCGTGGTGCTGATGGCGGCCAGCCCGCGCCCGGTGCGCTTTGTGATGGATCACCGGATCTTCAAGGTGCCGCTGCTGTCGTGGTTCTTCCGGCAGGCCAAGGCGATTCCCATCGCACCGGCGCACGAGGACCCCAGGATGCTCGAGCGCGCCTACGACGCCGTGGCCGCCGCACTTGAGGACGGCGACCTCGTCTGCATCTTCCCCGAAGGCAAGATCACGGCTACCGGCGACATCAACCCGTTCAAGGGCGGTGTGCAGCAGATCATCCGCCGCACGCCGGTGCCCGTGGTGCCGATGGCGCTGCGCGGGCTGTGGGGCAGCTTTTTCTCTCGCAAGGGCGGAATGGCCATGTCGCGCCCGTTCCGGCGCGGCATCCTGAGCCGGCTCGAACTCGTGGTGGGGGAACCCGTGGCGCCCGAGGCCGCATCGGCGGAAGGGCTCCAGCAGATGGTGCTGGCCTTGCGGGGCGACTGGAAATAGGCGCAATACGACGACACGACGATACGACGAGCCCAACGACAATGATCACGCTCTATACCTTCGGCCCTGCCTTTGGCCTGCCCGACGCCAGCCCGTTCGTCATGAAGGCCGAACTGCTGCTGAAGCTGGCAGGGCTGCCGTACCGCACCATGCCGGGCAACCTGCGCCGCGCGCCCAAGGGCAAGCTGCCTTACCTCGACGACATGGGGCGCATCGTCGCGGATTCGACGATGATCCGCTGGCATATCGAGAAGACCTATCACGTGGACTTCGACGCGGGGCTGTCCGAGGCCGAGCGCGGGGTGGCCTGGGCCGTGGAAAAGCTGATGGAAGACAACCTCTACTGGGCCGTGGCCCGCGTGCGCTGGCTCGATGACGCCAATTTCGAGCGCGGCCCGGCCCAGTTCTTCCAGCGCGTGCCGGCACCGGTGCGCGGGATCGTGACCACGCTGGTCAAGCGGCGCGTACGCCAGATGCTCTGGGCGCAGGGCCTCGGCCGGCATTCGGACGAGGAGGCTGACGCCATGGCAATCCACGGCGTGACCGCCATTGCCAATATCCTGGGGGACAAGCCCTATCTGATGGGCGATGCGCCATGCGGCGCCGACGCCACCTTGTTCGCGTTCAGCGCCAGCCTGCTCAGTCCCGTGTTCGAGACGCCGATCCGTACGGCGGCGTCGGCGCACGCCAATCTGACCGCCTATCTGGCACGGATGCGGGCGCGTTTCTATCCCGATTTCGTCGGCAGCGGGGTGTTCGCGCCCATGTCCGAATCCCCGGCGGCGCCGACAGTGGCCGCCAATGGCCTTACAATGTAGGCCGTCCCCAATTCCAGCGCGGTTTCCATCATGTCCGGCAATACCCTCGGCCTGCTCTTCACAGTCACCACGTTCGGCGAATCGCACGGGCCCGCGATTGGCGCGGTGGTCGACGGCTGCCCGCCGGGCCTTGCCCTGACGGAAGCCGATATCCAGGGCGACCTGGACCGCCGCAAGCCCGGCACCTCGCGCCACGTGACGCAGCGCCAGGAGGCCGATCAGGTGGAAATCCTGTCCGGCGTGTTCGAGGGCAAGACCACGGGCACCCCGATCTGCCTGCTGATCCGCAACACCGACCAGCGCAGCAAGGACTACGGCAATATCGTCGAGACCTTCCGGCCCGGCCACGCCGACTACACCTACTGGCACAAGTACGGCATCCGCGACTATCGTGGCGGTGGCCGTTCGTCGGCGCGGCTGACTGCACCCGTGGTGGCGGCCGCCGCCGTGGCCAAGAAATGGCTGCGCGAACAGTACGGCACCGAGATCCATGGCTACATGTCGCAGCTTGGTGAGGTGGAAGTGCCGTTCCAGGACTGGAAGCACGTGCCCGAGAACCCGTTCTTCTCGCCCAATGCGGACATCGTGCCGGAACTCGAAACCTATATGGATGCCCTGCGCCGCGACGGTGACTCGGTCGGCGCGCGTATCGAGGTGGTGGCCAGCGGCGTGCCGGTTGGTCTGGGCGAGCCGCTATTCGACAAGCTCGACGCGGACATCGCCCACGCGATGATGGGCATCAACGCGGTCAAGGGCGTCGAGATCGGCGCTGGCTTCGCCAGCGTGGCCCAGCGCGGGAGTGTTCATGGCGACGAACTGACCGGCGAGGGCTTCCGGTCGAACAATTCAGGCGGCATGCTCGGCGGCATCTCCACCGGGCAGGACATCACCGTGTCCCTGGCCATCAAGCCGACGTCGAGCATCCGCACGCCGCGCGAGTCGATCGACAAGGCCGGCCAACAGGCGACTGTGGAAACGTTTGGTCGTCATGATCCGTGCGTGGGCATCCGCGCCACGCCGATCGCCGAGGCGATGCTCGCGCTGGTGCTGATGGATCACGCGCTGCGCCACCGCGCCCAGTGCGGCGATGTGCGCGTGGAGACGCCGCGTATCGCGGCACACCTGCCGACCCCCGACAAGTCCTGACTTGGGCCGCGCCCCGGCTGACGCCGCCCCGGAGCGCGCCTTCGTGCCGGGTTCGATCGACCCGGCCACCTATTTCCGCTTTGGGCTGTTCTATCTCGGCTACTACGCCTATGTAGGCGTCATCTCGCCGTACGTCAGCCTGTTCTTCTCGGACCGTGGCTTCTCGCCGGTGCAGATCGGCGTGCTGATGGCGTGCTTCCAGTTGAGCCGCATCGTCGGCCCCTACCTCTGGGGCTGGCTGTCCGATGTCCTCCATACGCGCGTGCGCCTGCTGCGGCTGGCCGCTGTGTCAGCGCTCCTGGCCTTCCTGATGGTGCCCGGCGTGCACAGCTATGGCGGCATGATGGCGATGATGATCGGGCTCAACCTGATCACCAGCGCGATGTCGCCGCTGGGCGATGCGCTGACCATTTCCACGCTGCGCCGTCATGGCGCCTTCGACCACCGCTACGGCCGCGTGCGGATGTTCGGCTCGGTCGGGTTCATCGGCGCGGTGCTGGCCGGCGGCGCGTTGTTCGAGCACTTCGGCATGGTCGCTTTCCCGTGGCTCGCCAGCGCTACGCTGGCGCTGTTCGCCATCGTGGTCATGGGCATGCGCGACGCGCCCGACGAGGGCCCCCGTGTGCGACCGCCGCCCGCGCTGCCGCTGCTGCGGCGGCCGGATGTGGCGTGGTTCCTTGCCTCGGCCTTCCTGATGATGTTCGCGCACGCGGCGCTCTACGTCTTCTATTCGCTCTATCTGGAGCAGCTGGGCTACAGCAAGCTCGCCATCGGGGCGATGTGGACCATCGGCGTGGTCGCGGAGATCGTGTTCTTCTTCTACCAGGGCCGGCTGTTCGCGCGGCTGGCGCTGCGGACGATCCTGGCCGGCACCTTCGTGCTGGCGGCGATTCGCTTCGGCATGACCGGCTACTTCGGTCAGTATGTGTGGCTGATGGCCGTCGTGCAGGTGCTCCACGCCGCGACCTTCGCCGCGCACCACAGCGCCAGCCTCAAGCGACTCCAGCACTGGTTCGCCGGCCCGCTGCAGGGGCGGGGGCAGGCGCTCTACACTGGCATATCGTATGGCGTGGGCGGCACATTGGGCGGATTGGCGATGGGCTGGACCTGGAAGACGCTGACGCCATCGCACACCTTCGGGCTGGCCGCAGCGGCGGCGTTGGCCGGGGCCTGCTGCGCCGCGCTGAGTTTTCGCGGCGAGCGGGCGCCAGCCTGAGCCGGCCCGCGTCCGCCCGAACTTTCAGGCCAGCAACTGCGTGACCCGCTCGGCAATCGCCATCGACGAGGTCAGCCCCGGTGATTCGATCCCGAACAGGTTCACCAGTCCCGGCACACCATGCGTGGCCGGGCCGTCGATGCGGAAATCGGCCGCCACCTCGGTCGGGCCGCTGATTTTCGGGCGGATGCCGGCGTAGCCCGGTTGCAGCGCGCCATCGGCCAGCCCGGGCCAGTAGCGGCGCACCTCGTCATAGAAACTGTCGGCATCGTGCGGCGGCACGCTGTATTCGATCTCGTCGATCCAGCGCACATTGGGGCCAAAGCGCGCCTGCCCGCCCAGATCCAGCGTCAGGTGCACGCCCAGCCCGGCCGCCTCCGGCACGGGATAGATCAGCCGCGAGAACGGCGCGCGTCCTGCCAGCGTGAAGTAGCAGCCCTTGGCGTAGTACTGCTGCGGGATGTGTTCGGCCGGGATGCCGTCGATGCGCCGCGCCAGGTCCGGCGCGGTCAGGCCGGCCGAATTGATCACGGTGCGTGCTAGCAGCGTGGTCGCGCCGTCCTCCGCTTCTACCTCCAGCCGGATACCTTCAGCCGTCACCGCGCCCGTGCGGACCGATGACTGCACGGCCAGCATCGCGCCGGCGTTCTCGGCATCGCCCAGCAGCGCGGTCATCAGGCCATGGCTGTCGATGATGCCGGTGGAGGGCGAGAGCAGCGCGGCATGGCATTCGAGCTGAGGCTCCAGCGCGCGTGCCGCGTCGCGGCTCAGCAGTTGCATGTCGTGCACGCCGTTGGCCTCGGCCTTGGCGCGGATGCCCTCGAGCGTGGCCACCTGCGCGGCGCTCGTCGCCACGATCAGCTTGCCGCAGCGCTGGTGCGGCACGTGGTGGGAGGCGCAGTAGTCGTACAGCATCGCCTTGCCGCGCACGCACAGTTCCGCCTTGAGCGAGCCTTTCGGATAGTAGATGCCGGCATGGATCACCTCGCTGTTGCGCGCGCTGGTGATGGTGCCGAACGCGTTTTCGGCCTCGAGGATGATGACTTCGCGGCCCTGCAGCGCCAGCGCGCGGGCCACGGCCAGCCCGACGACGCCAGCGCCGATCACGACGCAATCTACTTGTTCCATCTGGGGCTCTCCTTGGTGTCTTGTCTCGGAATGTCTTGGAAATCTTCGAATTTCAGGCCAAGCCCATGCGGGCGGCAGCGGCCGTCAGGTGCGCACGGGCCGCGGCGCGCGCGGCGGCCGGGTCGCCGGCGGCGATGGCTTCGACCAGCGCGGCATGCTCGGCATCGGCGGCACGCGGCGTGCCCTGGGTGGCGGTAAGCCTCGCGCTGTTCTCCCACGCATGCTGGCGCGCCACGAGCAACTGCTGGCTCACGAAATCGGTCAGGCCGGTGAAGCAGGGATTGTGCGTGGCGTGGGCGATGGCGTGATGGAAGGCGATGTCAGCCGCCGCTGCGCTCGGGAAATCGGTGGCATGGGCGGCCATCGCGGCCAGCGCGCCCCGGATGGCGGCGAGGTCGGCGGCGGTGCGGCGCATGGCCGCCATCTCGGCGCAGGCGGTCTCCACCACGCGGCGCAGCTCGAACAACTGCGCCAGTGTCGGACCCCCATCAGGCTGGCTCGCCACGCGCCAGACCTGGCCGCCCGGCGTTTCGGATACATAGGCGCCGGAGCCCTTGCGCGTGACGACTACGCCATCTGCCTTCAACAGCGCGATGGCCTCGCGGACGATGGGCCGGCTCACTTCGAAGTTTTCGGCCAGCGCCGATTCGGCGGGCAGGCGCGCGCCAGCGGCGAAGCGGCCGGCGGCGATGTCATCGCGCAGCGTCTGGGCGAGGCGACTGGCAAGCGAGGCGGGGCGGGACAGGGGGTCCATTGGAATGGGGGGTGGGCGTAGAAGGTGTCAGGCTGTCTGACAGCTTTCATCGATCCGGCCGATTCTGGCGGGTCCGCCGCCCAGCGTCAAGCCGGGTTTGCGCGAGTTTTACACTTTCTGCCCCGGAGGAGGGGTCAAGCTTGGCGGCCGGCGGTCGATAGTGACTGATTACATCGTGGAGACTCAGGCCATGATCCAACTTTCTCCGCAAGACCTGCCCGTCGGCCAGCCATTGCCCTGGTCGCTACATGACGGCGAAGGCAACCTCGTGCTCGGCAGCGGCAGCGTCATTCCGGACGCGCGTGACCTTGCGCTCGTCTTCCGCCACGGCACGGTCTGCCGTCCCGACGACATGCCGGAAGCCGGCAACGAAGCCGATGGCACCGGCCTGGCACGGCTCGCCGCCGGCCCGCTCGGATTGCAGGTGGGCACGCTGCTGCATGTGAAGACGCCCGGCGACGCCTCGCGCGCCGCCGCCAGCCGCCTGATCGGCTTCATCGATCAGGGCCTGTTCGTGACCTGGCCGACGCTTGGCGGCCGGGATCTGGCCGTGCAGGCCGGCGAAACCGTGCTGCTGCGCGGCTTCTCGGGGCAGGCGATCCACAGTTTCACGTCAACGATCACGGCCGTGTGCCGCAGCCCGTTCCGCTACCTGGTGCTGTCCGCGCCGGCGCAGACCGAGCAGATGCCGGTGCGCAGCGCCGCGCGCGTGCCGACACGGCTGGCCGCGTATCTGGTGGAAAACGGCGTGGGGGAGGTGGTTGCGCCGTCGATGGAAGTCGCACCGGACTTGGTCGATACCGACGTGGATACCCATGTCGCCAGCGGCCTGGCGCGGCTTGGCCTGCTGTCCGATCTGAGCACGGGTGGAGCGCTGGTGCAGACCTCGCACCCGGCGCCGCCGGTGGGCCGCAAGGTGCGTTTGAGCTTCCAGCTGCGTACGGCGTCGCTCGACGCCGAAGTCATTGTCGATGGCTGGGTGCGCAGCGCGCCGTCCGCATCGGAGGATGACGAGTTTCCGGCATTTGGCGTCGCCTTCGACGCGCTGGGCGAACGCGAGCTGACCTTGCTCCAGTGCTTCATCTATGAGCAGTTGCTGACCAGCACCCGATTGCAGGTCTGACTGCCGATCGAGCATAAAAAAAGCCGGCCACTGGCCGGCTTTTTTCGCTCAGGCGCGCATTCGCTGCGCGCCCTGGCTTACATCCCCACGTAGTTCGGGCCGCCGGGGCCTTCCGGCGTGACCCACACGATGTTCTGCGTCGGGTCCTTGATGTCGCAGGTCTTGCAGTGCACGCAGTTCTGCGCGTTGATCTGCAGGCGCTCCTTGCCTTCATCGTTCTGCACGAACTCGTACACGCCAGCCGGGCAGTAGCGGCTTTCGGGGCCGGCGTACTTTTCCCAGTTGATGTCCACCGGCACGCTCGGGTCCTTGAGCGTCAGGTGGGCCGGCTGGTTTTCCTCGTGGTTCGTGTTGCTGATGAACACCGAGGACAGGCGGTCAAACGTGAGCTTGCCGTCCGGCTTCGGATACTCGATCTTCGGGCAGTCGGCGGCCGGCTTCAGGTAGACGTGGTCCGGCTTCTCGCGGTGGATGGTCCAGGGCGGGTTGCGGATGCCGAGCTTCGGCAGCAGCCATTGCTCGATGCCGGTCATCAGCGTGGCCGTGGTGCGGCCCTTCTTGAACCACTGCTTGAAGTTCTTGGCCTGCAGCAGTTCCTTGTGGAGCCAGCTGGCTTCGAACGCGGCCGGGTAGGCGGTCAGCTCGTCGTGCTGGCGGCCGGCCTGGAGTGCGTCGTAGGCGGCATCGGCGGCCATCATGCCGGTCTTGATCGCGGCGTGGCTGCCCTTGATGCGCGAGGCGTTCAGGTAGCCCGCGTCGCAACCGACCAGCGCGCCGCCCGGGAACACCGTCTTCGGCAGCGACAGCAGGCCGCCGGCCGTGATGGCGCGCGCGCCGTAGCCGATGCGCTTGCCGCCTTCGAAATATTTGCGGATCTCCGGGTGCGTCTTGAAGCGCTGGAATTCCTCGAACGGCGACAGCCACGGGTTGGTGTAGTCGAGACCGACCACGAAGCCCACGGCCACCTTGTTGTCCTCCATGTGATAGAGGAAGGAGCCGCCGTAGGTGGCGGGGTCGAGCGGCCAGCCGGCCGTGTGGATCACCAGGCCCGGCTGGTGCTTGGCCGGATCGATTTCCCAGAGTTCCTTCAGGCCGATACCGTAGCTCTGCGGATCCTTGCCCGCATCGAGCTGGTACTTGGCGATCAGCTGCTTGCCGAGGTGGCCGCGCGCGCCTTCGGCGAAGATCGTGTACTTGGCGTGCAGCTCCATGCCGAGCTGGAAGTTCTCGGTCGGCTCGCCTTCCTTGTTGATGCCGAGGTTGCCGGTGGCCACGCCCTTGACCGAGCCGTCATCGTTATAGAGGACTTCGGCGGCCGGGAAGCCCGGGAAGATCTCCACGCCCAGCGACTCGGCCTGCTGGCCGAGCCAGCGCACGAAGTTCGACAGGCTGACGATGTAGTTGCCTTCGTTATGGAAGCACTCGGGCAGCAGCGGAGCGCCCTTGGAGCCGGTGTCGTTGAGGAACAGGAACTTGTCCTCGGTGACGGGCTGGTTCAGCGGTGCGCCCAGTTCCTTCCAGTTCGGGAACAGCTCGTTGAGCGCGCGCGGGTCCATGATGGCGCCCGAGAGAATGTGCGCGCCCGGCTCGGAGCCTTTCTCCAGCACGCATACGTTGACGTCGCCGCCTTTTTCCGCCGCCAGCTGCTTCAGGCGGATGGCTGTGGCCAGACCGCCAGGACCGCCGCCGACGATGACGACGTCGTACTCCATGGCTTCGCGTGGGCCGAATTGCTCCAGGAGCTGTTGCTGATCCATTGTCTCTAACCCTCTGTTTCTTCTGGGCGGCAATACTGCCGCGAGCTTGCAGCCCGTGGTCCGGCGATGCGGCGGGGGAGCTGCGGTTGTGGAGATCTGTGAGGGCCCCGGTGAGGATCTAGGCGTTTTTCCTCTTTCCCTTTAGGGGCCAAGTTCTTAGAATCTCCGGCATTGTCCGGGACTCGACACCCTCAGGCAAGATATTTTTTGGAACGACCGTTCTTTTTTTTGGTATGCTGCCTTTCGCCCAGCAGATGGGGGCTGGCGGCACGCATCGGGCCCCGGCCGGATGCCTCCACACCGAGGTAATTATGGGTTTGTCGATCAATCTGGAAGGCAAGGTCGCGCTGGTGACCGGTGCCTCGAGCGGGCTGGGCACGCGCTTCGCCAATGTTCTGGCCTCCGCTGGCGCCAAGGTGGTACTGGCCTCGCGCCGTACCGAGCGACTCAAGGAGTTGCGTGCCTCGATCGAGGCCGATGGTGGCAGTGCCCACGTGGTGCGGCTCGACGTGACCGACCCGGACAGCATCCGCGCCGCTGTGGCGCATGCCGAGACCGAGGCGGGCGCCATCGATATCCTCGTCAATAATTCGGGCGTCTCCACCACGCAGAAGCTCACCGACGTGACGGCCGAGGACTTCGATTTCGTCTTCGATACCAACACGCGCGGCGCGTTCTTCGTGGCCCAGGAAGTGGCCAAGCGCATGATCGCGCGGGCCAAGGGCGCCGAGAAACAGGGCAATCCGCTGCCGCAGGCGCGCATCGTCAATATCGCGTCGGTGGCTGGGCTGAAGGTGCTGTCGCAGATCGGCGTGTACTGCATGAGCAAGGCCGCCGTGGTCCATATGACCAAGGCGATGGCGCTGGAATGGGCGCGCCATGGCATCAACACCAATGCGATCTGCCCCGGCTACATCGACACCGCCATCAACCATCATCACTGGGAAAGCGATGCGGGCCAGAAGCTGATCCAGATGCTGCCGCGCAAGCGGCTGGGCCAGCCCGAGGACCTCGACGGCCTGCTGTTGCTGCTGGCGTCCGATGCCTCGCGCTTCATCAACGGGGCGGTGGTCACGGCGGACGACGGCATGGTCTGAGCAGGATCTGAAGCAAGCCGTCAACGACAGGAATTGCCGAATACCGCACAATCCTGATGCCGGCCCCGCAACGCGCCACAAGCGCGGCGGGGCGGACGCGTGGCCGAGCAGGGCTTATCCGGTCCCCTGCGCGTCTAAAGTTGTGCCGCGAGAGGCCAGAGTTGGCATAATCGCCGCTGGTTTCGAATGAAGTCCTTACATAAATAATCAGAAATATGCCGTAGTGGCCGCAATGGCCCGAGCGGCCCGGACCGGAGGCCGGGGGAGATGGTGCAAGACAATGAGGCACGGCGCGACGCCGTGCCGCAACACGTCGTGGATTCGGTGATCATTCCCGAAGCCGCCGACGAAGCCCGCGACACTGAATTCCGCATTTCGCCGCGCATCGAGGACTGGATTGGCGTGATCGTCATGGTGCTGCTGGTGGCCATCACGTTCGCCAACGTGGTGGTCCGCTACTTCACCGACGAATCCTTCGCCTGGACCGAGGAGTTCTCGGTCTTCCTGATGATCGTGCTGGCGCTGGTGGCCGGCAGCGCCGCCGTGGCGCGCGACCGCAATATCCGCATCGAGTTCTTCTTCGAACGGGGCAGCGCTGCGCGGCAGAAGCGGCTGGCCATCGTCTCCGCGCTGGGCGTGGCGGTGATGTTCCTGGCGCTGGCGGTGCTCGGCGTGCGGATTACCTGGGACGAGTACGCGTTCGGCGAGACCTCGCCCGGCATTGGCGTGCCGAGCTGGTGGTACTCGATCTGGCTCCCGCTGTTTTCCGTGGCGATCGTGCTGCGCGCGCTGGCGCTGGCCTGGCGCAATGTCCGTGCGCTGCGGGCGCTGAGCGAGCAGGGCGGGGAGGGCGTGCAATGACGCTCGTCGCCATTATCCTGTTCGTGGTCTTTATCGGCCTGATGCTGCTGGGCGTGCCGATCGGCGTGTCGTTGGGGCTGGGCGGGTTGGTTGCCATCGGCCTGTCCAACCTCGATACGCAGATGTTCGGTCTGCTGGCCGTGCCGCAGAACTTCTACGCCGGCCTGGCCAAATATCCGCTGCTGGCGATTCCGATGTTCGTGCTGGTGGGGTCGATCTTCGACCGCTCCGGCGTGGCGGCGCGGCTGGTCACCTTCGCGATTGCCGTGGTGGGACGTGGCCCGGGCATGCTGCCGCTGGTGGCGATTCTCGTGGCGATGTTCCTCGGCGGCATCTCGGGCTCCGGCCCCGCCAACGCGGCGGCCGTGGGTGGCGTGATGATCGCGGCGATGTCGCGCGCGGGCTATCCACCGGCGTACAGCGCGTCCGTGGTGGGCGCGGCGGCGGCTACCGACATCCTGATCCCGCCATCCGTCGCCTTCATTATCTATAGCGTGCTGGTGCCGGGCGCCTCGGTGCCGGCGCTGTTCGCAGCGGGCCTGATCCCCGGCGTGCTGGCTGGCGTGGCGCTGATCGTGCCGGCCGTGTGGCTGGCGCGCAAGCACAATATGGGGCAGATCGAGGCCGCGCTGCCGCGTCCGCCGTTCTGGAAGAGCCTGCGCGAGGCGGCGTGGGGCCTGGTAGCGCCGTTCCTGATCCTCGGCGGCATGCGTGCCGGCTGGTTCACCCCGACCGAGGCCGCCGTGGTGGCCGTGGTCTACGGGCTGTTCGT
Source organism: Cupriavidus sp. 10L43_2 (assembly GCF_056395265.1). NCBI lineage: Bacteria > Pseudomonadati > Pseudomonadota > Betaproteobacteria > Burkholderiales > Burkholderiaceae > Cupriavidus > Cupriavidus sp. 10L43_2. The sequence continues at coordinate 346,909 of NZ_JBFTJE010000005.1, forward strand.
CGGCATGGTGATCTACCGCAGCATCGGCCTGCGCGACCTGTTCGTGATCTTCCAGGAAGCGGCCGAGACCTCGGCGGTGATCCTGCTCGTGGTGGCGCTGGCCGGCATCTTCGCCTACGCGCTGTCCACGCTCGGCGTGATCGACCCGCTGGCCCATGCCATCGCCAATTCCGGTTTGGGCGAATACGGCGTGCTGGCGCTGATCGTGCTGCTGCTGATGACGGTGGGCATGTTCCTGGATGGCATCTCGATTTTCCTGATCTTCGTGCCGCTGCTGCTGCCGATCTCGAATGCCTTCCACTGGAATCCGGTGTGGTTCGGGGTGGTGCTGACGCTCAAGGTGGCGCTGGGCCAGTTCACCCCGCCGCTGGCCGTGAACCTGATGGTGTCGTGCCGGATCGCCCGCGTGCGCATGGAGGAAACCGTGCCCTGGGTGATCTGGATGCTGCTGGCCATGTTCATCGCCATGCTGATGGTGCTGGCCTATCCGCCGCTGGCCACGTGGCTGCCCGACTACCTGGGCTATTGATCGAAATCAAACTAGAAACTGACGAGGAGATTCCCGCATGAAACGCCGTGCCCTGATGTTGTCCGTAGCCGCCACGATTGCCGCCGCCGCCCTGGCGCCGGTCGGTGCAATGGCCCAGAGCTACAAGTCCGAGTACAAGATGTCGCTGGTGCTGGGCCCCGCGTTCCCGTGGGGCAAGGGCGGCGAGATCTGGGCTGACCTGGTGCGCCAGCGCACCAGCGGCCGCATCAATATCAAGCTGTATCCGGGCACGTCGCTGGTGGCCGGCGACCAGACGCGCGAGTTCTCCGCCATCCGCCAGGGCGTAATCGACATGGCCGTGGGCTCCACGATCAATTGGTCGCCGCAGGTGAAGGAGCTGAACCTGTTCTCGCTGCCGTTCCTGATGCCCGACTACAAGGCGCTGGACGCGCTGACGCAGGGCGAAGTCGGCAAGTCGATGTTCGCCACGCTGGAAAAGGCCGGCGTGGTGCCGCTGGCCTGGGGCGAGAACGGCTTCCGCGAGGTGTCCAACTCGAAGCGCGAAATCCGCAAGCCGGAAGACCTCAAGGGCCTGAAGCTGCGTGTGGTGGGCTCGCCGCTGTACATCGAGACCTTCAACGCGCTGGGCGCCAACCCCACGCAGATGAGCTGGGCCGATGCGCAGCCGGCGATGGCCTCGGGCGCGGTGGACGGCCAGGAGAACCCACAGAGCGTGTTCGCCGCCGCCAAGCTGTACACGGTGGGCCAGAAGTACGTGACCACCTGGGGCTACGTGGCCGATCCGCTGATCTTCGTGGTCAACAAGCAGATCTGGGAATCGTGGACCCCGGCTGACCGCGAAATCGTGAAGCAGGCCGCCATCGACGCCGGCAAGCAGGAAATCGCGCTGGCCCGCAAGGGCCTGGTGGAATCCGGCGCGCCGGCGTGGAAGGAGATGGAGCAGCACGGCGTGAAGGTGACGCAGCTGAGCCCGGCCGAGCACGACGCGTTCCGCAAGGCCACGGTCAAGGTCTACGACAAGTGGAAGAAGCAGATTGGCTCGGACCTCGTCGCCAAGGCGGAAACGGCGATTTCCAAGCGATAAACGATAGCGTCCGGGATTTGCGATGAAACACGTCTTCACCTACGTCATGCCCATCCGCTGGGGCGACATGGACGCCATGGGCCATGTCAACAACACGGTCTACTTCCAGTACCTGGAGCAGGCGCGGATCGAATGGTTCCGGTCGATTGGCCGGAACGGCAAGGATGAGAACGGCCAGGGGCCGGTCATCATCAACGCGCACATGACGTTTTTGAAGCAGTTGCGATTCCCGGGCGACATCGAGCTGCGCGTCTATGCGGGCCAGGTTGGCCGCACGAGCTTCGAGACGCGTATCGAGATCCGCCGCACGGACCTGCCCGACGTGATCTGGGCCGAGGGCGGCGCCAAGGTGGTGTGGAGCGATTACGCGGCGGAGAAGTCCGTGCCGGTGCCCGAGGCCATCCGGGCGCTGATCGCCTGATCCGGCGGGGGTGCAACGCCCCCTAGTGATTCACCAGCCGCTGCACCAGGTCCACCGCCGTGTGCGCGCCGTACTTCTTCATCAGCCGTGCGCGGTAGATGTCCACCGTGCGCGGGCTGATCGACAGCAGCTTGCCGATTTCCTTGCTGGTCTTGCCGTCCACCAGCTGCGCGGCGATATCCCGCTCGCGCGCGGTCAGATCGGCCGTGACCGGCCGCTTCTGCGACAAATCCTCGAAGGTCCAGATCCCCGCCCCCAGCGGCTCGTGCCGATCCAGCGCGCGGCCGGTGACATGGCACCAGAACAGTTCCCCGTCGGCCCGCTTCATGATCCGTTCGTCCGAATACATGCCCTTGGTGTTCATGATCGGCACGATGCGGGCGCCGGTGCGCTCGAACTCGTCGGCGGTGGGGTAGAGCACCTGGAAGGACTCGCCCACCAGCGCGTCGCGCGTGGTGTGGAAGATCCGGCAGACCTCGTCGTTACAGTCCTCGATCACGCGCGCGCGGGACAGCACCAGCCCCACCGGGGCGAGCTGGAAAGCGGTCTGGTAGTCGATGGGGGGCATTGTCCCTTATGTACTTTTACGTAATGGCGCTGCCGGCACCCGTTGACGTATGCTTGCGGTCGGCAGCGGACGCCAGCCAGTCACCCGGCTGACAGCCGATTGTACCGTTACAATTTCCCGGCGTGGCGCATGGCGCCCGTGGGACCAAAATGCCGAGGGACCGCCCCCATCCGGGGAGAATCCCCGCCGGACTACCGAGGAAGGAGCAAACATGAACAAGGTCTACGCCAGTGCCGCGGAGGCGCTCGCGGGCGTCGTGCGCGACGGCCAGACGATCGCCGTGGGCGGTTTCGGCCTGTGCGGCATCCCCGAGGCGCTGATCGGCGCCCTGCGCGACAGCGGCGCCAAGCAACTCACTTGCATCTCGAACAACGCCGGCGTGGACGGCTTCGGCCTGGGCCTGCTGCTGGCCACGCGCCAGATCAGCAAGATGATCTCGTCGTACGTGGGCGAGAACAAGGAGTTCGAGCGCCAGTACCTGGCCGGCGAACTCGAGCTGGAATTCACGCCGCAGGGCACCCTGGCCGAGAAGCTGCGCGCCGGCGGCGCCGGCATCCCCGCCTTCTTCACCAAGACCGGCGTGGGCACCATCGTGGCCGACGGCAAGGAAATCCGCGAATTCGACGGCCAGCAGTACGTCATGGAGCGTTCGCTGACCGCCGACGTGGCGCTGGTCAAGGCCTACAAGGCCGACAAGGCCGGCAACCTGGTCTTCCGCCGCACCGCGCGCAACTTCAACCCGATGTGCGCGATGGCCGGCAAGATCACCGTGGCCGAGGTCGAGGAAATCGTCGAAGTGGGCGAGATCGATCCGGACGACGTGCACCTCGCGGGCATCTTCGTGCAACGCCTGGTGCTGAACGCCACCCCCGAAAAACGCATCGAACAGCGCACCGTGCGTGCCAAGTAAGGAGAGACATCATGGCATGGACACGTGACGAAATGGCCGCGCGCGCGGCCCGCGAACTCCAGGACGGGTTCTACGTGAACCTCGGCATCGGCCTGCCGACGCTGGTGGCCAACCACGTGCCGGAAGGCATGGAGGTCTGGCTCCAGTCCGAGAACGGCCTGCTCGGTATCGGCCCGTTCCCGACCGAGGACGAAGTGGACGCCGACATGATCAACGCCGGCAAGCAGACCGTGACGACGCTGGCGGGCTCGTCGATCTTCTCGTCGGCGGACTCGTTCGCGATGATCCGCGGCGGCCACATCAACCTGGCCATCCTCGGCGCGATGCAGGTCAGCCAGCACGGCGACCTGGCCAACTGGATGATCCCGGGCAAGATGGTCAAGGGCATGGGTGGCGCGATGGACCTCGTGGCCGGCGTCGGCCGCGTGGTGGTCCTGATGGAACACACCGCCAAGAAGAAGGACGGCACCGAGGACATCAAGATCATGGCCGACTGCAACCTGCCGCTGACCGGCGTGGGCGTGGTCAACCGCATCATCACCGACCTCGGCGTGATCGACGTGACCTCCGATGGCCTGAAGCTCGTGGAAACGGCGCCCGGCGTCAGCCGCGAGGAAATCCAGGCGAAGACGGGCGCGACGCTGCTGTAAGCGAATCACTTGCCGCAAAAACAAAAACCCCCGCCAGCGCAAGCCGGCGGGGGTTTTTGTGTCTTGGGGCGGGGGCCGGGTCGGCCTTACTGCGCCACCCAGCCGCCATCCATGTTCCAGATCGCGCCGCGCACCTGGCGGGCGGCCTCGCTGGAGAGGAACACGGCCAGCGCGCCCAGTTCCTCCGGCGTTACGAACTGGCCGGACGGCTGCTTTTCGATCACCAGTTCGCGCTTGGCCTGCTCGATCGGAATGCCCTCGCGCTCCGCGCGCGCTTCCACCTGTTTCTGGACCAGCGGCGTCAGCACCCAGCCCGGGCAGATCGCGTTGGCCGTCACGCCGGTCTGCGCGGTTTCCAGCGCTGTAACCTTGGTGAAACCGACGATGCCGTGCTTGGCGGCCACATAGGCGGACTTTTCCGCCGACGCCACCAGCCCGTGCGTGGAAGCCACGTTGATGATCCGCCCCCAGTTCTTGGCCTTCATCGACGGCAGCGCGAGCCGCGTCGTGTGGAAGGCCGAGGTCAGGTTGATGGCGATGATTGCGTCCCACTTGTCCGTCGGAAATTCTTCAATTTTCGCGACAAACTGGATGCCCGCGTTGTTGACGAGGATGTCCACGCCGCCGAAGTCGCGCTCGGCGTAGCGCATCATGTCCTCGATCTCGGCCGCCTTGCTCATGTCCGCGCCGTGGTAGCCCACCTGGATGCCGCTGCCCGCGCGCGCGATCTCCGCCTTTGCGCCGTCCGCGTCACCAAAACCGTTGGCGATGATGTTGGCGCCCTGCGCCGCCAGTGCCTGCGCGATGCCGAGTCCGATCCCACTGGTCGAGCCAGTCACCAGTGCCGTCTTGCCTTTGAGCATGTAAGCCTCCGTCGGGAGTAGGGGGGTGATGTGCTGTGGCATTGTACTCGCAGGGCGTACAATCCTGCTTTGCCCAAACGCCCGGAATCTTCCGGAGCGAGGTCGTAATTTGCTGAGAATTGCGGCCAGCATTTGCCCCCGAAACGTAGTCCCCACCCTCGCAGGGAGTTCAGATGTCTTCCAGCCCGCGCCTCGGCTTCGTTCAGTGCATCAGTCCCGCCGGCCTGCATCGCATGGCCTATCACGAGTGGGGCGACCCGGCCAATCCGCGCGTGCTGATGTGCGTGCATGGACTGACCCGCACCGGGCGCGACTTCGATACCGTGGCGCGCGCGCTGTCTGGCGACTATCGCGTGATCTGCCCCGATGTGGCGGGACGCGGGCGCTCCGAATGGCTGGCCGATCCGCGCCGCTACATCGTGCCGCAATATGTCTCGGACATGGTCACGCTGATCGCCCGGCTCAACGTGGAGCAGGTGGACTGGTTCGGCACGTCGATGGGCGGGCTGATCGGCATGGGGCTGGCGAGCCTGCCCAAGTCGCCGATCCGCAAGCTGCTGCTCAATGACGTCGGTCCCCGGCTGGCCCCGCAGGCGGTGGAGCGCATCGGCGCCTACCTCGGGCTGCCGGTGCGGTTCAAGACCTTCGAGGAAGGGCTGGCTTATCTCCAGACCATCAGCGCCTCGTTCGGCCGCCACTCGCCCGAGCAGTGGCGCGAGCTGAACGGCGCGATCCTGAAGCCGGTGCAGGCCGCAGAGGGCATGGAATGGGGTTTGCATTACGATCCCGCGCTGGCGGTGCCGTTCAAGGAGACCACGCCGGAGATGGTGCTGGCCGGCGAGGCCGCGCTCTGGATGATGTTCGAGGCCATCCAGGGCCCGACGCTGGTGGTGCGCGGCGCGCAGTCCGACCTCCTGCTGCGCGAGACCATGGCCGAGATGCAGGCACGTGGCAAACAGGTTTCCACGGTGGAAGTCCCCGATGTGGGGCATGCGCCGACATTTATCGATCCGGCCCAGGTAGCCATCGCCCGGGACTTCTTCCTGGGCACGTGAGGCCGAGCCGGATCCTATCCCGAACTTAATGGAATTGCGATGAGTACCAATGCCCTGAAGCGCGCCCATGTGGGCGCGCGCCTTTCCGAGTACGCGGTCTACAACGGCGTGGTCTATCTGGCTGGCCAGGTGCCGGAAGTGGACCCCAAGGCGGACCTGCGCGGCCAGACGCGCGAGGTGCTGGGCCATATCGACCGCCTGCTGGCCGAGGCCGGCAGCGACAAGACGCGCATCCTGTCGTGCCAGATCTTCCTGACCGACGTGACCCGCATCGGCGAGATGAACGAGGTCTGGGACGCCTGGGTGCCGCAGGGCAACACGCCGCCCCGCGCCACCGTCGAGGCGAAGCTGGGCAACCCAGACTACCTGATCGAAGTGGTGGTGACGGCCGCCCTGAATTGATGGTGGATGGTTTGACATGGTGACGTCCACCGATCTCACGAGCCAGGTCGCCGGCGTGCCCGATGCCGGGCTGGTCGAGCGCGCGCTGGCTTTCGTGCGCGAGACCGCCGACGGGGCGACGCCCGCGATGCTGCCCACCGGCGAGACCGTCCTGTCTCACGCCGAGGGGATGCTGCGCATCCTCGACGGCCTGCGCGTGGATGACGCCGCGCGCGCCGCGGCCTGCCTGTTCGCGATGGCGGCCTTCGTGCCGGACACCGAGCCCGAGATCGAGCCGCGTTTTGGCGAGGAAGTCGCGCGGCTGGTGAAGGGCGTGCGACAACTGTTGCGCATCGGCGCCATCGCGGTGTCGCAGACCGATGTCTCGGAATCGTCGAAATCCGAAGTCGCCGCCCGCCAGGAGCAGGTGGAGGCGCTGCGCAAGATGCTGCTGGCCTTCGCCCAGGACATCCGCGTGGTGCTGGTGCGGCTGGCCTCGCGGCTCCAGACGCTGCGCTGGCTCGCGCAGACCAAGAACATGCCGCTGCCGGGCGTGGCGCGCGAGACGCTGGACATCTACGCGCCACTGGCCAACCGGCTCGGGATCTGGCAGATGAAGTGGGAGTTGGAGGACCTTGCTTTCCGCTTCGAACAGCCCGATACCTACAAGCGCATCGCAAAACTGCTAGACGAGAAGCGGATCGAGCGCGAGAGCTATATCTCGCAGGCGATCGAGCGGCTGCAGTCGGAACTGGCCTCGGCCGGCATCCCCGCCGAGGTCACCGGCCGGCCCAAGCACATCTACAGCATCTGGAAGAAGATGCGCGGCAAGGAACTCGATTTTGCCGATTTGTACGATGTGCGCGCGTTCCGCGTGATCGTGGATGACATCAAGGATTGCTACACGGTCCTCGGCATCGTCCACCATATCTGGCAGCCGATTCCGCGCGAGTTCGACGACTATATTTCCCGACCGAAGTCCAACGGCTACAAGTCCCTGCACACGGTGGTCATCGGCGACGATGGCCGCGCGTTCGAGGTGCAGATCCGCACGCAGGAGATGCACCACTTCGCCGAATACGGCGTGGCGGCGCACTGGCGCTACAAGGAAGCCGGCAGCAAGGGCTACAGCGGACAGTTCTCGGCCAGCGAACGCTACGACGAGAAGATCGCGTGGCTGCGCCAGTTGCTGGCGTGGAAGGACGATGCCGACCACTCGGTCGCGCACGAGGATTCGCCGTGGGAGCAACTCAAGCATGCGGCCATCGACGACCATATCTATGTGCTGACCCCGCAGGCGCGCGTGGTGGCGATGCCGCAGGGCGCTACGCCGGTGGACTTCGCCTATTACCTGCATAGCGATCTCGGCCACCGCTGCCGTGGCGCGCGCGTGGACGGGGCGATGGTGCCGCTGAACACGCCGCTACGGAACGGGCAGACCGTGGAGATCGTGGCGGTGAAGCAGGGCGGGCCGTCGCGCGACTGGCTCAACACGGAACTTGGCTATCTTGCGAGTAGCCGGGCGCGGTCCAAGGTGCGCGCGTGGTTCAACGCGCTGGACTCACAGGAGACCATCGCGCAGGGCCGGGCGCTGATCGAAAAAACCCTGCAGCGCGAGGGCAAGACGGCTGTCAACCTCGACGACCTGGCCAGCCGGCTCAGCTTCAAGACGCCGGAGGACCTGTTCGCGGCGGTGGCGAAGGAGGAGTTCAGCCTGCGTCACGTGGAGCATGCGCTGCGGCACCCGGAGGGCGAGGCCCAGCCGCAATTCAACGAGGAAGAGGCCGTCACCAAGAAGAGCCGCGCGACCAGCGTGGCGCGCGGCGCCAAGAGCGGCGTGCTGGTGGTGGGGGTGGATTCGCTGATGACGCAGATGTCGCGCTGCTGCAAGCCGGCGCCGCCGGACGAGATTGTCGGATTCGTCACGCGCGGGCGCGGCGTGTCGATCCATCGCCGCAATTGCCATACGTTCCAGCAGTTGTCGTCGCGCGCGCCCGAGCGCGTGATCCAGACGGAATGGGGCAAGCGCAGCGATGCCGTGTACCCGGTGGACATCCACGTGGAAGCGGTGGACCGCCAGGGCCTGCTGCGCGATATCTCCGAAGTGCTGTCACGCGAGAAGATCAACGTCACCGGCGTGAAGACGCTTTCGAGCAAGGGCGTGGCGAAGATGCAGTTCACGGCCGAGGTCTCGGAAGCCACGCAGCTGCAACGTGCGCTTTCCATCATCGAAGATGTACAAGGGGTGTTGCAGGCGAAAAGAAAGTGATGCTATACTTGCGGCTTCGCTAGGCTCGTAGCTCAGCTGGTTAGAGCACCACCTTGACATGGTGGGGGTCGTTGGTTCGAGTCCAATCGAGCCTACCAACGAATTGCAGTAAAGCAGTAAAAATACGTATTACCCCGTCGGCATCGAAGGCTGGCGTGACGGCAGATCCGATCGACTTCTACAGGCACGGAAACGCATCATGAACAAGACAACTCGAACTACTACCGCTGGTTAGCGACAGTAGTCGAGGTGCGCCTTCGCCCCGGGGTGATCCGGGTAGATTGAGAAAAACGCGGCCTTGGCCGCGTTTTTTTTCGTCTGTCGTTCGCCAGCGGCCTGATAAGCTGCCGCATCGTCCGCGATGCGCGGCAAGAAACAAATGGTGGCTGGCTTCGCCGCTGCCGCAGACTTTGACTTTGATCCGCCCGCCAAGGCGCAGAATGCCGGCGAGCGGACCCCTCAAAAGGTGCAAGATGATCGCAATCACGCTGCCGGACGGTTCCCGTCGCGAGTTCCCCGGCCCCGTCACGGTGGCCGAAGTGGCCCAGAGCATCGGCTCGGGCCTGGCCAAGGCGGCACTCGCCGGCAAGGTCGATGGCCAGCTCGTCGATACGAGCTACCGGATCGACCGTGACGCCGCGCTCGCCATCGTCACGGACAAGGACGCCGATGGCGTCGACGTGATCCGCCACTCGACGGCTCACTTGCTGGCCTACGCCGTCAAGGAGCTGTATCCCGAGGCGCAGGTGACGATCGGCCCGGTCATCGACAACGGTTTCTACTACGACTTCGCCTACAAGCGCCCCTTCACGCCCGAAGACCTCGTCGCCATCGAGAAGAAGATGACGGAGCTGGCCCGCAAGGACGAGAAAGTCACGCGCGAAGTGTGGAACCGCGACGAGGCGGTGGCGCTGTTCGAGTCGATGGGCGAGAAGTACAAGGCCGAGATCATCGCGTCGATTCCGGCGGATCAGGAAATCGGCCTCTATCGCGAAGGCAATTTCGTCGATCTGTGCCGCGGCCCGCACGTGCCGTCCACGGGCAAGCTCAAGGTCTTCAAGCTGATGAAGGTGGCCGGTGCCTACTGGCGCGGCGATTCGAACAACGAGATGCTCCAGCGCGTCTACGGCACGGCCTGGGCGAAGAAGGAAGACCAGGACGCCTACCTGACGATGCTGGAAGAGGCCGAGAAGCGCGATCACCGCAAGCTCGGCAAGCTGCTCGACCTGTTCCACCTGCAGGAGGAAGCGCCGGGCATGGTGTTCTGGCACCCGAAGGGCTGGCAGGTCTGGCAGGCCGTGGAGCAGTACATGCGCGGCCGCCTGGGCGAGGCCAAGTACGAAGAAGTCCGCACGCCGCAGGTGATGGATCGTTCGCTCTGGGAAAAGTCCGGCCACTGGCAGAACTACAAGGAGAACATGTTCGTCACGGAATCGGAGAAGCGCGACTACGCGATCAAGCCGATGAACTGCCCCGGACATGTGCAGATCTTCAACCACGGGCTGCGTTCGTACCGTGACCTGCCGCTGCGCCTGGCTGAGTTCGGCGCCTGCCATCGCAACGAGCCGTCGGGTGCGCTGCACGGGCTGATGCGCGTGCGCGGCTTTGTGCAGGATGATGCGCACATCTTCTGCACGGAAGCGCAGATCGTGGAAGAGGCGAAGGCGTTCAACGAACTCGCGTTCTCGATCTATGACGATTTCGGCTTCAAGGACGTGGCGGTCAAGCTGTCGCTGCGCCCGCCCCAGCGCGCCGGTTCGGACGAGATCTGGGATCACGCCGAGGAAGGCCTGCGCCTGGCGCTGCGTGCCTGCGGCGTGGAGTGGGAAGAGTTGCCGGGTGAGGGCGCCTTCTACGGCCCGAAGGTCGAATACCACATCAAGGACGCCATCGGCCGCTCGTGGCAGTGCGGCACGCTGCAGCTGGATCTGGTGCTGCCGGAGCGGCTGGGTGCCGAATACGTCGCCGAGGACAACTCGCGCAAGCGTCCGGTCATGCTCCACCGCGCCATTCTCGGTTCGTTCGAGCGCTTCCTGGGCATCCTGCTCGAAAACCATGCGGGTGCCTTGCCCGCCTGGCTCGCGCCGGAGCAGGTAGTGGTCCTGAATATTGCCGATTCGCAGTCGGAATATGCCGAAAGCGTCGTGCAACTCTTGCAAAAACAAGGGTTTAGGGCCAAGGCCGATTTGCGTAACGAGAAAATTACGTATAAAATCCGCGAGCATTCTCTCCAGAAGATTCCCTACCTGCTGGTAGTGGGCGAAAAGGAGAAGGATGCCAGTCAAGTGGCCGTGCGTGCCCGTGGCAACGTGGATCTGGGTGTGATGCCCGTCTCCGCGTTTGTGGAACGTCTCCAACAGGACGTTGCCAACAAGGCCTGAGGGTGCTGAGCACGGCTTGTTTTTTTGTCTTCTTGAGGTAACGGAACATCGCTACAGACAAAGGTCACCGTATCAACCGTGAGATCAGCGCGCCGGAACTGCGCCTGGTAGGGGTTGATAACGAGCAGCTCGGCATCGTCAAGTTCATGGACGCATTGCGCCTGGCCGAGGACAAGGACTTGGATCTCGTGGAAATCGCGCCCAACGCGGCTCCACCCGTGGCCCGCATCATGGACTACGGCAAGTTCAAGTATGAGGAAGCCAAGCGCGCCCATGACGCCAAGCTCAAGCAGAAGATCATCCAGGTCAAGGAAGTGAAGTTCCGCCCTGGCACGGATGATGGCGACTACAACGTCAAGCTGCGCAACCTGAAGCGTTTCCTGGAAGATGGTGACAAGACCAAGATCACGCTGCGTTTCCGCGGCCGTGAGATGGCCCACCAGGAAATCGGTGCGCGCGTGCTGGAGCGTCTGAAGGCGGACCTGGAGGAGTTGGGTCAGGTCGAGCAGATGCCGAAGATGGAAGGCCGCCAGATGGTGATGGTGCTGGCCCCCAAGAAGAAGAAGTAATTCTCGCGCGGGGCGACGGCCGGGGTGCCAGGTGCATCCCGGCGTCGTGCTGCGCGGAAAACAGTATGCGGTCCCCGTGGCTGCGTACAAAAACAAGTGGATGCGGGTCTTGCAAGCGTCGGCGTGAGCCGTCCACCTGCATGCATGTCATAGAGCTGGAGTTTTTCATGCCTAAGATGAAGACCAAGAAAAGCGCCTCCAAGCGCTTTACGGCGCGCCCGAACGGTTCGTTCAAGCGCGGCCAGGCCTTCAAGCGTCACATCCTGACCAAGAAGACCACCAAGAACAAGCGTCAACTGCGCGGCACCCAGGACGTCCATGAGACGAACCTGAAGTCGGTTCGCGCGATGATGCCCTACGCATAACCCAACGACAACGAAAGGAGTAATACATGCCTCGAGTCAAACGTGGGGTCACTGCACGGGCCCGTCACAAGAAAGTCATCGACGCTGCCAAGGGTTACCGCGGCCGTCGCAATAACGTCTATCGTATCGCCAAGCAGGCGGTCATGCGTGCTGGCCAGTACGCATACCGCGATCGTCGCAACAAGAAGCGCGTGTTCCGCGCGCTCTGGATTGCACGTATCAACGCGGCAACGCGTGAGCATGGCCTGACCTACAGCGTGTTCATGAACGGCCTGAAGAAGGCTTCGATTGAACTGGACCGCAAGGTGCTGTCGGACATGGCTATCCACGACAAGCCTGCCTTTGCCGCCATCGTCAACCAGGTGAAAGCCTCCGTTGCCTGATGCCGGCTGCGGAAGCGCCCCAGGGCGCTTCCCGGCAAGCGCCGACCGCCAGGTCTGCTGAAACGGGGCTCCTCACCGAGCCCCGTTTTCATTTCGAATGCCGTGTCATGCGCACTGAAACGGCACCCGAAATGAGATACCGCACACAGTGCTAACCCTTTCCACGATTGCCGTCATGTCCCTGGATCTGGATCAAATCGTCGCCGATGCACAGGCCGCCTTCGCCGCCGCCAACGACAACGCCACGCTGGAAAATGAAAAGGCCCGCTTCCTGGGCAAGACCGGGGCGCTGACCGAGCTGCTCAAGGGCCTGGGCAAGCTCGACCCCGAGGCGCGCAAGACCGAAGGCGCGCGTATCAACCAGATCAAGCAGCAGGTGGAAGGTGCGCTGCAAGCGCGCCGCCAGGCGCTGGCTGATGCGCTGATGAACGCGCGTCTGGCCGCCGAGGCCATCGACGTGACGCTGCCCGGCCGCGCCACGTCGCGCGGCAGCCTGCATCCGGTCATGCGCACGTGGGAGCGCGTGGAGCAGATCTTCGGCTCCATCGGCTTCGACGTGGCGGATGGTCCCGAGATCGAGACCGACTGGATGAACTTCACCGCGCTGAACAACCCGGACAACCATCCGGCCCGTTCGATGCAGGACACGTTCTATGTGGACGGCCGCGACAGCGACGACAAGCTGCTGCTCCTGCGCACGCACACCAGCCCGATGCAGGTGCGCTACGCCCGCATGCACGTGCAGAAGTACGCCGGCAAGGACATGCCGCCGATCAAGGTGATCTGCCCGGGCCGCACCTACCGCGTGGACAGCGACGCTACGCACTCGCCGATGTTCAACCAGGTGGAAGGACTGTGGATTGGCGAGCATGTGAGCTTTGCCGACCTGAAGGGCGTCTACACCGATTTCCTGCGCAAGTTCTTCGAGCGCGATGACATCCAGGTGCGCTTCCGCCCGTCGTACTTCCCGTTCACCGAGCCGTCGGCGGAAATCGACATGGCCTTCGGCAGCGGCCGCTGGCTGGAGATCTCGGGCTCGGGCCAGGTACATCCGAACGTGCTGCGCAACATGGGCCTCGACCCCGAGCGCTATATCGGCTTCGCGTTCGGCTCCGGCCTCGAGCGCCTGACGATGCTGCGCTATGGCATCAACGACCTGCGGCTGTTCTTCGAAGGCGACGTGCGCTTCCTGCGCCAGTTCGCCTGACCTGTCCCAGGCCGCATCGCCCATCGTCACAGAACATCACAGAATACCTACCGGATCAGAAGCGCCATGCAATTCTCGGAATCCTGGCTTCGTACTTTCGCCAATCCTGAAAAGATCTCGACCGACGCGCTGTCGCACAGCCTGACCATGGCCGGGCTCGAGGTGGAAGAGGTTGGCCCCGTCGCGCCGCCGTTCAGCAAGATCGTCGTGGCCCGTGTGCTGGCCACCGAGCGCCATCCCAACGCCGACCGTCTCAATGTCTGCCAGGTCGATGCCGGCACCGGCGAGACGCTCCAGATCGTCTGCGGCGCGCCCAACGTCAAGCCCGGCATCCTGGTGCCGTGCGCGATGGTCGGCGCCGTGCTGCCGCCGGCGGAAGCGGGCGGCGCGCCGTTCGAGATCAAGATCGGCAAGCTGCGTGGCGTGGAAAGCTACGGCATGTTGTGCTCGGCGCGCGAGCTGAAGCTGTCCGAGGATCACGGCGGCCTGATGGTCCTGCCGGACGACGCCCCGGTCGGCCAGGATATTCGTCAGTATCTGGATCTGGACGATCAGATTTTCACGATCAAGCTGACGCCGAACAAGGCGGACTGCCTGTCGATCCACGGCGTGGCGCGTGAAGTTTCCGCGCTGACCGGCGCCGCGCTGATGCTGCCGGACATGAAGCCGGTGGCCGTCACGCTCGCTGACAAGCTGCCGGTGAAGATCTCGGCGTCGGACCTCTGCGGCCGCTTCTCGGGCCGTGTGATCCGCGGTGTGAACGCGCGTGCCGCCACCCCCGCGTGGATGGTGCAGCGCCTGGAGCGCTCGGGCCAGCGCAGCATCTCGGCGCTGGTGGACATCTCCAACTATGTGATGCTGGAGCTGGGCCGTCCGAGCCACGTGTTCGATCTCGACAAGATCCACGGCGGGCTGGACGTACGCTGGGGCCGCAAGGGCGAGCAGCTCAAGCTGCTGAACGGCAACACGGTCGACGTGGACGAGCAGGTGGGCGTGATCGCCGACGACAAGGAGATCGAGAGCCTGGCCGGCATCATGGGCGGTGACAGCACCGCCGTGTCGCTGGACACAACCAACATCTACCTGGAAGCCGCATTCTGGTGGCCGAACGCCATCCAGGGCCGCGCGCGCCGCTACAACTTCTCGACCGATGCCGCACACCGCTTCGAACGCGGCGTGGACTACGCCACGACGGTAGAGCACATCGAGCGCATTACCGCGCTGATCCTCGACATCTGCGGCGGCCAGGCCGGCCCGGTGGACGATCAGGTCGTGAACCTGCCCGAGCGCAAGCCGGTGAGCCTGCGCGTGGCGCGTGCCGAGCGCGTGCTGGGCATCGAACTGTCTTCGGCCGCCATCGCCGACGTGTTCCAGCGCCTGAACCTGCCGTTCACGCGCTCGGAAGGCGCCGAGGGCGAGGTGTTCGCCGTCACGCCGCCGAGCTACCGCTTCGACATCGAGATCGAGGAAGACCTGATCGAGGAAGTGGCGCGCATCTATGGCTTCGAGCGGATTCCCACGCTGCCGCCGATCGCCGAGAGCGAGATGCGTCCGACCAACGAGGCACGCCGCTCTACCCATGTGGTGCGTCACGCGCTGGCCGCCCGCGACTACCAGGAGGTGATCAACTTCGCCTTCGTGGAAGAGAAGTGGGAGCGTGACTTCGCCAGCAACGACAACCCGATCCGCCTGCTGAACCCGATCGCGAGCCAGCTGGCCGTGATGCGTTCGACGCTGCTTGGCGGGCTGGTGGACAAGGTCCGTTACAACCTCAACCGCAAGGCCGCGCGCGTGCGCCTGTTCGAAGTGGGCCGCGTGTTCCATCGCGACGGCAACGTGACGGATGGCGGCCTGACCGTGGCTGGCTATCACCAGCCGATGGTGGCCGCCGGCATCGCCTACGGCCCGGCATTCGACGAGCAGTGGGGTATCGCCACGCGTCCGGTGGACTTCTTCGATGTGAAGGGCGACGTGGAGTCGCTGTTCCATCCGCGTACGGCGCGTTTCGAGCCGGTGGCGCATCCCGCGCTGCATCCGGGCCGCGCCGCGCGCGTGATCGTGGACGGCAAGCCGGTTGGCGTGGTGGGCGAGCTGCACCCACGCTGGCTCCAGGAATACGAGCTGACGCAAGCGCCCGTGGCCTTCGAGCTGGACCTTGATGCCCTGCGCGACGTCGGTCTGCCGGCGTACACAGAGATCT
This sequence comes from Cupriavidus sp. 10L43_2, assembly GCF_056395265.1. Lineage (NCBI taxonomy): Bacteria > Pseudomonadati > Pseudomonadota > Betaproteobacteria > Burkholderiales > Burkholderiaceae > Cupriavidus > Cupriavidus sp. 10L43_2. The sequence goes on from NZ_JBFTJE010000005.1 coordinate 362,726, forward strand.
CGAAGTTCCCGGCCGCCGTGCGCGACCTGGCCGTGGTGGTCAAGCAGTCGGTGCGCGTGCAGGACCTGCTCGATGCGATGCGCGCGGCGCTGGACCAAGGCGGTTTTGGCCACTACGTGCAGAGCCTGGTGCTGTTCGACGAGTTCCGTCCGAAGGCGGCTTCGGCCGCCATCGGGGCTGACGAGAAAAGCCTTGCGTTCCGTGTGACGTTGCAAGATACTGGGGCGACCCTCCAGGACGAGACGGTCGACAGCGCGGTGCGCTGTATGATCGATGCGCTGGCAGCGGGCTTCTCGGCCCGTCTGCGCGGATAGGTCGCTGAAACCTGGGGCGTCCGGGCACAGCTCCCGGGCGGATCGCCAGACAGACCTCAGAAGAGCGATCAAGAATGAACGATCGAGACGCGAATTCCATGAATGCTGCAGACCTGGGCGAGGTCAGCGACCGGCACGCCGCCTCACTGGACGACGCATCGCCGGAAGCCCGCGCGACCGAAGTGCCCACCCTCACGAAGGCCGAACTTGCAGAGATGCTGTTCGACCAGGTTGGCCTGAACAAACGTGAATCCAAGGACATGGTCGAAGCCTTCTTCGACGTGATTCGTGAAGCCTTGGAACATGGTGACAGCGTCAAGCTGTCCGGCTTCGGCAACTTCCAGTTGCGCGACAAGCCGCAGCGTCCAGGCCGCAACCCCAAGACGGGCGAAATCATCCCCATCACCGCGCGCCGCGTGGTGACGTTCCACGCCAGCCAGAAACTCAAGGGCCTGGTCGAGGAGCGCGCCGATCTGGCTGTGCCGGGCTGACGGTCCGCTGCTGGGAGTTTTCCGCTGGCGTTTCGCGCTGGCGCCTCCCGGCGCGTCGCGGCTGTCCGACACGCCACGCCACGCCTCCTGCCTCGAACGGTGGATTGCCCACGGCACTTGCAGTCTGTATCCTGCAATGCTCGCGCGCATGTCGCGCCAACCGAGTCGCGCCTTTCGGCCTGACGCCTGACTTCCCATCGCATGTCGGAAAAATCCAGCGAGCGCGTTGCGCTGCCGCCGATTCCCGCAAAACGCTACTTCACGATTGGCGAAGTGAGCGAGCTTTGCGCCGTCAAGCCGCACGTGCTGCGGTACTGGGAACAGGAGTTCACCCAGCTCAAGCCGGTGAAGCGGCGCGGCAATCGACGTTACTATCAGCATCACGAAGTGCTGCTGATCCGGCGTATCCGCGAGTTGCTGTACGAGCAGGGATTCACCATCAACGGGGCGCGCAACCGCCTCGACGATGGTCGCCATCATGGCCTCGGCGCGCCGCTGGAGGAGGGCGAGACCGAGTCGGTGGTGCCGGTCGCCACGGCGCCTGTGCTGTCGGTCGACCTCAATACTTTGCGCGGCGAGCTGGTGGCAGTGCAAAACCTGCTGGCGCAATTGAAAGAGATCGCGCGGCATGGATAATTTTGCAATGCGCCGTGCCAATGACTAGCCACCGATCGATTGTTGCTGATATAATCTTTTGCTTCGGGGCGTAGCGCAGCCTGGTAGCGTACCTGCATGGGGTGCAGGTGGTCGGAGGTTCAAATCCTCTCGCCCCGACCAGACAAGGAACCCGCTTGGTGTCAAAACCAAGCGGGTTTTTCTTTGGCATTGCGCACGGGTTTCGCGCCCGGCGCTTGATGCGTCGCAAAACTTCTTTACATTTCCTGCGTTCCCTCACGCGGCATCGTGGCCTAGCCTAGGACGATGATTTGAAACGCAGGGTGAGTCATGAGTTGGCGTGATGTTTTCCTGATCGGCACCGGCTGGGTCGGTGCCTGTATGGCGGTTGGCTGGCTGCTGACCACGGTGGTGAAACTCCTCGAATGAACGGCGCGTTCCGTACGTAATCCCCCGACGAAGAAACGCCGCCCGATTTTCTCGGCGCGGCGTTTTTCATTATGGGTTGCGGCGGCGCCGTTTGAATGCACCGTGCAGGTCGCTTTGGTATAACCTGAAATCAGGGAACCTCCGATTCTCCTGCGCGTCTCGCCATAGGAGAGCATCGCTGCGGGAGGGCGCGATGGGGCAACGTGAACTCAGGGCCTGCTGGTTTGGCGCGGGCGTGTTGGTCGGCGCGATGGCCGCGAGCCTGTGCGCGATGCGCGCCATGTCTCGCGCACGGACCGATGTGTCCGCGAATTTGTCTCCGGATGTCTCGGCGGATGTCTCGCCGGCTGCCTCGCCCGTCGAGGATGCCGCCCGGGCACCGTCCGCGGCGCCGGAGAGCGGCGCGGACATGTTCGAATACCGCGGCTTCGTGGTGCACCTGTTCTGGCAGGCGCTCGCTCCGGCACGGTACAAGGCCTGGTGCGATATCTGGGAGGCCGGCGCGATAGTGCAGGAGGCGGGCGGTCCGCCGGCCACGTATCCGACCGCTGCCGAGGCACGCATGGCGGCTGGCGCCTGGGCACGGCACTGGGTCCAGAACAACGGCTGATGTCGCAGATTCGGTAAAACGAAGCACGCTTCGTGGCCTGATCGATCCCAATCTATTCTCAACATAACGCCGCTGTGACGCCCGCTATCCCGCCAAGGTAGGGGCCAAATGGCGGCCCTGCATGGTGTGACGCGACAGACACACGTGTTACGATTTGCAGCGTCTTTTGGAGTCCGTGATGTTTGTATGTCAGAACCAACCCTGTGGTGCGCGCTGGAAGCCCGCCGAGGTGGTGATCAAGAACGAGGGGCAGGGCCCCATCTTCCGCTGCCCGCTCTGCGGCGCGCGCAACCGCCTGATGGCCTCGCATCGTGCGGACGGCAGCATCGACTACAAGCAACTCCGGCGCGAAGCCTCGGGCGCGGATGCCGCGCCGCCGAAAGCTCGACGGAGCTGATCGACGTAAAGGGGGTCGACGCGCATGGCGAAAAGCAAGACGCCTCAAGCCGGCGACTGTGGGACCGTTAAGACGGAGATGGACATCAGCGACTTATCCCACGACGCCGCCTCCAATGCCGAGCTCATTGGATGGTCAGGTGCATCCCCACAAGTGATTGCCCGCGTGCTCAATGCCGCGCTGGCCGCGCAGGACCTGTCCGGCTTCGCCGCATTGCTGTCCGACATTGCGCGCGACCGCGGCCTGAAGGGGGCGCGCGGCACGCACCAGTCGATCTACGACATGCCGTACGCGAGCTTGCTGCCGCGTCAGAAGCACCTGCTGGCCGATGCGTTCGACCTCTTCCTCCGCCTGGGTCTGGAGTTCCGCGCGCGCGGCGACGGCAGCGACGACCTTGACGGCGCCGAAGACGACGACCTGCCCGCGCTGCGCGACATGGACGACGATGACGATGTCATCGACATCGACGAGCGCTGACGGCTAGCCACTAGCCGTCGCTAGCCGTCAATCAGCGCCCGCCGCCTGGGGCCGGTCAGGCGCGCTCCAGCAAGCCGATTTCCTTCACTGCAACGGACAGCATCGACAACGCCGAGGCCCCCGTGGCGCCCGACGCGCGCTGGTCGGCCAGCATCTGTGCGAAGCGGTCCAGCGCCACCTGTCGGCTCTTGCGCCAGTCCTCGATCAGCGCCGGGGCGTCCTCCACCTCGCGCGACTGGCCCAGCACGCTGGTCGTCAGCGCGCGCTTGAGCCGCCCCAGGTCTTCCAGCGTGGTCGTGCGGGCGAGCAGGTCCCAGTGTGTGTCCGCCGGCAGTGAGAACGCGCGCTCGCGCAGCCATCCGAAATTGAGTTCCGAATCGAGGGCGAAGTAGACCGCTGCCACGGTGTCCAGGCTGCGCTGGCAGGCGGCTGCAACCTCGGCCACGTCGAGCGCGGCCGCAGCCGCATCGCTGGCGGCCACGCGCAGGGCGAGGTCGTCGTCCACACCGGCTTCGATCAGCGTCATCGCCCGCTCGGCCATGGCCTCTGCGCCCTCGGGCGGCAGCAGCTTGGGCAGTTGCGGCGTGAGCCAGCGCGCGGCTTCGACGAAGCGCGTCGCGCCGGGCTCTACCGTGCCGCCGCCGCGCAGGTAGCGCACGAACCAGAGCGTGGCGCGCTCGAGCAGCCGCGCCAGCGCGCCGAACATCTGCGCCTGGATGGCGTCGTCCACGCGGTTGTCGAAGGCGTCGATGCGCGCCCAGATCCCGGACAGCCCGAACACGTCACGCGCCAGCAGGCAGGCGCGCACGATATCGGCCGGACGCCCGTCGGTCTCCTCCATCAGATGATGGACGAAGGTCGGCCCGACGCGGTTCACGAGGATGTTGGTCAGGTGCGTGGCGAGGATTTCGCGCCGCAGCGGATGCCGCTGCATCGGCTCGGCATGGCGCACGCGCAGCGGCTCGGGGAAGTAGTCGGCCAACAGCGTCGAGACGAGCGCGTCCTCGGGCAGGTCCGAGACCAGCAACTCATCGTACAACCACATCTTGCTATAGGCCAGCAGCACCGCACGCTCGGGCGACGTCAGCCCCGCGCCGAGCGCCTTGCGTTCGGCGATCTCGTCCTCGGGCGGCAGGAATTCGAGCGGACGGTTGAGCCGGCCCGCGCGCTCGAGCCAGCGGATCAGCCGCGCCTCGGCGTCGAGCAGTTCCGTGGCCTGACGGCCCGCCACGGAGAGCGCCTGGGTCTGGTAGTAGTTGTCCTGGAGCACCAGCAGGCCCACCTCGTCGGTCATCTCGGCCAGCAGCGTATTGCGCTGCTTGATGGTCATCTCGCCGTCGGCCATCACGATGCCTAGCAGAATCTTGATATTGACCTCGTGATCGGAGCAATCGACGCCGGCCGAATTGTCGATGGCATCGGTATTGATCCGGCCCCCCTTGCGCGCGAACTCGATGCGGCCAAGCTGGGTGAAGCCGAGATTGCCGCCTTCGCCCACCACCTTGCAGCGCAGTTCGGCGCCGTTCACGCGCACCGCATCGTTGGTGCGGTCGCCGGCTTGCTGATGGGTCTCGGACGCAGCCTTGACGTAGGTGCCGATGCCGCCGTTGTAGAGCAGGTCGACGGGCGCCATCAGCAGCGCGTGGATCAGGTCCGCCGGCGACAGCGTGCTGGTCGTGATCCCCAGCGCCGCCTGCACCTGGGGCGTGAGCGCGATGGTCTTGGCCGTGCGCGGATAGATGCCGCCGCCGGCCGAGATCAGCGCGGTGTCATAGTCGGCCCAGCTCGAACGGGGCAGGGCGAATAGCCGCGCGCGCTCGGCCAGGCTCCTGGCGCAGTCGGGGTCCGGGTCGAGGAAGATGTGCCGATGGTCGAACGCGGCCAGCAGCTTGATGTGCGGAGAAAGCAGCATGCCGTTGCCGAACACGTCGCCGGACATGTCACCGATGCCCACTACCGTGAACGGCGTGGTCTGGATATCAACGCCCATCTCGCGGAAATGGCGCTTCACGCTCTCCCACGCGCCGCGCGCGGTGATCGCCATCTTCTTGTGGTCGTAGCCGACCGAGCCGCCCGACGCGAAGGCGTCGTCGAGCCAGAAGCGGTACTCGCCCGAGATGGCGTTGGCGTAGTCGGAGAACGTCGCGGTGCCCTTGTCGGCGGCCACCACGAGGTAGGGGTCCGATTCGTCGTGGCGCACCACTTCGGGCGGCGGCACGATGTCGCCGGAGACGAGGTTGTCGGTCAGGTCGAGCAGCCCGCGCAGGAAGGTCTGGTAGCAGGCCACGCCTTCGGCCAGATAGGCGTCGCGGTCGGTGGCGGGCGGCGGGCGCTTGACCACGAAGCCGCCTTTCGAGCCCACCGGCACGATCACCACGTTCTTCACCATCTGCGCCTTCATCAGGCCCAGCACCTCGGTGCGGAAGTCCTCGCGCCGGTCCGACCAGCGCAGCCCGCCCCGGGCCACCCGGCCGCCGCGCAGATGCACCCCCTCCACGCGCGGCGAGTAGACCCAGATCTCGAACATCGGCCGTGGCTCGGGCAGGCCCTGCACCAGCGCCGGATTGAACTTGAATGAGACGTAGGGGCGCGGCTGGCCCTCCGCGTCGCGGTGGAAGTAGTTGGTCCGCACCGTGGCCGCGATCACGTTCAGGAACAGGCGCAGGATGCGGTCCTCGTCGAGGTTGGGCACCTTGTCTAGCGCGGCGTCGATCTCGGCCAGCAGGCGCTGGGTGCGCGTCTCGTCACCCGGCGTGGCCACGGCAGGGTCGAAGCGGGCCACGAACAGCGCCACCAGCAGCGCGGCGATATTCGGATTGCTGGTCAGCGCGCGCTCGATATAGGCATTGCTGAAGGTCGAGCCCACTTGCCGCAGGTACTTGGCAAACGCGCGCAGGATGGTCACGTCGCGCGCGGCCAGCCCGGCGCGTAGGACGAGCCGATTGAAATCGTCGTTTTCGATCTCGCCGTTCCAGGCCCGCGCGAAGGCGTCCTCGAACAGCGGCTTCACGCGCTCGATCTCCACGTCCAGAGGGCGGCCCTCGGGGTCAGCGGCAATCTCCAGGCCGAAGTCGTGGATCCACACCGGCGCGCCGGCATCGGGCTCGATCAGGTAGGGGCGCTCCTCGTCCACGCGCACGCCCAGGTGTTCGAGCATCGGCAGGCTCAGGGACAGCGCGATGGGCTCCCCGGCGCGGAAGACCTTGAAGCGGAACGCGCCCGGCGCGGCCTCGATGGGCCGGTACAGGTTCATGGCGAGGCCGCTCGGGTGCTGGCGCGCGTGCTCCATCAGCTCGATGTCGCGCACGGCGGTGCGGGCAGCGTAGTCCTCGCGGTAGCCGGCGGGGAAGGCGTCGCAGTAGCGGCGCAGCAGCACGATGCCTTGTTCCTCGCCCCGGCTGACGTGGAGCGCGGTGGCCAGGTCGTCCTGCCAGCGGCGCGTGGCCTGCACGATGCGCTCTTCCAGCTCGCGGGTGTCCACCTCGGGCATGGTGCCCGGCTCGCCACGCACGGTGAGCTGGATGCGCGCCAGCGGGGATTCGGACAGCAGCGGCGTGAACTCGCAGCTGGTGCCATGGAACGCCTCCACCAGCAGCTTCTGGATGCGCTGGCGCAGGTCGGTGTTGTACTTGTCGCGCGGCACGAAGACCAGGCACGAGATAAATCGGTCGAAGCGGTCGCGCCGCACGAACAGCCGGATGCGCTGGTGCTCCTGCAGCCGCAGGATGCCGATGGCGATCTCGAACAGCTCGTCCTCGTCGGCCTGGAACAGGTCATCGCGCGGATATTGCTCGAGGATGGTGACCAGCGACTTGTACAGGTGGCCCTTGGTCAGGAAACCGGCGCGCGCCAGGATGTTGGCGCACTTGCGCCGCGCCAGCGGAATCTCGCTGGTGCTGACCATATAGGCCGTTGACGTGTACAGCCCCACGAAGCGCCGTTCGCCGAACAGCTTGCCGTTGGCGTCGAGCAGCTTCACGCCCACATAGTCGAGATAGCCGGGCCGATGGACGGTCGCGCGCGAGTTGGCCTTGGTCAGGAAGATTGGCGAGGCCCCTTCGATGACGCTCGCGGCGGCGGCGGGCAGCGGGGTCAGGTCGTCCTCGCCCGGATCGCGCAGCGCTTCGCGCAGGATGCCCGCGCCCGAGCCCGGCACGCCGCGCAGGAAGTACTGGCCGTCGCGTGGCACCAGCTCGTAGTCGCGCTGGCCGAGGAAGGTGAAATGGTCGTCGAGCAGCCATTCGAGGAAGGCGCGGGCCTCCACCGATTCCGGGCTCGCGGCGTCCGGCGCGCGGCCCATGCTGGCGACGGTGTCCTCGGCCACCTGCTGCATGCGCGGCCAGTCTTCCACGGCGGCGCGCACATCGCCGAGGATGCGGGCGATGCCGGCGCGCAGCGTTTCCAGCCGGGCGCCTTCGCCGGTGCGGTCCACCTCGAAATGCATGAACGATTCGAGCCGGCAGGTGGTGTTGCCGGCCGGGCCGGCGTCGTTCCGCCCGCCCAGGCCCACCCGCAGGATCGTGCCCTTGGCATCGCGGCAGATGTTGAAGACCGGGTGGATGGTCGAATGGAGCGTCAGGCCGAGCCGGTTGATCTCCATCGTGATCGAATCGACGAGGAACGGCATGTCGTCGTTGACGATCTCGATGATCGTATGGTCGGAGTGCCAGCCGTGTTCCTCGAGCTTCGGGTTGTAGACCCGCACGCGCGCGGTGCCCGGCACGAACTTCTGGGCGGTCTGCCAATGGGCCATGATCGCGCCGTAGAGGTCCGCCACGTTGCGTGCGAGCAGGTCCTCGGCATCGGCCAGGTCGTAGTAGTGGCGCAGCAGGGGTTCCAGCACCTCGAACGTGGCGGCGGGGAGCCGCTCGCGCGCGAGCGCGACGAGGTCATCCAGCAACTGCGCGACTTTTTCTTCGTTTTCCGGAGGCATGGCATCTCCTCGGCGTGTGCCGGTGCATGCTCATACTGTAGGAAAGTTTTGACCTGCCCGGGTGACAAAACACGTCAGCGGGCAGGTTGAGACGGGCGAGGCGCCCGGGGATCAGATGAAGCGCAAGCGGGTCAGGCGGCCACGGCGCGCAGCGCGGCGCGGCCGACCTCGGGCGGTACGACCACGGAGCTTTCGGAGCGCTCCCATGCGGCATTGCGGCGATGGCGCTCGGCATGGTCCTGCAGCGTGCCGGTCATGCGATGCAGCAGGCCGGTCAGCGCCACGCGCTCCTCGGCATTGAACTGGCCCACCGAGACCGAGTGCAGGGCCTTCACGCCCTGGCCGGCACGGTCCAGCCGCGCGGCGGCGCTGGCCGCAATGCGCGGGGCGCCATTGGCCTCGAACGCCAGCCAGCCTTCCTCGCGCAACTCGTTGAGCAGCCGTTCGGTCTGGGCCACGTCCATGAACACGGCGGCCGACAACGGCAATCCGCGGCGGAAGGTGCCGGTGTGGATGGCGCGCAGCAACAGCCATTTCGGATAGGTCAGCCCCGAGACAGACAAGGTCTGTTCGAGGGCGGCTTGCCACGCGGTCACGGCGTCGACAAGCGCGAGCACGATCGGCTCATTGATTTCGAGTGCTTTCGGCTGCATTGGCTCAGGTCTCCCAATCTGGGTTTGCCGCCTGCTTGCATCGTCTGTGCATGGGCCGGTGCATTGGCCGGCCCGGGCGGCACCGCTGCCTGCCTCTGATAGTGGGCGGGTCATCCGGTAGGCGAGACACTATCAGTAATGTATGGACATGGGTGTGACAGATCGGGTAAGTCCTAATCAGCCTTTTGCACGAGGTGCCGTGCGCACCTCGTGGCGGGGGCGTGTGGCCCCAAAAACAAAACAGCCCGCGACATGCGCGGGCTGCTTTCGCAAAACGACGACCTGGGTCGCTTACTGCTTCTTGGCGCCGTCGGTGTAGACGTCAGGCTTGCCGGACTTCGCACCATCGGTGTACGGGTCAGCCTTGCCGACCTTGGCGCCGTCCGTGTACGGATCGGCCTTCTTCGGGGCGAGATCGGTCTGCGTGGACTTCTTCGCGCCGTCGGTGTACGGGTCGAACTTGCCGGACTTGGCCGTGTTGGCGTGCGGGCTGGCCTTCTTGGTATGGCTGCCGCTGTGGATGTCGCCACCGTCCGTGTAGTTCTTCTGTGCGTGCGCCAGTTGCATGGTGCCCAGGCCGGCCAGCGCAGCAATGATCAGGGTCGGTACGGTCTTCTTCAGCATCTTCAATCCTCGCAGGTAATGCGCCATATCCGGGAATTCGTCGGAGGTCGTCAGATTCCGTACAGATACAGCAGATGAGAAAAATGGCTTTGTTACTACTGTACCGGGGTGCGCGTGCAGCAGCCAGCAATTTTGTAGATCCTGCGCTCGGGCGATGCTGCCGCCACACCACGGTGGCGGCAGGGGAGGCAGGTATTACTCCAGCGTGATGTTCTGGTCCACCGCGATCTTCTTGCGGAGGTCCAGTTCGCGCTTGATCTGGGCGGCGTACTGCTGCGAGGTGTTGCCGTCCGGATAGGCGCCGCTGTCATGCAGGCGCTTCTTCACGGCGGGGTCCTGAAGTGCCTTGATCGCCGCATCGTGGATCTTGGCGACGATGGCCGGCGGCGTGCCGGCCGGTGCCACCAGCCCGTACCAGGCCATGTTGTTCATGTCCTTCATGCCTTCCTCTGCGAAGGTGGGCACGTCAGGCAGGCCTTCCACGCGCTTGGGCGCGGCGACAGCCAGCGCGCGCAGGCGGCTGGACTGGATGAAGGGCATCGACGACGGCAGGTTGTCGAACTGGGCGTTGACCTGGCCGGCCAGCGTGTCGTTCAGGGCGGGGCCCGATCCACGGTAAGGAATGTGGACCATATCGGCCTTGGTGATGTACTTGAACAGCTCGCCATCGAGGTGCGAAATGCTGCCCTTGCCGGCCGAGGCGTAGCTGTACTTGCCCGGGTTGGCCTTCAGCAGTGCGACGAATTCCTCGAGATTCTTCGCCGGCACCTTCGGGTTCACGGTCAGCACGTTCGGCACGTTCACCAGGTTGGTGATCGGCGCGAAGTCCTTGATCGGATCGTACGGATTCTTGGCGTTGGTGGCCGGGTTGGTCGCCATCGTGCTCACGGTGGCGATGCCGAGCGTGTAGCCGTCCGGCGCGGACTTGGCCAGCGCGTCGGCGCCGATTGCGCCGCCGCCACCGCCACGGTTCTCCACCACCACGGGCTGGCCCAGCTCGCGGCCCAGTGCGTCGGACACGGCGCGGCCGACGATGTCGGTGGTGCCGCCCGCCGCGAACGGTACGATCAGGCGGATCGGCTTGTTGGGATACGCCTGCGCGTGGGCGATGCCCGCTTGTGCCAGGCCCAGCATGGCCAGGGCGACGGCCGCGCCCGCTTTCAGAACTGCTTTCAAGAGATGCCTCCGGTATTGTCTAGTTCCGCAATACGGAACTTCGTTCCGTGATGTGCGTTGACAGGCATTCAACCCTGAAAGGGTTCTGCAGGGAAATCGGTGAGAACCCGGTGGCGGGCGGGAAAGTGCGGCGCAATGCCGCTGAGGCGAAGCAAAAACGTCGATGCAAAGCAAAAAGCCCGGAACCTTGTGGATTCCGGGCTTTTCTGAATTCGCTGGTGGGGCGTGAGTGACTCGAACACTCGACCTACGGATTAAGAGTCCGCTGCTCTACCAACTGAGCTAACGCCCCAACGAAGAAAAAGATTGTAGCAAGGTACCGAATACGACGCAAGCCCCTCGGCGCATTTTTTTGCACCGCAATGCCAGCGGATTACAATGCGCGCACTTCGGCTTCCGGGCATCTCCATGCACGCGCGCGTTCTGCGGTATTTCGACGAGGTGGTCCGGCGCGGCTCCATCCGCCGCGCGGCCGAGCATCTGCATGTGGCGCCGACGGCCATCAATCGCCAGATCCTCGATCTGGAGGCCGAACTGGGCGCGCCGCTGTTCGAGCGCATCCACAAACGCCTGCACCTGACGCCGCTGGGCGAGATGGTGCTCGCCCATGTGCGCCAGACGCTACGCGAGCACGACGCGCTCCAGGCGCGCATCGCCGAGATCAAGGGCGCGCGGCGCGGCATGGTTACCGTGGCCACCACCTCCGGGCTGGCCGGCGCGCTGATGCCCTCGCTCGTCCACGACTTCCGCCAGCAGCATCCGGGCATCGCCGTGCGCGTGGCGGACCTGCCGGTGGACGGCATCGTCGCCGCGGTGGAGCAGGGCGATGCTGACCTCGGGCTCGGCTACGACCTGCCCGAAGTGGCCGCCTTCCGCGTGGCCGCGAGCCGTGACTGGTCGATTGGCGCGGTGGTCGCGCCCGGTCATCCGCTGGCCGCGCAGCCCTCCGCGCTGCTCGCCGAGGTGGCCGGCTATCCGTTGATCCTGCCCGCGCCGACACTGTCGATCCGCGCCTTGGTGGACGACGCCTTCGCCCGCCAATCGATCGACGTCACACCCGCTGTGGAATCGACCTCGGTGGTGCTGATCCAGCGCCTGGCGGCGGCCGGCGGCGGCGTGGCGCTACTCAATCCGCTTGATGTGATGGAAGACCGCGCGCGCGGCGCGCTGGTTTTCGTACCGTTGCGCGATGGGGGCCTGCAGCGCCAGACTCTGCGGCTAGTGGCGCGGGCGCGCGGGCCGATGAGCGCGGCGGGCGAGTTGATGGCGCAGGCCATCGGCGCAGCGCTGGACGGGTTGTTCCGCTGACTTGGTGGGCTCTTGCGCGGCGACCTGTCCACAAATTGTGGACACCTACGTCGAAATTTGACGCTTTGGCGCGCTGGGTGGCGCCAGTAGACTCCGGGGTGTCCGCAACTTCGATACACCTACGCCATGACCCTGATCCTCCAGCACGCCGATGTCCTCGTGACCATGGACACGCAACGCCGCGAAATCGCGGACGGCGCGCTGGTCGCCAACGGCCCCGCCATCGAGTGGGTCGGCCCCACCGCGGATCTCCCGGAAGCTTGGCGGCGCATGGCCGACGAAGGCCGCGCCGAAGTCATCGATATGCGCGGCCACGTGGTTATGCCGGGGCTGGTGAATACGCACCATCACATGTACCAGAGCCTGACGCGCGCCGTGCCGGCCGCGCAGGATGCCGAGCTGTTCTCGTGGCTGACCAATCTCTACATGCTGTGGTCGCACCTCACGCCGGAGATGATCCGCGTATCCACGCAGACGGCGATGGCCGAGCTGATGCTGTCCGGCTGCACGACGACGAGCGATCACCTCTACCTGTATCCGAACGGGTCGCGGCTGGATGATTCGATCGAGGCGGCGCGGCAGATGGGCATGCGCTTCCACGCGGCGCGCGGCTCGATGAGCGTCGGGCGCAGCCAGGGTGGCTTGCCGCCGGACGTGGTGGTGGAGTCGGAAACCGCCATCCTGCGCGACAGCCAGCGGCTGGTGGAGCTGTATCACGACGATTCCCGCCACGCCATGCTTCGCATGGTGCTGGCGCCGTGCTCGCCGTTCTCGGTCTCGCGTGACCTGATGCGCGAGTCGGCGGTCATGGCACGCCACTACGGCGTCTCCCTGCACACCCACCTGGCCGAGAACGACAACGACATCGCCTATTCGCGCGAGAAATTCGGCCTCACGCCGGCGCAGTACGCCGAGGAGCTGGGCTGGGTCGGTCACGATGTCTGGCACGCGCACTGCGTGAAGCTGGACGACGAGGGCGTGGCGCTGTTCGCGCGCACCGGCACGGGCGTGGCCCATTGCCCGTGCTCGAACATGCGGCTGGCGTCCGGCATCGCGCCGATCCGCCGGATGCGGGATGCCGGCGTGCCGGTGGGCCTGGGCGTGGACGGCAGTGCATCGAACGATGGCGCCCATATGCTGGGCGAGGCGCGCCAGGCCATGCTGCTGCAGCGCGTGGGCTTCGGCCCGGCGGCGATGAGCGCGCGCGAGGCGCTGGAGATTGCCACCCTCGGCGGCGCGCGGGTGCTGAACCGTGACGATATCGGCGCGCTGGCCCCGGGCATGTCGGCGGACATCGTCGCCTTCGACATGTCGGGCGTGGGCTACGCGGGCGCCGGGCATGATCCGGTGGCGGCACTGGTCTTCTGCACGCCGGGCAATGTGGCCACGAGCATCATCAACGGCCGCGTGGTGGTGCGCGACGGCGAACTGCTGACGGCCGACCTGCCCGTGGTGCTTGGCGATCACCGCCGGCTGGCGCGCACGCTGTTCGAGCGGGCGGCCGGCGCGGATTGATGCAGGCGGACCAAGAATAAGAAAAGCCCGGAATCATTGCTGATTCCGGGCTTTTTGAATTCGCTGGTGGGGCGTGAGTGACTCGAACACTCGACCTACGGATTAAGAGTCCGCTGCTCTACCAACTGAGCTAACGCCCCAACGAAGACCGAGATTTTATCACCGTTTTCAGCGTTGTCAAATATTCCATGCATGGCCCCGCGCCAGTGGCGCTCACGGCATTGTCATGTCGCCGTGCGACCCTGTTGCGCTCGGCGCCATGCCGACGGAACTTGCATCCCGTCGCGCTGGTCAGTGAGACGAATCGCATTCACATGGCACAGTGCAGGGGATCGCAGACGATTGGCGTCGAGCCATGTTAGGATGCTTCTCCACTTGCATATGGAGGGCTGTGATGATGGAAATCAAATTCCAAGAGCAAGATCGCTACGACATCAATAATGAGGGCCTGCTGTTCCACGCGATTGTCGATGGTGAGCAAGTGACCTGCGTGGTGACACGCGAGGCACTGTGGGAAGGCTTCAGTGCCGACCAGGTGCTGTCGCTGGAAGAGGCGTTCCGCGCCGGTCGCGAGACCATCGAGCGCGCCGCCGTGGTACTGATCGAGCAGGGCGTGCCCCAGCCGGTCGTGGTGAAGCGCGCCCACGTGGCGCCAGTCTGATGGCGTCGGCAACGGCGTCCGTGTAAGGCGACGGCAGCAACCCTCCGCCGCCGGTTTCGGCACGGTTTCCCTACCGGCCGACCGGCGCACATTCTGGCTACATCCCTTAGTTTTCTACGTTTTCCCTACCGGTTCAGGGCCTAGGTCTTGGCGGTTTCCTGCGTGCCGGTCTCCGGTGCGTGAGCCGCTTCGGCATCTGCTGGCACTGGTGCGGGCGCTTCCGCGCCGCCGGGCTGCTGTGCGCATTCCTCGAAGATGCGCACGTGGCATTGCGCGCAGATTTCCGGGGATAGTTGCCGGACGATCGTGTGCAGCGCCTGCCGCTTGGTCTGGAAGATGTGGTCGCGCCCGAGCTTGTCGGTGAAGCCGGTCTGCTCCCACGTCTCCAGCACCTGCGTGCGCGGACGGTGGAAGTAGAGGTCGCCGCCGGCCGCGCGCCGCTCGGCCAGTTCCGTCTCCCACATCTCGGCGCCGGCCAGGTCGATGAAGTTCATGCTCTTGGTCATCGCCAGCAGGCGCGTCTGGCCGGGGTTGACCGTGCGCAGCCAGTGCAGCCGGTCCGTCACGTACTGCACCGCGCCGAAGTAGATCGCGCCTTCCATGCGTAGCAGCTTCAGCTGCGGGCATTCGGGCTGCGGGCGACGGAGTTCGTCGAGCGGGGTGAAGCGGCGGCCGGGATCGTCTGCGTCGGGCACGAGGCTACGCACGGCCGGACGCGAGGTGCGGTACAGGTAGGCCACCAGCGACAGGATGGTGCCGAGCAGCACCGCCATCTCCAGCCGGATCACCAGCGTAGCGGCGAAGGTGCCCACCGCGATGGCGAACTCCGTGCGCGAGAGGTCGGCGATGCGCCGCAGCCGTGCCAGGTCCAGCAGGCCCCAGGCCACCAGCAGCAGCATTGCTGCGATGGCCGCCAGCGGGATCTGCGCCAGCAGCGGGGCGCTGACCATGACCAGCACCACCAGCAGCACCGCCGAGAACACGCTGGCCAGCGGCGTCTGCGCGCCGGCCTCGAAGTTCGGCATCGACCGGTTCAGCGAGCCGCACGAGATATAGCTGGAAAACAATCCGCCCGCGATATTGGAGAGCCCCTGGCCGATGAACTCGCGGTTGGCATCCACATGCTGGCCCGAGCGCGCCGCAACAGCCTTGGCGATCGAGATCGACTGCCCGAGCGCGACAATGGTCAGTGCGGCGGCAATGCCGAGCAGGTCCGGCACGGTACGCCAGTTGATGTCCGGCACCTGGAAGGGCGGCAACGCCGACGGAATCGGCCCGACCACGTTCACATGGTGCGCGCCGTCCCAGTGGTTGAGCGCCAGCGCCACGCCGAAGCCGCCCACCAGCCCGATCAGCATGAACGGCAGCCGGCGCGAGATGCGCCGCACCACCAGCGTGACCGCCAGCGTGACCGCGCCGACAATGACCGCGCTCCAGTTGATCGTGGCGGCATTCTCGAACAGGAAGCGGACCACGCCGAACGCGCTGGTGCCGGTGGGCACCGCCAGCCCGAACAGGTCCTTCAAGGCATAGAGTCCGATCAGCGTGGCCGCGCCGCAGGTGAAGCCGAGCAGCACCGACGGCGAGATGAAGTTGGCCAGCGACCCCAGCCGCAGGGCGCCCACCGCCAGCTGCAACACCCCGACGAGGATCGTCACGGCCAGCGCCAGCGCGATATAGGCTGGGCTGCCGACGAACGCCACCGGACTCAGCATGGCGAACAGCGCCAGCGAGTTGGCATTGGTCGGCCCCGACATCACATGCCAGCTCGAACCGAACAGCGCCGCGACGATGCACGGCACCACGGCGGTATAGATGCCGTACTGCGGTGGCAGGCCGGCCAGCGTGGCAAACGCCACGCCCTGCGGCAGCACCAGCACGGCGCCGAGCAGCCCGGCGATGAGATCGGCGCGCAGCGCGGCCCGCGTTACGCGGTGGCGCCATGGGAACAGCCGGAGCAGGCGATTGCCGGCATCCGCCGCCGGTTTAGGGGATGGCGGGGATGGTGGGGAAAGCGGGGGCGCAGTCATCCGACGATGATGCCGCAGCCGCGCCGTTCAGTCGAGTTTCAGCGTGGCCACGACCGGCGTATGGTCCGACGGCTGCTCCCAGCGGCGCGGCTCCTTGTCGATGCCACAAGTCGTGCAGGCCGCCGCTAGCGCGGGAGACAGCAGGATGTGGTCGATGCGCAGGCCCGCGTTGCGGCGGAAGCCCATCATCCGGTAGTCCCACCAGGAGAACATCTTCTCCGGTTGTTCGAACAGGCGGAACGAATCGACCAGGCCCATCGCGATCAGCGCCTTGAAGGCGTCGCGCTCCTGGGGCGAGACCAGGTTCTGGCCCTCCCACTTGGCGGGGTCGTGCACGTCACGGTCTTCCGGGGCGATGTTGAAATCGCCGAGCAGCGCCAGCTTGGGGTAGCGCGTCATTTCCTCGCGCAGCCACCCGGTGATGGCCTGGAGCCAGTCGAGCTTGTAGACGAACTTGTCCGAATCGAGCGCCTGGCCGTTGGGGAAGTAGGCGCTGATCAGGCGCACGTCGCCATAGGTGGCGGCTACCACGCGCTGTTGGGCGTCCTCGTAGCCGGGGATGTTGCGCACCACGTCGGCGGCGGCCGGCATGGTGCCGTCACGGGCGACGATCGCCACGCCGTTGTACGTCTTCTGGCCCGTGTAGACGCTATGGAAGCCAGCCGCCTCGAGTTCGGCCAGCGGGTACTTGTCGTCGGGCAGCTTGAGTTCCTGGAGGCAGAGCGCGTCGATGGGCGTGCCGGCGGCGTCCTGCGCGGCAAGCCATTGCAGCACCTGGGGCAGGCGCACCTTGAGGGAGTTGACGTTCCAGGAGGCGATTCTCATCGTTGTTCGGTGTGGAGTGTTCTTATTAGTCGGGGAGGGAGGCTCATTCGCCCAAACCGCCACCCAGCAGGTCGCCCTGATCGAGGATGGCGTAGGCGATTTCCGGATGGGCGTCCATGCAGCGGCGAATCGCGGCGGGAATATTCTGGCGGGTCTTGCGGCACAGGCCCGGGCGGTCGGCCAGTTCGATGCGGAAGCCGCGCGTCGTGCGGACTTCGTTCGCGCTCGGCGTGATGGTCACCTCGATGCCTAGCAACTCGGCCATCCGGGCTTCCATGTGCCGCAGTTCCTCGAGCGAGGTGAGCTGCTCCAGCCGGGCCACGAGCTTCTTTTCCTCCTGCTGCGTCAGCCGCAGGATGCGATGGTCGGCCTGGGGATCGTCAAGCAAGACCTCCCGGTTGCAGACGCAAGCGCCCGGCGGACATTCCTGACGAATCGGGAAAGGAAAGTCCATGAGCCGGGCGCCTGGTCAGCGAAGCGGGAAAGAAATGTGACGATTACGCCGCCATGCCTCCGTGACGCAGCAGCGCGTCGATCTGCGGGGCGCGGCCACGGAAGGCCACGAACGATTCCATCGCCGGGCGGCTGCCGCCCACCGACAGGATCTCGCGCCGATACCGCTCGCCAGTGGCTGAATCGAGCACGCTGCCGGACAGCTGTCCGGCTTCCTCGAACGCGGCGTAGACATCGGCGGACAGCACTTCGGCCCACTTGTAGCTGTAGTAGCCCGCCGCGTAGCCGCCCGCGAAGATGTGGCTGAACGTGTTCGGCCAGCGCGACAGCGGCGATTGCGGCACCACGTGCTTGCTGTCGTTGATCTCGCGCGACAGTTCCAGCACCGAGGTCTGGCCCTGCGGGTCATAGTCGGTGTGCAGGTGCATGTCGTACGATGAGTAGACGATCTGGCGCAGCGTCATCATGCCGTTCTGGAAGTTCTTGGCGGCCAGCATCTTGTCGAACAGCGCGCGCGGCAGCGGGGCGCCGGTCTCGACGTGGGCGGTCATCTTCGCCAGCACCTCGTATTCCCAGCAGAAGTTCTCCATGAACTGCGACGGCAGTTCCACGGCATCCCACTCCACGCCGTTGATGCCGGACACGCCGAGGTCGCCCACCTGCGTCAGCATGTGGTGCAGGCCGTGGCCGAACTCGTGGAACAGCGTGATGACCTCGTCGTGCGTGAACAGCGCCGGCTTGCCGCCCACGGGCGCCGTGAAGTTGCAGGTCAGGTACGCCACCGGGGTCTGCACGGTGCCGTTGTCGCGTTCCTTGCGGCCGCGCGCATCGTCCATCCAGGCGCCACCGCGCTTGCCTTCGCGTGCGTAGAGGTCGATGTAGAACTGGGCGAGCAGGGCGCCCTGCGGCGACACTACGCGGTAGAAGCGCACGTCCTTGTGCCAGGTCTGGGCTTCGTCCGGGCGGATGCTGACCGAGAACAGCTTCTCGACCACGCCGAACAGCCCTTCGAGCACCTTCGGCTCCTGGAAATACTGCTTCACTTCGTCGTCCGAGAACGAATAGCGCTGCTGGCGCAGCTTCTCGGAGGCGTAGGCCACATCCCACGGCTTCAGCTCGGCCAGGCCCAGCTCGGCGGCGGAGAACTGGCGCAGCTCGGCCCAGTCGCGCTCGGCGTAGGGGCGCGCCTTGACGGCCAGTTCGTCGAGGAACTTGAGCACGTCGGCCGGCGACTCGGCCATCTTCGGCACGAGCGAGACCTCGCCGTAGTTGTTGTAGCCAAGCATCTGCGCTTCCTCGCGGCGCAGCGTCAGCTGCTCGCGCATGTTGGCGGTGTTGTCCCAGTCGGCCTGCCCGCTGCCGTACTGCGCACCGAGTTCCGAGGCGCGCGTCACGCTCGCTTCGTACATGGTCTGGCGCAGCGCGCGGTCATCGGCATATTGCAGCACCGGGTAGTACGACGGGAAGTGCAGGGTGAACTTCCAGCCGGCCTTCTCGTCCTTCTGCGCGGCGATGGCGGCGGCTTCCTTCGCATCGGCGGGAATGCCGGCCAGGCGCGCCTCGTCTTCTATATAGAGGGCGTAGGCATTGGTGGCGTCGAGCACGTGGTCCGAGAAGGCCTTGGAAAGCTGGGCCTGCTGCTCCTGGATCTCGGCGAAGCGCGGCTTGCGGTCTTCGGGCAGCTCGGCGCCGCCGAGGCGGAAGCCGCGCAGCTCGTTTTCGAGCAGTTGCTTGCGCGCCGGCGTCAGGCCCGCGAACTCGGGGCCGGTGGCCACGGCCTTGTACTTCTCGAACAGCGCGAGGTTCTGGCCCAGCGACGACCAGAACTCGGTCATGCGGGGCAGGTTGTCGGTGTGGACCTTGCGCAGTTCGGGCGTGTCCGCCACGGCGCTCAGGTGGCCCACCACGCCCCAGGCGCGGCCGAGCGGCTCGGTGGCGGCCTCCAGGGCTTCCACGGCGCTGGTCCAGGTGGCCGGGGTGGCCGGGTCTTCGGCGCGGGCCACGCCAGCCTGGGCGTCGGCCAGTAGCACGTCCAGCGCCGGGCTGATGTGCTCGGGACGAATCTCGGCAAAGCGGGGCAGGTCGGTAAAGTCGAGCAGGGGATTGGTAGCGCGGTCGTTGTTCACGGTCATGGCGGTTCTCGGTTGGCGAGCCTCGGTCTTTATACGTTCACACGTGCAAAGATGAGGCGTCTGCGCGGAAATTTCCAGTTCGACTTTCCTATCGGGCCGATTGGGGCCCGGCGGCCGGCGGATTACAGGCCGGCTTCGCGCTCGGCGGCTTCGAGGGTGTTGATCAGCAGCATCGTGATCGTCATCGGCCCCACACCGCCCGGCACCGGGGTGATGTGGCCGGCCACCTCGCGCACGCCGGCGAAGTCCACGTCGCCGCACAGCTTGCCGGCATCGTCACGGTTCATGCCGACGTCGATGACCACGGCGCCCGGCTTGACCATATCGGCGGTGATGATGTTGCGGCGGCCCACGGCGGCCACGATCACATCGGCCTCGCGCGTATGGGCGGCCAGGTCGCGCGTCTTGCTGTTGCAGATCGTTACGGTTGCGCCGGCCTGGAGCAGCAGCATGGCCATCGGCTTGCCGACGATGTTCGAGGCGCCCACCACCACGGCACGCGCGCCGCGCAGCGGGTACTGGATCGATTCCAGCATCTTCATGCACCCATAGGGCGTGCACGGGCGGAACAACGGGGCGCCGGTCATCAGCGCGCCGGCGTTGGCCACGTGGAAGCCATCCACGTCCTTTTCCGGGGCGATGGCTTCGAGCACCTTGTGGCTGTCGATGTGCTTCGGCAGCGGCAGTTGCACCAGGATGCCGTGGATCTTCGGGTCGTCGTTCAGTTCGTCGATGCGCGCCAGCAGGTCGGCTTCGGACAGATCGACCGGATAGCGGTCCAGCGACGAATGGAAACCGTTGTCCTCGCAAGCCTTGACCTTGTTGCGCACATAGACCTGGCTGGCGGAATCCTCGCCCACAAGCACCACGGCGAGGCCGGGCTGGTGACCCTTCTCGGTCAGGCGGGCGGCGCGCTGGGCGGCTTCGGTACGGATTTGTTTGGCAAGGGCGTTGCCGTCGATCAGTTGGGCGGGCATGGGATTCTGCGGGAGAGGCTGGGAAGTCGGGGCAGGCGGCGCGCGCGTGGCGGCGGCGTCGCGGACAAAGCCGGATTATAAGGGTTTGGCGCCCATCGGCGGGCAGTTGGCGCGGTGCAAGCTGCTCGGACGGGACAGTTTGTGGCACACCCAGTTCGGCATGATTGTGCTGTTTGCATTACTTTTTCCGCCAACCTCCTGATCGACGATCCATAAAAAAACGGCGCCTTTGCGCCGTTTTTTCCCCGTCCATCCAGCCGATCAGCTGTTGCGCGACAGTGCCAGTCGCAGCAGATCCGCCACGGTGTTCACGTTGAGCTTTTCCATGATGTTGGCGCGGTGCGCCTCCACCGTCTTGATGGAAATGCCCAGGTCGTCGGCGATCTGCTTGTTCAGGCGGCCGGCCACGATGCGCTCCAGCACCTGCTGCTCGCGCGTGGTCAGCTTGCCCAGCAGGTCCTTGGCGGCGCGCTGCTCGCGGGCGGCCGAATGGTCCGTTCGGGCCTTCTGGAGCATGCGCTCCACCAGCGCGCGCAGCTCGGATTCGTCGAACGGCTTCTCGATGAAGTCGATCGCGCCGCGCTTCATCGTGGACACGGCCATCGGCACGTCGCCGTGGCCGGTGATGAACACGATGGGAATGTCGATGTGCTCGGCCAGCATGCGTTCCTGCAGTTCCGGGCCGCTCATGCCGGGCATGCGCACGTCCAGGATCAGGCAGGACACCTGGCCGGCATCGTAGGCGGACAGGAACTGCTCGGCGCTGTTGAAGCTGCGCACCTGGTAGCCATTGCCCTCCAGCAGCCAGGTCAGCGAGTCGCGCATGGCTTCATCGTCATCGACGATGAACACGGTCTCGCCACGATGCGGAGTGGGACTGGGCGTTGCGGTCATGAAGTCTCCTGGGGCAAATTCGTTAACGACCAAGTCGTTTGCAACTAAGTGTAACCGTCTGGCGGCGTGCGCAACACTATCCGGTCGAGTGGCAGATCTGCGGCGACCCACCCAAGCCCCGCGGCGGAAGGTCTCATCGCGTCTGTCTCGCCGGGGTGCCCGGGCTTATTGCTCGGGGAGCGCAGGCTGCAGCGGCAGCGTGATTTTAAACGTACAGCCGATCCCGTCCACATTGTTTTCCACCCAGAGCCGGCCCTGGTGGGATTCAATGATCGAGCGGCAGATGTTCAGGCCCATGCCCATGCCGTCGGACTTGGTGCTGAAGAACGGCTCGAACAGGCGCTCCTTGGTGGTTTCGTCCACGCCCGGGCCCTGGTCGATCACGTCGATGCAGACGCACTGGCCGAACTCCACCGGCTCGATACGCGCATGCAGGCGCACCACGCCGGCGGCGCGCATGGCAGGCAGCCCGGCCATGGCTTCCACAGCGTTCTTGAGCAGGTTCACCAGCACCTGCTCGATCAGCACCGGGTCCACGTACAGCAGCAGCGGGGGGGCAGGCAGGCGGGTGAGGATGGTCACGCGGCGGCGCGTGGCTTCCAGGTCGGCCAGGCCCACGGCGTCCGCCACGATATCGTGGAGGGATGCCTCGCGCCGCTGCGGCTGGCTGCGCTTCACGAACCCCCGGATGCGGCTGATGATGGTGCCCGCCCGCACGGCCTGCGCCGACGTCTTTTCGAGCACCGGAATCAGGTCTTCGGGCGTGCTGCGCCCCGAATGGAGCCGCGCCACGGCACCCATGCAGTAGTTATTGATGGCCGCCAGCGGCTGGTTCAGTTCGTGCGCCAGCGACGACGCCATCTCGCCCATCGTGGTCAGGCGGCTGGTGAACTGGAGCCGTTCCTCGTGCTGGCGCGCCATTTCCTCGGCGGCCTTGCGCACCGTGATGTCGGTGGCGATCTGCATCTGCGCCAGGTGGCCGTCCACCCACTGGATATAGCGGCGGCGCACTTCGAACCATTTCTGCATGTCTGGCACGAAGACCTCGCGCGCGTCGGACGCGTACGGCATCAGCTCCGAGGCCGGCAGGCCGGCGTAGGCGTCGACAAAGTCAGTGTTGTCGCTCGACATCTGCTCGCGGTCGAAGTCGTCGCCGGCCAGTTTCAGGTGCCCCTCGGCCTCCCAGCCGAACAGCTGCCGGTAATAGCGGTTGGCGAACAGCAGCTCGGCCTTGTCGGTGGCCAGCACGGACACGGCGGCGTCCAGGCTTTCCAGCACGGTCGTGAAGCGGTCGTGTGCGGCGGCCAGTTCCTCGCGGGCGCGCTTGGGCTCGGTGATGTCCGTCATCGAACTCATCCAGCCCGTATGGCGGCCCCGGCCGTCTACTAGTGGCGAGACGTACATCCGCGCGAAGAAGCTGCTGCCGTCGCGGCGCATCACGCGCATCTCGTAGCCGGTGGCGGGCGACTTGCCCTGCAGCGTCAGGTCGATCTGCTTCTGCATCTCCTGCTGGTCGTTGGGCGGCCAGTAGGGGAACGGCGGCACGCGGCCGACCAGGGCGCCCTCGGACCAGCCCGTCATGCGGCAGAAGGCGGGATTCACATAGGTGATGCGGCCGTTCAGGTCGAGCGCGCGCAGGCCGATCAGCATCGAGTTTTCCATCGCCCGGCGGAACGAGGTCTCGGCCAGCAGGGCGCGCTGCGCCTCGGAGCGGCGGCTGGTGTGCCGCCACATGCTCCACAGGCTCCAGAGCAGGAAGCAGGACAGCCCCACCACCAGCCACAGCAGCATGTTGTTAGGCAGGTTCGATGGCGGCGGGTAGGCATCCGCGCGCAGCGAGAGCGAGTGTCCAGGTGGATCAAGCAGCACTTCGTACGACAGCGCATTGCCCGGCACGGGCCGCAGCGACGTGCTCGCGCGCGTCTGGTTGTTCTTGTCGATGAGCGAGAAGCGGTAGCGCTCCGTCAGCTCGGGCGGCAGCAGGTGGGTCAGGATGC
Source organism: Cupriavidus sp. 10L43_2 (assembly GCF_056395265.1). Lineage (NCBI taxonomy): Bacteria > Pseudomonadati > Pseudomonadota > Betaproteobacteria > Burkholderiales > Burkholderiaceae > Cupriavidus > Cupriavidus sp. 10L43_2. The sequence goes on from NZ_JBFTJE010000005.1 coordinate 386,237, forward strand.
CGTTGATCGAATAGAGCGCGCCGAGGGTGCCGAGGAACTCGTTGTCCCGCACGATCGGCACTTCCATCAGCATGAAGCTGTCGCCGCGGTCGTTCATCAGCGGGCGGGAGTAGACCACGCGCTGGGTCTCGCGGGCGGCGTCGAAGGTGTCGAGGACTTCCGGCTCCAGCGGATGGTCGACGGTCTCCCGCAACCGGCCGGCAAACTCCGACGTGGACGGCAGCGACCAGCGGCCGCGCCGCGTGGCATCGAGCCAGTTCACAAAGACGATTTCCGGGTTCTCTCGCAAGATTTCCTGCGCGGCCGTGCGATAGGCTCCCTGGTCGAGCTGCGCGGCGGCGATGTCGCGCGCCAGCGAGGCCAGCTGGTCCTGGTTGCTCAGCAGGGAGAGCCGCACGCGCTGCTGCGCCCAGGCGGCGTCGCGGTACAGGGCGTCGCGCTGCTGCTGGCGCTCCGTCTCGTGCAGCGACCACAGGATGACGCCCATCGCCACGGTGAAGAGCACAATCGCCACGAGCGGGATGAACATGAACCAGCTCGTCGCCACGAGGTTGCGCCAGCGCAGCCACCAGAGGCGGCGCGGCGCGGCGGCGAAGGGGCCGTCGGCTTCGTGGGCGTCGGCGGCGTCGTGCGCCACGTCGTCATGGGGATCGCCGTCGCGTCCGGCGTGGGCCGCGTGCTGGGCGGCATGGTGCGCAGCGGCAGACGCTTCCACCGTGGCCGGGGTCACGGCCCCGGAGGGATTTGGGGGAAGCATGGCCGTGCGCAGGCCGGAGAGGAGTCGTTGGAGGAACTGCATAAGGGATTGACGGCTGACCGGCCAGTGTATAGGGATTATTGCGGTGCGTCGCTTGGGGAAAGCGCCTATGCGGCACCTGCTCAAGTTTGCGCGGATCGTGCCCCGGCCAGGGCTGGCGAGGAAGCGGCGTCCGATCAATGCGCGGGCGACATCGGCCTGCGGCGCGCGCGCTCTGGTGCACCGCCGCAATATTTCACATTATAAGAAACGAATCCGTAATCTGAAAATTTCGCTTGTCAGCCTCTGCTGTGCTTCCATAGAATCGCTTCGACCAGACAATGCGGGCGGATCTCGTGCGCTCGCCAGGAATTCACCAGGAGACAGTCTCATGTCAGCCGTACCAGAGCAGATTCTCGGCGCGAGCAGCGCCAACGACGCCGATCCCCAGGAAACGCATGAATGGCTGGATGCCCTGCAGGGCGTGCTGGCGGCCGAAGGTGCGGAACGCGCCGCTTTCCTGATCGAAAAGCAGATCGAATATGCACGCGTGAACGGCGTGACCCAGCCGTTCCACGCCGAGACGCAGTACATCAACACCATTCCGGTGGAGCAGCAGGCCCGCATTCCAGGCGACCAGGATATCGAGCACCGCATCCGCTCGTACACGCGCTGGAACGCGATGGCCATGGTGCTGCGCGCCAACAAGCACACCAACGTGGGCGGCCATATCTCGTCGTTCGCGTCGGCCGCCACGCTTTATGACGTCGGCTACAACCACTTCTGGCGCGCCCCGTCCGAGCAGAGCGGCGGCGACCTCGTCTTCGTGCAGGGCCACTCGGCGCCGGGCGTGTACTCGCGCGCCTTCCTGCTGGGCCGCCTGACCCCCGAGCAACTCGACAACTTCCGCCAGGAAGTGGACGGCAAGGGCATCTCGTCCTACCCGCACCCGTGGCTGATGCCGGACTTCTGGCAGTTCCCGACCGTCTCGATGGGCCTGGGCCCGATCATGGCGATCTACCAGGCGCGCTTCATGAAGTACCTGGACAGCCGCGGCCTGGCCAAGGCCGGCGACCGCAAGGTCTGGGCCTTCCTGGGTGACGGCGAGACCGACGAGCCGGAATCGCTCGGCGCGATCGGCATGGCCGGCCGCGAGAAGCTGGACAACCTCGTCTTCGTGATCAACTGCAACCTGCAGCGCCTGGACGGTCCGGTGCGCGGCAACGGCAAGATCATCCAGGAACTGGAATCGGAATTCCGCGGTTCGGGCTGGAACGTGATCAAGGTGGTCTGGGGCAGCCGCTGGGACCAGCTCCTGGCACGCGACACCAAGGGCCTGCTGATGAAACGCATGATGGAATGCGTGGACGGCGAGTACCAGACCTTCAAGGCCAAGGACGGCGCCTACGTGCGCGAGTTCTTCTTCAACACGCCGGAGCTGAAGGCCATGGTGGCCGACTGGTCCGACGACGACATCTGGCGCCTGAACCGTGGCGGCCATGACCCGCACAAGATCTACGCCGCCTACAAGGCCGCCAGCGAGCACAAGGGCCAGCCGACGCTGATCCTGGCCAAGACCATCAAGGGCTATGGCATGGGCGATGCCGGCCAGGCCATGAACGTGGCCCACCAGCAGAAGAAGATGCCGGTGGACGCGATCCGCAAGTTCCGCGACCAGTTCAACATCCCGGTGACGGACGACAAGATCGAGGACGTGCCGTACCTGACCTTCGAGGATGGCTCGAAGGAACTCGAATACATGCGCGCCCGCCGCATGGAACTGGGCGGCTACCTGCCCAGCCGCCGCCTGAAGGCGGAAGCGCTGCCGGTGCCCGAGCTGGCCGCGTTCGACGCGCTGCTCAAGGCCACCGGCGAAGGCCGCGAGGTCTCCACGACCATGGCCTTCGTGCGGATCCTGAACACGCTGCTCAAGGACAAGAAGATTGGCAAGCACGTGGTGCCCATCGTGCCCGATGAGTCGCGCACGTTCGGCATGGAAGGGCTGTTCCGCCAGGTCGGCATCTGGAACCAGGAAGGCCAGAAGTACGTGCCGCAGGATCACGACCAGCTGATGTTCTACAAGGAATCGCAGACTGGCCAGGTGCTGCAGGAAGGCATCAACGAAGCCGGCGCCATGTGCGACTGGATTGCTGCCGCCACGTCGTACTCGACGCACGGCGTGCAGATGATCCCGTTCTACATCTACTACTCGATGTTCGGCATCCAGCGTATCGGCGACCTGTGCTGGGCCGCTGCCGACATGCGCTCGCGCGGCTTCCTGCTGGGCGGTACCTCGGGCCGGACCACGCTGAACGGCGAGGGCCTGCAACACGAGGACGGCCATTCGCACGTGTTCCACGCCGTGATCCCGAACTGCATCTCGTATGACCCGACGTTCCAGTACGAACTGGCCGTGATCATGCAGGACGGCATGCGCCGCATGTACGCCGAACAGGAAGACGTCTATTACTACCTGACGGTGATGAACGAGAACTACGAGCACCCGGAAATGCCGGCTGGCGTGGAACGCGACATCGTCCAGGGCATGTACCAGTTCCGCAAGGGCGTGGAGAACAGCAACGCGCCGCGCGTGCAGTTGCTGGGTTCGGGCACGATCTTCCGCGAGGTGATCGCCGCCGCCGAGCTGCTCAAGAAGGACTGGGGCGTCGAGTCGGACCTGTGGAGCTGCCCGAGCTTCACCGAGCTGGCCCGCGAAGGCAATGCCGCCGAGCGCCACAACCTGCTGCACCCCACCGAGACGCCGCGCGAGTCGTTCGTCGCCCAGAAGCTCAAGGGCGTGCGCGGCCCGGTCATCGCCTCCACGGACTACATCCGCGCGTTCGCCGAGCAGATCCGTCCGTTCGTGCCGCGCCGCTATGTGGTGCTGGGCACCGACGGCTTCGGCCGCTCGGATACCCGCGAGAAGCTGCGCCACTTCTTCGAGGTGGATCGCCACTGGGTCACGCTGGCCGCGCTGAAGGCGCTGGCCGACGAAGGCGCGATCGGTCGTGAAAAGGTCGCCGAGGCGATCAAGAAGTACAACCTCGACCCGAGCAAGCCGAACCCGATGTCGGTCTGATTCCCGGACTTACACGCCTGAACCCCCCCGCAGTGCGGCACCCGCCGCGCCGCGGGCGCCCCCGGCTGGCCCGGCGGCGCCTTGCGGCGTGGCAACGTGACAGAAGCGTGAGGCGAGAGTAACCTCGCCGAGCGTTTGTCGTGTGTAGACGCGAGTGCCGGCTGCCCAGGAGAGACACTGAATGAGTCAAGCGATTGAAATCAAGGTGCCGGATATCGGCGACTATGACGCCGTACCCGTCATCGAAGTGCACGTGAAGCCGGGCGATACCATCAACGCGGAAGACGCGCTGGTGACGCTGGAGTCGGACAAGGCGACCATGGACGTGCCCAGCCCGCAGGCCGGCACCGTCAAGGAAGTCCGCATCAAGGTGGGCGACAACGTGGCCGAAGGCTCGGTGCTGGTGATGCTGGAGCCGGCAGGTGCCGGCGCCGCCGCGCCTGCCCCGGCTCCGGCCGCCGCCCCGGCACCGGCTCCCGCGGCGGCTCCGGCCCCCGCACC